>NZ_JABWRY020000001.1:2541428-2859107 GCF_014269205.2 Pseudomonas kermanshahensis
CGCCGCGCCCTGGCCGATGGCGTGGATGTCGTGTTCCATCTGGTGAGCGTCCCCGGCGGCGCAGCCGAGGAGCACTATGCATTGGGCCGGCAGGTGAATCTGCTGGCGACCCTGGAGCTGCTCGACCAGTTGCGCAACGCTGCGCGGCCACCGGTGCTGGTCTACGCCAGCAGCGTGGCCGTGTACGGCGCGCAACTACCGGCACGCATGGACGAGCAGTGGATGCCGCGTCCGGCGCTGTCTTATGGCGCGCACAAGGTCATGGTGGAAACCCAGCTCAATGACCTCGCCCGCCGTGGCGAGGTAGATGGCCGCGCATTGCGGCTACCGGGCATCGTCGCAAGGCCCCACGAGCCGAACGGCTTGCGTTCGGCCTTCATGAGCGACCTGATGCACGCCCTTGCCGCTGGAGAAAACTATTGCTGCCCGGTGTCGCCGCAGGCCACCGCCTGGTGGATGTCGGCGCGTTGCTGCGTCGACAACCTGCTGCATGCCGCCGAACTGCAAAACCCCGGCCCTCAGCGGGTGTGGCAGTTGCCAGTGCTGCATCTGGCCATGGACCAAGTGGTCGAGGCTCTGGCCGAGGCCTTCGGCGACGACCGTCGGGCCTTGGTGAGCTACCAGCCGAACGTGGACCTGGAGGCCCTGTTCGGCCGCTATCCGCCTTTGCGTACCCCGCAATCGCGAGCCCTGGGATTTCATCACGATGGCTCTGCCCAAACGCTGGTGCGTAACGCCCTTAGCCTGAGCCAACGCCCGCGCCATGCGCGCGCGTCATTACAAACCCTTTGAGACCTGCTGCCATGACCCTTGCCCGTAAACGCCGCCTCGTCGATCTCTCGGTAACACTGGACAACAACCCCTACACCGACCCGCCGCCGCTGCTGCCCAAGATCGACTACATGGACCACCAGCAGGGTTGGCCTGAAATGGCCGCGATGTTCCCTGGCCTGTCCCTGGACCAGATGCCGGGGCACGAGTCGTGGGCAGCAGAGCGCCTGTCGATCACCACCCACAGCGGCACTCACATGGATGCGCCTTGGCACTACGCCTCTACCACCGACGGCGGCAAGCCGGCGTTCGGTATCGATGAGCTGCCGCTGGAGTGGTGCCTGCAAGCGGGAGTGAAGCTGGACTTTCGCCACCTGCCCGATGGCCATGTGGTGACTGGCGCCGAGGTGCACGCTGAGCTTTCGCGTATCGGCCATGAGCTGCAACCGCTGGACATCGTGCTGGTGAACACCCGTGCCGGCAGCCTGTTCGGCGAGCCGGGGTATCTGGAAGCAGGCGTCGGCATGGGCCGTGAAGCCACCCTCTACCTGCTGGAGCGCGGCGTGCGAGTCGTGGGTACCGACGCTTGGAGCTGGGACGCACCCTTCAAGTACACCCGCGAACGCTTCGCCGCGAGTGGCGATGCGTCGATCATCTGGGAAGGCCACAAGGCTGGGCGCGACATCGGCTACGGCCAGATGGAGAAACTGGCCAACCTTGATAGCCTGCCGGCCAGCGGCTTTTTGGTGTCTTGCTTCCCTTACAAGATCAAGCATGCCTCGGCCGGCTTCGTCCGCGCCGTGGCCATCTTCGAAGAATAAGAACAGGAGCAACTCCCTATGCGATTACGCATACTGTTGGCGGCCTTGGCGTGCTTTGCGCCAGTCTTCGCCGGCGCGGCCGAGCGCCCCAATATATTGCTGATCGTAGCCGATGACCTGGGCTACTCCGACCTCGGCGCCTTCGGTGGTGAAATTGCCACACCGAGCCTCGATCACCTGGCGGCCAGTGGCCTGCAACTGACCAGCATGTACGCTGCGCCGACCTGTTCGCCGACCCGATCCATGCTGATGTCCGGCACCGACAACCACCTGGCCGGGCTGGGTACCATGGCCGAAGGGATGCAGCCATTCCAGCGAGGCAAGCCAGGCTATGAGGGCTACCTCAACCAACAGGCGCACTCTATCGCCGGCCTCTTGCGCGATGGTGGTTACCGTACCGCCATGGTCGGCAAGTGGCACTTGGGCCTGGCCCCGGAGCAGGGCCCGGACCGTCGTGGCTTCGAGCAGTCTTTCACCCTGCTCGAAGGGGGTGGGGTGCACTTCAAGCCCGCCCCTGGCTCGACCGCGAAGATCGAACAACTCTCTTACCGCGAGAATGGCAAGCCAGTGGAGCTTCCGGATGACTTCTATTCCACGGACTTCTATACCGACAAGTTGCTGGCGTACCTGAAGGCGGGGCAGGGCAGTGGCAAACCCTTCTTCGCGTATGCGGCTTACACCTCGCCACACTGGCCGTTGCAAGCACCGCAGGCTTACCTGGATAAATACCGCGGTCGCTACGACGGCGGCTACGACGCGGTTCGCCAGGCGCGAATCGAGCGCATGAAAGAAAAAGGCCTGCTGCCTGCCGACTTCCAGAGCGCCGCGCCGCTCCCGGTCACCCCGCAGTTGCCTGGCTGGGACCAACTGGACCCCCAGCGCAAGCGCATCGAGGCGCGCAAGATGGAGATCTACGCCGCGATGGTGGACAACCTCGACCACAACGTCGGTCGCCTGCTGGAATACCTGCAGACCAGCGGCCAGATGGACAACACCTTGATCGTTTTCATGTCCGACAACGGCCCCGCTGGCGAACGCCACGAGCAGTACTACCCCGCCGGCCCGAATACCGACAACCGCCTGGAGAATCTCGGCCGACGCGGGTCGCAGATCGACTACGGGCTGCGCTGGGCAGAGGTGAGCGCGGCGCCACTGCGGCTGTTCAAGGGCAGCACCGCCGAAGGCGGTATCAGCGTGCCGGCCATCGTACAATTGCCGGCCAGCCTCCGTCGTCAGGGGCTGGAGCGTGGTGTGGCACGGGTGGATGACCTAGCGCCGACCTTCCTTGCCCTGGCGGGTCTGCCGGACCCGGGTGACCAGTACCAAGGCCAGCCCAAGCATCCCATCACCGGCCGCTCCATGCTGCCGATGCTCGAAGGCAAAGGCCGGGCTGAGCCGGTAATGGCCGGTGAGCTGTTTGGCAGCCGCTATTACCGCGAAGGTAACCTGAAACTCCTTGGCCTGGTGCCCTGGAGCATGCCGGGCCAGCCCCAGCCACCGTTGCGTTGGCAGTTGTTCGACTTGTCGCACGATCGCGGCGAGCAGCACGACCTCTCCGCCAGCCAGCCGGAAACCACGCAACGCTTGCAGCAGGCCTGGCAGGACTACGCCCGCCGTGTCGGAGTGGTCGCACCGCCTCTGGCCAAGGCCCCATGAGGCGCCAGCTCTTCGTCGTGGGTGGCTTGAGTGTGCTGGCCCTGGCGACGGTAGCTGCGCGCTCGCCCACCAGCCTGCCCTTGGGCAATGTCGCCGGCTGCGAGGCCTACGGTGGCTTGCCGGCGGGTTGGGGCAACGACCCGCTGGCCGGGATGGTCCGCGTCAGCGGCGGGCGCTTCACCCCCGGCACTGATGGGGGTTACCCGGATGAGCGACCGTTAGCCCCAGTGCACGTCGGCGACTTCTGGATCGATCGCACCGAGGTTACCCGCGCGCAGTTCGGCGCCTTTGTCGAGGCCACCCATTACATCACCGAGGCTGAGCGCTCCGGTGGCGCCGCGTTGTTCCACGTACCGCTGGACACGGCCAGCGGCGGGTCGGCGTTGCCTTGGTGGCGTTACGTAAGGGGTGCTGACTGGCGCCACCCATCGGGCCCGGACGGGCCGTTGGCCAACCTGGACCAATACCCAGTGACCTTGGTCACCCTGGCGGACGCCCAGGCCTACGCACAGTGGCGCGGCAACGACCTTCCCAGCGAGGCCGAGTGGGAATATGCAGCGCGCGGCGTTGACCCCTCGCAACGTCTCGGCGAGGAACCACGCGACAGCAACGGCCAGCCCGCCGCAAATTACTGGCAGGGCGTGTTCCCCGTGCATGACGCAGCCGAGGACGGTTTCGCTGGCGTTGCCCCAGTGGGCTGTTTTGCCGCCAACGCCGCTGGGCTGTTCGACATGATCGGCAACGTTTGGGAATGGACGGCAGATGCCCAATGGGGGCCGCTGATCAGTCACGCCAATGGCGATCCGAGCCAATTGCGTAGCGCGCTTGCACCGTCGCGTCCTCAGGTCATCAAGGGTGGCTCCTACCTTTGCGCCGCGTCCTATTGCGCCCGCTATCGCACGGCGGCACGTGAGCGCCAGGATGCGGACCTGGCGACCTCTCATGTGGGCTTTCGCACCATTCGCCGTATCCCGCCAACAACCTTGACCCACTCGGAGTGGTAGGGTAGTACAAGCAGTCTGAATGACCCCTCGCCAACCGGTTTGCCGGGAAACGAAGAGCGGGTCGCCCCAGGGTATAGGGGGCGACCCGCTCACGGCGTGTCAGCGTTCGTGGAGCCACCCACCCTCAATGTTTGGGTGGCGGGCCGCCAGGGGCCCATTTTTCCTGGTAGTGGAAGAGAAAGTACTGCGAGTTGTCGGCACCGGGCGCTGCAACCCGCGCGGTCCAGCGCTCGTCATGCAGGTCCATGTCGGCGTCATATTCCACGTGGCAGCCCATGGGGCTGTTGAAGTACCAGAACCAGTTGGACCCCAGCTGGTGACGCCCTGGCCCCCAGAACGACTCATAGCCTTTCTCGACGAAGCGGGTACCGGCAATCATTACCTCGGTTGGGCCACCCATGTGGAAGGTAAAGTGTTCGATACCTTTCATGAACGGCGGCGTCTGGATCAGGAACAGGGTGTGGTGGTCCTGGGTGCCAGCCGGGCGCAGGAAGGGGCCGGTGTCGACGAAGCGGTCGGTGCAGACAAAGCCCAGGCGGGTGTAGAACGCTTCTGCCTTGGCCTGGTCAGGCACGAAATAGACCACATGCGACAGGCTGCGTGGCAAAGCCGGCATGTCGTCGCTGGCGCCCAGCGAGTTGATGGCGCGGCCCAGCTGTGCGCCGGGGGCGTTGCTTATCTCGCCGGGCATCACCAACGGGCGGCGCAGGGTGATGCGAAAACCTAGGGCGAAGCCCATGTCGTCCACCACGCGCAAAACGCCGTCCTCCCCACGCACAACGGTGCGGTCCTTGGAAAGTTCGGCCTCGATGGCCTGCAGGGTGGCTTCGTCGGCTACGCCGTAAACGGTTTCGCGCAGGGTGTTCGCAGTCTCCATGGCCTTGGGCAGGCGTGGGTCGTCGCGGTGGCGAATTTCAATGCCAGTGCCGTCCAGGGCCTCAAGGTAGCCGCCGGCTTCGTCCAGCTTGCCCGGCTTCAAACCGTAGTCGGTGAGGTATTGCACGCAGGCGTCGACGTTGTCGACGCCGAACACAAGGTAATCAGGTCCGATGATCTTCATGGTCGGTTTCTCTTCTTGTCTATCAGGCGGTACGACCACCGAGGTTTTCGGCGACCCAGTCGGCGATGTACTGGCCGGCGTTAATGGAGTTATCGAAGCTGGAGTGCTGCACACCGCCTTCGCGCGGGGTGAAGATCTTCAGTTCGCGCTTGGGGCTATTGACCAGTTGTTCGTAGGTGCGGTGGGCCCATTTGAGCGGGATCTGTGAGTCCTGCTCGCCATGGGTGACCAGGAACGGCACCTTGATCCGTTCCACCACGCCGTCTAGGTGGACGTTTTCGGCGATGGTCATGAATTCGTCGATGTTTTTGCCGCCCCACACCCAGCGCACGTGCTCCCAGTAATGCGGCACCGGGAAGCTGCCTTCGCGTTCCAGGCGGCGCTTTTGCACGTCGCGCCAGTCGTGGTTGGCGCCCCACACCACGCCACAGGCAAAGCGCGGCTCGAAAGCCACCACACGCGGGCAGTAGTAGCCGCCCAGCGACACGCCTTCGCAGCCGATGCGCTTGGGGTCCACATCCGCACGGGTTTCCAGCCAGTCGAACACGCGGCTGCCCCAATGCTCGGCGTCATAACGGGCTTTCAGGTCGTGCAGGCGCAGCGCTTCGCCGGCGCCCGGCTGGTCGATCACTAGCGATGACACGCCCCGCTTGGCGAGCCAGGTCGGCAGGCCAACCCGGTATTTCATTTCTTTCGTGGAATCCAGGCCGTTGAGTTGCAGCAGTAGAGGCGCCGGCCCCTGTACGCCTTCGGCACGGATGAATAGCCCGGAAATGACTTTGCCCTCATAGGGGATCTCGACCCGCTCGCAATTCTCGCCGGAGAGCGCGATGCCGCGGGCGAAGGTGTCGAGGAAGCGTTGGTAAAGCGCCATGCGACCTGGGGCGCCGTGAGCTTGCAGGCGTTCACCTGTGAGGTAGTAGGTTGCGGCACGGTTGTACTTTTCGCCGGCCGAAAGCAGGCGGCCTTTCTCTTCGTCCTCGCGGGCCAGGTCGCAGAGTTTGTCGGCCGTCTTCGACCAGGCTTCTCGAAAGGCGCGGGTTCCGTCGGCGTCAGGTTGCTTGGCGGCTTCCTGAAGCGGTTCGCACATTTCGACGATTTCACCGATGCGCGCGCCCATCTCGATAGCGAGGTTTACCGAGAGGTTCCAAACGTAGTTGGTGGGGAAATAGCGGAACATATTGTTGTTTTTCCTTCTTCTGGTCCTGGCCGCAATCGACCCTGCATAGCCAGGGCTATCGCCCGAGGCGCTGTTCGCAGATCGGCAGGGCTCAAGTCGGGCAACCCGGTGTGAACGCTCCCGCATCAGGCAGTGGCGCGGGCGTCGGCCGCCCCTTGGGGCAGCTTGCGCAAGCTCGCATGGGCCAAAGGATTGGACAAATCGCTTGTTTGGATGCCAGCTATCGGATTGCGAGATACCTGGCGTGCCGCCGTGATGGCAGGCATGGCGAACGCTGAGGGGACGCATCGCCAGTATCGTTTGGTTGCGCATCCGGGACGGGGCTGTAGCGGGACCCCGGATGCCGAGGGGCTCAAGCGGTAACGGCAGACTCTGGGCGGCTGACCATCTCCGTCAGCTTTTCGCGCAGCCAGCGCAGCATGGGGTCACGGTCCAGGCTGCGGTGCCAACTCATGTATTCCTGCATGGCCGGCAGCTCCACCGGCGGCGGCAAGATGCGCAGCGGCAGGTTGCGTGCATAAAGCCGTGCCAGGCGGCTGTGCATGGTGGCGATGCGTTGGGTCCCAATGACCAGTTGCGCCAAGGTATTGAAGTCGTGGGTGATGACTTCCACGCGGCGTTTGCAACCGTATTGGCTCATGAACCACTCCTCTATGCCGGGCGTACGGCTGCGCCCGAAGGCGACGCCGACATGGCCCAGCTCAAGGTAGCGTTCCAGTGTCAGGCGCTCGCCGATGCTGTGGTTCTCGGCGCACACCACGCAGACGTGCTGTTCGTCGAACAAGAGCTGTGAGGGGTGCTCCTTAACGATGAAGTGCTCTGGCGCGATCATCAGGTCCACTTCGCCGCGCATGAGCATTTCCATGGCGGTCTGGCCGGGGCTGATGAGTTCGAAGGTGATGTTCGGGGCTTCGTGGTTGATCTCGCGAATCGCCTCGGCGAACAGCACGCTGATCAGGTAGTCCGAGGCCATGATGCGGAAGTGACGTTTACTCTCGGAGATGTCGTGCACTGGTTTGGCGGTGATGGAGGTCTGGATTTTCAGCAGTACGTCGCGAACCGGTAACGCCAGTTCCTTTGCCAGTGGAGTGGGCATCATCTTGCGGCCCACCTGCACTAGCAGGTCATCTTCGAAGTAGGTCCGCAGGCGTCCGAGCACACCGCTGGTGGCCGATTGGGTCATGTGCAGGCGGGCGGCGGCACGGGTGATGTTCTGCTCTTCGAGCAGTACATCCAGCGCCACCAGGAGGTTCAAATCCAGGTGTTTAAAGCGCATCACGGGCATCTCTTGTTGTATTTATTTTCGCGATACCCTGCATCCCGACTAACGATTAGTCAAATTGTTCCTCCCTTCCTAGCCTGTGCTCCTAAGGGCCTCTCTGTTGTTGTGCTATCCAGCCGCGCTGGCGTGGTCCCGGTCAAAACACTGTTAATGCTCGGGTTGTCACGCTCGCGATCGACCCTGCGCTCCCACAACAAGAACAAGGATTCATCCATGAGCAGCGATATCAGCAAGGTACTCGTAGTCGGCGGCGGGATTGGTGGCCTCTGCGCGGCCATCGCATTGCGCCGCCAGGGCATCGCGGTGGACCTGGTGGAAATCAAGTCCGAGTGGACCGTCTATGGCGTCGGCATCATTCAGCAGAGCAACGTAGTGCGAGAGATGGCCCGCCTCGGCGTGCTCGAAGGCTACCTCGAAGCGGCCTATGCCTTCGAGGACGTTGGCATCTACGATCTGCAGGGCAATGCCCTGGTACGCATCCCAGGCCAGCGCCTGGCCGGCCCGGAGTATCCCGCCAACGTCGGTATCTCGCGCCTGTCTCTGCACCAGGTGCTGAGCACCACTGCGATCGACCTTGGCACCCAGGTACGCCTTGGCTTGTCGGTAGAATCCTTCCAACAAGACGCGGCCGGCGTGGATGTGAGCTTCACCGATGGCAGCGCTGCTCGCTACGACTTGGTTGTGGGGGCCGACGGCGTTTACTCGAAGATTCGCGGCATGCTCTTTGGCGACACCTACAAGCCGCGTTTCACCGGGCAGGCCGTGTGGCGCTACAACTTTCCTCGACATCCTTCCATTGATCATCTGGCGAGCTATGTCGGCGCTGAGGGCAACGCCGGCCTGGTACCGCTGTCCGATGACCTGATGTACATGTTCTCCACCTCACACGAACCGGGTAACCCCCGCTATGAGCCGGCACAGTTGGCCGAACTGATGCGTGACCGCATCAGTAAGATCGCAGGCCTAGTGGGCGAGCTGCGCGAGCAGATTACCGACAGCAGCCAGGTGGTCTACAAACCCATGGAAGTGGTGTTCGTCAACGAACCTTGGTTCAAAGGCCGTGTGCTGCTGATTGGCGACGCGGCTCATGCAACCACGCCGCATCTGGGGCAGGGCGCCGGGATGGCAATCGAAGACGCGCTGGTTCTGAGCCTGGAGCTGTGCGGCAGCGGCTCGGTGGAGGAGCGGCTTGAGCGTTTCATGACGCGCCGCTTTGAGCGCTGCAAGTACATCAGCGAGAACTCGATCATGGCCGGGGAGAGGGAAATGGCCCGTGACGCGACGTTCGATCGCATCGGACTGACCAAGGCGATGCTCAAGCTGACCGCCGAACCGATCTGAAACTGCTAGCCGTGGCGGCTATTCCGGTATTTACGCGTTCACCCCCTGAGTTATCGAGGTCTCTGTGTCCCAGGATTTGACATTGCTTTGCCGCGACGACGAGTTGCAGGAAGGCCTTGCACGTGGGTTCGACCCCTGGGCCCAGGGGCGTGATACCGTTCTTGCGTTGCGCTGGCGTGGCCAGGTGCGTGTCTATCGAAACCTGTGTCCGCACCTGGACGTGGCCATGCAGTACCGCAAGGACCGCTTCATGTCTGGCGATGGCCGGCACATCGTCTGCTTTGCTCATGGTGCGCTGTTTCAACCCGACAACGGCTTCTGCGTGCTTGGCCCCTGTCAGGGCCAGTCGCTGCAAGCACTGATGGTAAAGGTCGACGTTTCGGGAAATGTTTGGCTGGAGGAGGGTGGCCCTCGGGCAAACGATGAGGCTATTGCGTGCGCTTCCATGGACTAGACCTGAACCTGCTGGTGGTGCTGGACGCTTTGTTTGTCGAGCAGCACGTCACGCGCGCCGCAGTGCGCCTGCACCTGACCCAGTCAGCGGTCAGCGCGGCCCTGGGTCGCCTGCGGGAGCATTTTAACGATCCGCTGTTTGTCCTCGTGGGCGGCGCCATGCTGCCCACGGCGCTGATGCAGTCACTGCACCCACGTATCGACCAGGTACTGGAAAACGCGCGGGGCATTGCCTTCGCCAATGCAAGCTTCGACCCGGGAGCGGCGCGCCGCAAGTTCCGCATCATTGCGTCAGATTATGTGATCGCGGTGCTCATGCCGGCGCTGATGCGACGGTTGGCCAGCCTTGCGCCCCAGGTCGACTTGCAACTTCTCACGCTGGTGCCGCTGCGCGGTGCCGAGCCGGGCAGCCTGGTGGATGAGGCCCTGGAGCACCGACACTGCGACCTGGTGATCCTGCCGCTTGCCCATGGCTCGGCGCGTCATCCGCAACAACCGTTGTTCGAAGACAGCTTCAGCGTCATTGCCTGCAGGGATAATTGCGCCCTGATGGACGGCCTCACGCTGGAGCATTACTTGGCAGCGCCACATGTGGTCCGCGAGACCGGCGCAGGCGCCCAGGGCAGCATGGAAGCGGAATTTATCGCAAGCCAGGGGCTGGCGCGGCGGGTGGCTGTGGCGGTGGACCAGTTCGCGTTGATACCGGAATTCATCGTTGGCGGCCCCTGCCTATCGACCCTGCACAGTCGCCTGGCGCACCTCTACGCGCAGCGCTTTCCTCTGCGCCTGCTGCCACCACCACTCGCCATTCCCGCCACTCTGCAGGTGATGCAATGGCACGCCTACCAGGACAGTGACCCGGCGCTGGTCTGGCTGCGCCAGTTGTTGGCGGAGGTGGCGGGCTGACAACGACGGCTATCAATTTCTGTCATGGCCGGCCAGTAGGAAACTTCACTTCCTCAGGCATTGGCTGCCCAATACCGTGTCGGTACGACAACAACAGGACAGACCGACATGCCCAGACGCCACGTTCACTGCCAAACCCTCTTTACTGGCCTTGAGGACCAGGCTCGACACGACCAGGTGCTGATCATCGAAAAGGGTATGTTCACCCATGTCGGCCCTCGCCAGACCGCTCCGCAGCCATTGCCTGGCGAACGCGTGATTGACACTGGCGGACACTTCGTCATGCCCGGCCTGGTGGATGTCCACACCCATCTGGTGTTCGGCAACGCCAAGAGCGAGGAAGACATCGACCTGCACGTCTCGCCGGAATTTCGCGCCCTGCGCGGTCTGTTTTTTACCCAGCATGTATTGGCCGCCGGCTACACCTCGGTGGTGGTGCCGGGTGACGCCGGGCATTGCAGCATTGCCGTACGCAACGCTATCAATGCCGGTATGTTCAGTGGCCCTCGCATCGCCGCCAGCAGCAATGTAATCGCCAACCGGCAGAGCCTGAACGATTGGTTCCCCAGTTGGGTCGGTACGCCTGAGTATTTCTCTGGCCGCCTGTGCGCTACCCGCGACGAGCAGATTGCGGAAATCCGTCGCCAGGCCAAGGATGGCGTGGACCTGATCAAGATCGCTATGGACGGCCCGCACATGCGTCCCAACGGGGAACATATCGCCGCGTTCACCCAGGACGAGACCCGCGCCATGGTCGAGGAGATCCACCGCCTTGGAAAAAAGGTCGCCGTGCATGCCTATGGCCGCGAAGCGGTGCTGTATGCGGCGAAGGCGGGGGTGGACGTGATCTTCCACGGGTTTTTCCTAGACGATGCCTGTATCGAGGCAATACTCGAATCGGGTAGTCACCTCGCTCCGACCTTCACCATGCTCGCCAACAACGTCGAATTTGCCGAGGATTACGAGCCTTCGACCCGCTGTGGTTACGCTGCGATGCAGCGCCGTGTGATCGAGGTGGGTTGTCGCAACTTGCGCCGCGCCCGGGAAGCCGGTGTGCCGTTCATGACCGGCAGTGACAGCGGTTTCGCCATCACTCCCTACGGTGAATGGCACGCCCGTGAAATCGAGATTTTTGTCGACTGGTTGGGTTTCAGCCCTGCCCAGGCATTGCGCGCGGCAACCTCGGTTGCCGCGCGGATGATGCCCGTGGCGCAGCAGGTGGGCGCCATCGAGGTTGGCCGTCGCGCCGACTTCATCTGTGTTGATGGCTCCCCCCTGCAGAACGTCTCGATTCTTCAGGAGCGCGAGCGCATACGTGACGTGTACCTAGGCGGGCATCGCGTGGAGGCCCAGGTACCGGGCTACGATCCCTACAAGGTCAGTGACTTCAACACGGTGAAATGGGCCGAACTTCACACCCGGCAACGGGCCGTGGAAATGGGCAAGCGCAGCGCACCTGAACCTGAGCAAGAGGTAGGCCGGCATGAATAAGCTCACCCTGGAACTGGCGTCGCAGATGGTCGACACTGCGCTGGCAGAGGGACGGCGGTTAGCCTTGCAGCCACTTTGTGTTGCGGTACTGGATGCCGGCGGTCACCTGCTGGCGCTCAAACGCGACGAGCGCGCCAGCCTGCTGCGACCGCAAATCGCGTCGGGCAAGGCCGCCTCAGTGCTCGGCATGGGCTTTGGCGGCCGCGAACTTGCCCATCGTGCTGCCGCGCTTCCTGCATTCTTCAATGCATTGAGTGCCCTGGCCGGCGGCAATATGGTTCCGGTGCCCGGCGGGGTGCTGGTGCGTAATGGGGCAGGGGAAGTGATCGGCGCTATCGGTATCAGCGGTGACAGCTCCGACAACGACGAACGCTGTGCGATTGCCGGTGTGCTGGGGGCAAACTTGATGCCCGACAGTGGGGCATGTTGATAGGAAAAAAGCCACTTTTGCCACTGCGGCTTGGGTGGCTTTTCTCATTTCATACGCTTATTTGGTGCGCTCAGCCTCGGATATCTGAAAAAGTTTCAGTCTCAAATCTGCCCGCGCCAATCCAAGCCCTAGATGCATGTGTTGTATTGCCGTTGGGAATTCAACGGATGCAGTTGTGGGCGATCCAGTTGATGAACCGGTCGGCGTACAAGAGGGAGGAAAGATCGGGAATGGGATGAACCCCCGCGTCACACAGGAAGCCCTAGCGACCAAAGTCAAGATCTCTGATAGCGGGCCGCAAGGTGCGGCTCGTCAGCTCACATTCGGAAAGAACAAAGTCTGTTTTTATGAAGCTGCTCGGCTCTCGCTGAGGATTGACAGGCGGCAGAAAGGTAACCAACCTGCGCGTGCTAATAAGAAGTAAATAATTCTCCGAGCCTCCTGCATAGCTGCCAATTCTCGGGTTGATTAGTTACGCGTCAGGCCGCAGCTTTTACGCACAATCAGCTTCGGTTTGAGTAAGAACTTCATGGCAGGGGCGTCTGGGTTCTTCAGGCGCTTCATGAGCATTTCGCTAGCAACCTCTCCAATACGCTCAGGCTCCAGGGCCACGGTGGTGAGGGGAGGGTTGCAGTATGCGGAGCTCGCGACCCCGTCACTCCCGATCAAAGCGATGTCCTCACCCGCCTTAAGTCCTCGGTTGCCCAGCTCGCTGAGCGCGCCAGTGGCAATCAGGTCGTTGTAGCAAACCACTCCTGTCGGCCGACGATCCATGTCGAGCAGGCGACTCATGCCGTCTTTGCCGCCAGCCAGGCTGATGGCAGTTTCGATCATCCAGTCCGGATGTGGGGTAATCCCGTTTTTCTCCAAGCACTCCATGTAGCCGTGCAAACGCTCCATGCTTACCGAATAGGTGCTGTTGCGCCCGACGAAGGCAATGTCCCGACCGAACGGGCCGTTCGCACGAGCAGTACCCAGCGGGTTCTGCCACAGCACTTTACGGGTGTGCATATCGATGGCATTGATCATGCCGAATGGTGGTTCGTTGCGAACCGCCCCTGTTGGCGGTTTTTTCGCCTGGAATTCAAGTAAGTCGCATTCGGATCGAACGGTCTGGCCATGCCAACCACCTCATCAGGAACGGCAGCTATCGCATTCAATGATTATGGTTGACATCAAAGGTTTGACTTTAATGATGATGATCATAATCATTGGGCTTATGGTTTCTGACTCTAAGGACGCTCGATGCAAAAGCCTGTACCTGGAACTACCGAATGTGTAGGTGCTCTCGATTCGACTGAACTGCCTGCTGATCAGTCATCTGTTGAGGGCGGGGAAAAGGTTGCGCCTAGGGAAGTGGCCGAAGACGCCGCAGATGCGGGCGGCCTGATCTCCATACCAGGGCATCCACCTTTCAAGTGGAAAGGACTCATGCTCGAGCAGTGACGCTCATGGGCAATGGATGGGCCTGCCTCAGGGCGTCAATTTGTCCATGATCTGCTCACGGCACACGCTGAGCACTTCATCAGCTAGTGGTGAGTCGTCCGGACAAGCGCGAGACAGAATCAAGGCGCCGAGGGCGTGTGCGAAGGTGTCGATGATTTCCGCACGACTTGCTTTCGGTTCGTCATCCTTGCCCTGTAAAACCTCCAGCAACTTTTCAATCCCAGCCTCGTAAGCTGCTTTGATGTCATTGGACTGTCGAGCGGCGTCTCCGCCCAGTGCCGCTAGGGTGCAACCTTTCCCTTTCTCATCGCGGTGCTTGCGGGACAGGTAGAAATTGACGAAGTCGGCGAGCTCGATGCCCTGCATCTGCTCGACCGTCTTGTTGATTCCGCACGTCGCGGATTCACCTATCAAATCCGCCTTGGATTTGAAGTGTTTGTAAAAACCGCCGTGGGTGAAGCCGGCAGCTCCCATGAGGTCTGCAACACCCACGCCGTCGTAGCCGCGCTCACGGAATAGCGTGGAGGACGTTTCCACGATATGGGCCCGGTTAGCTTGTGCTTGGGCCTTGGTGACCTTCATTTCTCAGCTCTCTTCGCTATCAAGCCAACCAATATCATACATTGATGACGTTCATAATCAAAGTTGTTGACTGGATTGATGACGATCATCATCATTAGGCTATGTCTTCCACTGAGAGAGCAAAATGTCATGAGCTATACCCATCTCACCGTTCCGACCCGCACAGTAGAAGTAGGCGGCGACACCTTCACCTACCGTCGCTGGGGTAATACTTCAGGTGTTCCCCTGGTCTTCATTGCCCACTTCCGTGGTGGGCTCGATCACTGGGATCCGATCATCACTGATGGTCTGGCTGCGGGTCGTGAAGTGATCCTGCTGAACGGTAGGGGTGTAGCGTCGTCGTCGGGAACACCGGCCACGACCATTGAGCAAATGGCGGATGACATTGCAGCGGCCATCAAGGCACTGGGGCTGACCCAAGTCGACCTGCTTGGCTTCTCCATCGGTGGTCTGCAAGTTCAGGAGGTGGCGCTTCGTCACCCCGAGTTGGTACGCAAGCTTTTGCTGCTCGGCACCGGACTGCGCGGTGGTGATCCAACCATGGCGGAGGGGGTGAGAGAGGCCGCTTCGAACCCCGTTCCGACCATCGAAAACTTCCTGTTCCTCTTCTTCGGTCGTTCGGAAGCAGCCAAGAAGGCGGGCCTGGCGTTCTGGGAGCGCCGCAACCAGCGCGCCGATCAAGACACCCCAAGCTCGATTGATGTCGCCATGGCACAGGGCGCTGCTTTTGCAGCCTATGTCCAGTCGGCACAGGGCGAGAACCGCTTCTCTTACCTCAACGAGCTCAAGCAGCCCACCTTGGTAGTTAATGGCGTAGACGACGTCATGATCCCTTCGATCAATTCGTGGAGCCTGGTGCAGAACATCCCGAATGCCCAGCTGCTGATCTACCCGGACTCCGGTCACGCCGCTCACTTCCAGTATCCCGAGCGCTTCCTGAAACACGCTCTCCAATTCTTGGAAGAGTAAGGCCACCCCCACCTGGGCTGCTGGGGGCGCGTAAGCGTCTTCAATAGCGGTGTGTTTGAAACCTAATTCGTAGTATCGGAATGTTGAGAATGGCTGAGAAATCCGTATTTGAGCCCTACACCCTTGGGGCAATCACCCTTTCCAACCGTATCGTGATGGCGCCGCTGACGCGCAACCGAGCGGAGGAGGGCCTGCTGCCGAGCCAGTTCGCCGCTACCTACTACAGCCAGCGCGCTTCTGCAGGGTTGTTGATCACTGAAGCTACCCAAGTTTCAAAGCAAGCTCAGGGCTACCAGAACACGCCCGGCATCTTCACCCAACAACAGGTGAGCGCTTGGCGCGAAGTGACCGATGCCGTCCATGCTGAGGGTGGTCGTATCTTCCTTCAGATCTGGCACGTTGGCCGGGTATCGCACGTCGTTTACCAGGACGGTCAACCGCCTGTAGCACCTTCTGCAATCCGAGCTGCTGCCAAGGTCTCCGTGAATAACGAACTTGTGGATGTCTCCGAGCCTCGTGCGCTTCGTATCGAAGAACTCCCAGACATTGTCGAAGACTTCCGACAGTCTGCAGCTAACGCCATCAAGGCCGGCTTCGATGGGGTCGAGATCCATGCAGCCAACGGCTACCTGCTGGATCAATTCCTGAAGGACAGCGCGAACAAACGTACCGACGCTTATGGTGGTTCGGTAGCCAACCGGGCACGGCTCGTTCTGGAAATTGCCCAGGCGGTGGCATCAGAAATTGGCGCCGAGCGCACGGGCATCCGCATTTCGCCTGTCTCCCCGTTCAATGATGTTTCCAGCACCAATGCTCAAAAGCAGTACGACTACTTGATCGACAAGCTCAATGAGCTTGGCCTGGTGTACCTCCACGTTATTGAAGGTGTGCCGGGTGGCTCACGTGATATTGCTCCGTTTGATTACGCCGGCCTGCGCAGGCGCTTCACCAATACCGTGATCGTCAACAACGGCTACGACGTGGAGCTCGCTTCCTCTCAATTGGCGGCAGGGCAAGCAGATCTGTTTGCGATTGGCCGGCCCTTCATCGCAAACCCTGACTTGGTCGAGCGACTGAACTCCGGTGCTGCGTTGGCCAGTTTCGACCCCTCGACCCTCTACGGTGGCGGTGCAGCGGGCTACATCGATTATCCCGCACTGGAAAACGCTTAAGCCCAGCGCGTCCATCTTCAATTCGAGATCATTAATATGACCCAGTACATCGCCGCACCCAACCAGACCCTCGAAATCGATGGTGTTCCCTTCGCTTACCGTGAGCTCGGGCGCAAAGGTGGCGTTCCCCTCATCCTCCTGAATCATTGGGGAGCCGTTCTCGACAACTTCGATCCACGCATCGTCGACGAGCTGGCCAAGCATCACCATGTAATCGCTACGGACTATCGCGGCATTGGTTTGTCTGGTGGTGTTGCGCCGCTCACCGTCGCAGAAATGGCCCGCGATTCCGTGGCGTTTATCAAGGCGCTGGGCTTCGACAAGGTCGACCTCTTCGGCTTCTCGTTGGGTGGCTTCGTTGCTCAGGAGATCGCGATCACCCAACCCGGCCTGGTGCGCAAACTGATTCTGACCGGCACTGGCCCTGCAGGGGGTAAGGACATTGACCAGGTCGCCGTAGTGTCCATGCCGCTGATTGAGAGGGCGACGTCCGAAGGGATCGATCCGAAGACCTATCTCTTCTTCACTTCGAGTGAGACGAGCCAGCAGGCTGCCAACGCTTTTTTGAAGGCCATGCTTGAGCGCCAGATCGACCGCGATGTTCCTGTCACCCAGGAAGTATTCGGTCGTCAACTTCAAGCCATTCAGGCTTGGGGCCAGCAAGCGCCGCAGGACTTGGCTAGCTTGAATATTCCAGTGCTTATCGCCAACGGCGACCAGGACATCATGGTGCCGTCCGAACTGAGCAGCGATATGGCAGAGCGCATTCCCGGCTCTACCCTGGTTATTTACGAGGACGCAGGCCACGGCGGGATTTTCCAGAACCACGCTGACTTCTCTGCGAAAGCGCTCGCATTCCTTGCTGACTGACCATTTACTTGCATCTGAAGAAAAGCGGGGCTGCCCGCTTTTCTTGCTGAAGGAGTCACTCATGACATTTAAAGCGCTGCTTCTCACGAAAGAGGGTGAAACGGTCTCATCGAACGTGGTGGATTTCTCTGAAGGGGATCTCATGCCAGGGGACGTCACCGTTGCTGTGGAGTTCTCCACGGTGAACTACAAAGACGCGATGGCTCTCACCGGTCGTGGTGGTGTGGTGCGCAGCTACCCCCTGATCCCTGGGATCGACTTCGCCGGCACCGTCATCGAGTCGAGCAACCCGGAATTCAAGGTTGGAGACCGTGTGCTCGCTAATGGCTGGGAGCTTAGCCAGAGCCACCACGGAGGCTTTGCTCAAAAGGCTCGTGTGAAGGGCGAGTGGCTGGTCAAAATCCCGGACGAATTCACCACCAAAGACGCCATGGCCATCGGAACCGCTGGCTACACCGCGATGCTGAGCGTGCTGGCACTCGAGCACGGCGGACTGACTCCTGAGCGTGGCGACATCTTGGTGACCGGGGCCAACGGTGGTGCTGGCTCTATCGCTATCGCGCTGCTGTCGAAGCTCGGCTATCGAGTGGTCGCCTCAACAGGTCGTCTCAGCGAGTCGGACTACCTCAAGTCACTTGGTGCCGCTGAGGTCATCGACCGTCATACGCTCTCTGAAGCGGGTCGCCCAATCGGGGCTGAGCGTTGGGCTGGTGCGATTGATTCCGTGGGCAGCCACACCCTGGCCAACGTACTGGCCCAAACGAAATATCGCGGTGTTGTAGCCGCCTTCGGCTTGGCTCAAGGCGCTGATCTTCCTGGCTCGGTGCTGCCCTTCATTCTGCGTAACGTCACGCTCGCCGGCATCGACTCGGTGAATGCACCGCGTGAAGTCCGTCTTGAAGCGTGGTCTCGCCTGGCACGCGACCTCGATTTGGACAAGCTGGGTCAGACCGTCCAAACCGTTGGTTTGGCAGATGTGCCGCGTGTTGTTCGCGAGCTTTTCGAAGGGAAAGTGCGTGGGCGTACTGTGGTCAACGTGAACGAGTGAGGCCATCACTTCGAGGAGTCGGATAAATGAGTCAGCCTACTGCAATCGTGTTCGGTGTTGGCACTACCCGAGGTGTTGGGGGAGCGGTCTGTAAGCGTTTTGCCCAAGAGGGGTATCACGTCATTGTCGCAGGCCGAACCTTGGAAAAGATCGAGGAAGTCGTTGCAGACATTGGGAGTTCCGGCATCGGGAGCGCCGAAGCGTTGCAGACTGATGTCACCGTCGAAGAGCAAGTCATCGCAGCGTTTGATCTTGCGATGTCTCCAGGCGCGGGCCGAGCCCCTGCCGACGTCGTGGTCTTCAACGCGGGCAATAACGCCCTGATCGATTTCACTCAGCTCACAGCCAGCCAGTTCGAGGACTTTTGGCGAGTAGGCTGCTATTCCGGCTTCCTCGTTGGCAGAGAAGCAGCCAGGCGGCTGGTTCCTCTGGGTCGAGGCACCGTGATTTTTACTGGTGCTTCCGGAAGCTTAAGGGGCAAGCCTGGATTTGCCCACTTTGCCGCCGCCAAGGCTGGTTTGCGGATGATCTCTCAGAGCATGGCACGCGAGTATGGGCCTAAAGGTATTCATGTGGCTCATGTCGTGATCGATGGCGGGATCCTGGGTGATCGTCTGCGAAATGCCGCCCCGGCCAGGGTTGAGAGCATCGGGGAAGAGGGGCTGTTGGGTTACGAGGCAATTGCTGAGAACTACTGGACGTTGCATCGGCAGCCACGATCCGCCTGGACTCAAGAACTCGACCTTAGGCCGTTCAAAGAAAGTTGGTGATCGCCTGATCACCTGCACTTCCGGCACATCTACGTTTTGGAATTTTGAAGATATGAAAGCGTTTCTGATTGATCGCTACGGCAAAGACGTCGTTGGTGATATCACTGAAGTGCCAGAGCCAAAGGTGGGTGATTTCGATGTTCTGGTTGAGACCCACGCTGCAAGCGTGAACGTTCTTGATATCAAAATCCGCAAGGGCGAGTTCAAGCGGATTCTGCCTTTCCAGATGCCCCTGATCTTGGGTAACGATGTCGCTGGCATCGTGAAACGGATCGGTGGGAAAGTCAGCCGCTTCCAGGTGGGCGACGAGGTGTACGCACGTGTCGGCCAGGCGCGTATGGGCGGCTTTGCGGAATTCGTGGCCGTCAACGAAGCGGCAGTCTCGCCCAAGCCTACCAATCTGAGCATGGAGGAGGCGGCTTCGCTGCCATTGGTGGGCCTCACAGCCTGGCAGGCTTTGGCGGAAATGGCCAAGGTTCAACCAGGGCAAAGGGTTCTGATTCATGCCGGTTCCGGTGGCGTCGGTAGCATCGCCATCCAAGTCGCCAAGCACCTGGGAGCATTCGTCGCAACAACCACGAGTACCGTCAATGTGCCGTGGGTTAAGGCGCTGGGTGCCGATGTGGTGATCGATTACAAGACCCAGCATTTCGAATCGCAGTTGAGTGATTACGATGTCGTGCTCAGTGGGCTGGGCGGTGATGTTCTCGAAAAATCCCTCCAGGTACTGAAGCCAGGTGGTCAGTTGATTTCCATCTCTGGCCCACCTACCCCTGAGTTTGCTGAGCAGCTTCGCCTTTCCTGGTTGTTCAAGCAGGTCGTGCGTTTGATCAGCCGTGGGATCAGGAAAAAATCTGAGCAGAAGGGCGTCAGCTACAAGTTTCTGTTCATGAGGGAGAGTGGTGCGCAACTGGCTGATCTGGCCAAGCTGGTTGAGGCTGGGATTATCAAGCCTGTAGTGGATCGCACCTTCCCATTGGATTCGACGCGTGATGCTCTGGCATACGTCGCGGAAGGCAGAGCCAAAGGTAAGGTAGTGGTGAAGGTGAGGTGATCACCTGGGCGCAAAGGGGAGCGAAAGCTCCCCTTTGTCGGCTAGTCGCTAGTCTCGTCATCCGAGGCTCGGCATCTCATTCTTCAGAGATTCACGTACCCAGTAGATTGGCTCAGAAGCCCCTCTCAGTCCGTAGTGACGAAGATGACTCAACCCCCCGAATGGTTAACCCTCTACCGCGTAGTGTCCTGATTTCGAACGGCGCTTGTAGGGCCTTAAGCACTTTTCTCAGATAACAAATTTGTACTTCTATGATCTTGGTACCGGGATTGAACTGGTATCCCCAAATTTCCTCATAGATCGTCGTTCGGCTCACGACGTTTCCTTGATGGCGAAGAAGCAATGTCAAAAGGCGGCAAGACGTGGCCTTGAGCGGAAAGTGAAGATCTTCGAATCTGACAGTCCGCGTGCTTGCATCCACGATGAGCTCACGTACGGGGGGCGTGAAAGCTTGCTGATCTTCAAGATGTCCTAGGTAGGAATTGCCTCCCACGCCTTTCTGGGAGCT
Organism: Pseudomonas kermanshahensis; assembly: GCF_014269205.2. Classification (NCBI taxonomy): domain Bacteria; kingdom Pseudomonadati; phylum Pseudomonadota; class Gammaproteobacteria; order Pseudomonadales; family Pseudomonadaceae; genus Pseudomonas; species Pseudomonas kermanshahensis. The sequence goes on from NZ_JABWRY020000001.1 coordinate 2,562,243, forward strand.
TACGCTGGGCTCTAAAATAGCCATCTATCTGTTGGTCAAGCAGCTTGGTTGAAGAGCAGGGGAACGCCACATGCCTCACTCAATCGATGCATGTAATCGCGCACTTGATCTGGGAATTCAACGGTTCGAACGATGGAGAGCGATCGCAATACGGGCCAAAGCGTCACATCGTTGATGCCGATTGTTGTTCTGTCCTTTACCAGCGGAACAAGGTCGTTGATCAGAGGTTGCAGTTCCGCCACCAGCTTGGATGTGGCTCCACGCAAAGCCTCCAGATCCCCGAAGGCTTGTTCCTCCCGCAGCCGGTACGCCTCTCTTGCCATTGGCGTGTTGATTTCTGCGAAGTCTGCCTGGACGAAGCGTGGTATGAATAGCTTGAGTGCCGTGGGCCAGGCTTCTTTGATCCAAGCGTCCAAGGTTGGGTCTTGCGGCGCCACCAGTACTGTCGGGCCGATGCCATCGAGATATCGCACGATATCTAGGCTTTCCCCAATATGGCTGCCGTCTTCCTTCTGCAGGATCGGCACAGCCTTTTTTCCAATCAGGCGCAGGGGCGTTTCGGCATCGCTCTCCATGATGACCTGAAGCATCACCGGGAGACTCTTGAGTCCAACGATCATCCTAGCACGCGTGCAGAACGGGCAATGTTCGTAAAAATAGAGTTTCATCATTCAAATTTAACCGGATTACTACCGTTGGGCCTGGATGCTCAGAACTGTACTGAGCGTGTCAGTCCGCCATCCACGAGCAAGTTTGTGCCGGTGGTAAAGCTTGCAGCAGGGCTGGCCAGGAATACGACTGCTTTGGCTACTTCATCGGGTGTAGCCATGCGGCCCAACGGGTTTTCAGCTAGGCATTTCGCGAAGGTCTCGGGCTGGTCGCGCTCTATGTCACCCCATACGCCCTCAGGAAAATATACGTTTCCTGGGGAGACAGAGTTCACCCGAATACCTTCGCGCGCATGGCGTGCAGAAAGCGTTTTACCGTAGTGCAGCAAGGCTGCTTTCAATACGCCGTATGGCTCGGCGAACATATCGACTTCGCGGCCCGATACGCTGGAAATTAGGACAACCGATGCGGCTTGCGATTCACGCAGGGCGGGCAAGGCGGCTTTGACCATCGTCGCACTTCCCAGTAAATCGGTGTCGAAGGCTCGCCGCCATGTCTGCAAGTCATCTCCGCCAGCCAGAGCGCTCACGTTCGGCACGACGATATCGATTCCTCCAAGACGCTGCGCTGCATCCGTGACCCACGCCTGCACCTGGTCGGGCTGGGTGACATCAACGGCGGTACCGATGGCGTCATGACCGAGTGCTTGTTGCGTCGTTTGGACGCCTGCGGTACCCCGAGCACAGAATGCCACCTTGGCGCCCTCATCGAGAAACAACTTGGCAATTGCCCGCCCGATACCCCTGGAAGCTCCGCTAACCAGTACGCGTTTACCTTGCAAGCCCAAATCCATGATCAAACTCCTCTGTGAATCAGTGTCAAGACGGGGCCCAAGTGGGCCCCGTCAAGGCATTACTTACGCAGCTTGTATGCGATGATTTCGTCGCTGGTGCCGGTTTCCATGAAGGCGTGGCCAGACGCTGAGACGAGCACATACTGCTCGCCATCAACCTCGTACGAGATCGGGTTGGCTTGGGCGCCCGCCGTCAATGCGTCTTCCCACAGCACCTCACCGGTAGCCGTGTCGATGGCTCGGAACAAGTTGTCAGTCGCCGCGCCGACGAAGGTGAGTCCACCTGCGGTGACCACCGTTCCGCCATTGTTCGGCAAGCCGATATTCAGTGGCAGATGCGACGGGATGCCGAAAGGCCCGTTGCGACGCGCGGTACCCAGCGGCTCGTCCCACACGGTCTTGCCGGTATCCAGGCTGATTGCACGAATTCCGCCATACGGTGGTGCCGAGCACGGTACGCCGGTGCCCCAGTTACGCCATCCCGCATTCACACTGATCGCGTAAGGCGCGTTGACCTGCGGATAGGTCGATGCTCCACCTTCGCCCTTGCCCGATTTGCTGCCAGCCTTGTTCAGCGAGGTCTCATCAACCTTTGGCGCATAGATAGGTTTGAGCCCCATCTTGTCTGCCTGTTCACGCGGTATGAGCTGGTTGAGGTTAGGAATGTCGTTGTAATTGGCGATTAGCAGTCGTCGAACTGGGTCGATCGCGACCGAACCCCAATCGGAGCCACCGTTGTAGCCTGGGTATTGAATCCAGGGACGATCCACCGATGGCGGCGTCAGGTAGCCTTCGTAGTTGGCCTGGCGGAACTGGATGCGGCACATCAACTGATCGAGTGGTGAGAAGCCCCACATGTCCGCTTCGGTTTTCGGCGCCTTGCGTAGAGTGTGCCACTCGGAGGTAGGTTGAGTATTAGCCAGGAATTGGGGTTCAACGGAGCCGCCTTTTGGTGCCTTGACTTCACCAATCGGAACCAGAGGCTCGCCAGTTGCGCGATCCAGGATGTAGATGTCACCCTGCTTCGTCGGCAGCAGCACTGCAGCCACTGGTTTTCCGTCCTTATCAGGGAAATCAAGAAGGGTTGGCTGACTGCCCAGATCATAATCCCACACATCATGGCGGATGGTCTGGAAGTGCCATACGTCCTTGCCCGTCTTCACGTCGACGGCCACCAGTGAGGTCGAATACTTGTTTTCTTCCTCGCTACGGTTGGAGCCGAAGTAATCAATTGAGGAGTTGCTGATCGGCAGGTAGACGTAGCCAAGCTGCTCATCGCCCACTGCAGCCGTCCACATATTCGGGGTGCCACGGGTGTAGGTGCTGCCTTCGGCTGGGCCATGAACGTTTTCAGCGTTACCCAGATCCCAAGCCCAGGCCATTTTCCCGGTGATCGCGTCGTAGCCGCGAATCACCCCAGAAGGTGCATCCTCGTCCTGACCGTCGCGGATTTGTGCTCCCGTGACCACCACGCCATTGACGATGGTAGGTGGCGCTGTAACCGCATACCAGCCGGGGACTTTTTTGCCCAGACCTTCCCAAAGATCTACGGTGCCGTTTTGCCCGAAGTCCTTGCAAGGCTCGCCCGTGCGCAGATCTACAGCTACCAGCCTCGCATCCAGTGTCGCTTCTACCACACGGCTGCGGCATTGTGCGGACTCAGGGATCTCTGGCGCGGTATACACCGCTACGCCGCGGCATGCTGCTGCGTGAGGAATGGCCTGATCAGGAACTCCAGGGTCGTGACGCCAGTTTTCCTTGCCGGTTGCAGCATTGATTGAAATAAGGATGTTTTTAGCAGAGCACATCAGCAGGTCGTTGCCGACCTTGACCGGGGTTGTTTCAGGCGAGTACCGACTGCCAGGATTCGGCAAGTCCCGTGTGTGATACACAAATGCGCGCTCCAGGCGCCCGACGTTTTCCGGGGTAATCTGCTTGAGTGGGCTGAAGCGCTGAGCGTTGTGATCGCCGCCATAGAATGGCCAATCGCTGCCTACCTGAGGCATCTGCTGAGCTTGAGCGAACTGCATCTGAAGCACGCAAGAAATGGCGAGCGCCAGCGCGCTTCTGCATTTGACTGTTAGGAACATTACAAACCTCTTTACGCAGCAGAGCGGGGGGCGCGACGCAATGACGGCGACACGGCAAGGATCAACAACAGGATGACGGTGATTGCCACGAGACGTGGTACAAGCCCCCACCAGTTGAGTCCGACTTCCCATAAAGCCCAGACCAGTGTCAGGCCCCAGATCACGGCGAACAGGTACACAGCTGCTAATCGTTGCCTGCACAGCAGAACAGCGGTTACTACGCATCCCGCCCCGGTGAGGGCGTAATACCAGCTACCGCCCAAAGCCATCAGCCATACGCCTCCGCCAAAAAGGGCCATGCCAAATGCCCCCAGCGCCAGGGCTAACACGACGGTCGCCAGCCGCCATTTCCCGCTGTGACCAGCCGAGGCCCGGCCGTTGCTGCGGGATTCATTACTACGTTGATTCATGACGCCACTACTTCCTTCATTTGCTATTGATTCAGGCCACGGCCTGTTTGCCGGAGGCTGTAAAGCCGATGGGCCGACGTGTGCAGAACATCGAGAGGACTGAGCCGATCACAAGTAATGCGCCGACGACGACGAAGGCCAAGGCGAAGCTGCCAGAGCCGGCCACCACGTAGCCAGTCACGATCGGAGCGAGGAGACCGAACAGATTGCCGACTGCAGTGATAAAGCCAGCTGCAGTGCCGACATCGTCTTCCGAGCGCACCAGATCGTTGACCAGCGAGAGGTTCAGGGAAATCGCTGAGGCACAAGTGGCTAGCGAAAGCGTGATTACGAAAAGAATTGCCCAGGTATTGTCGATTGCAGGAACCAGGAAGATGACCGAAGACGCCAGCAAGACGCTGGCAACGACCATGCGCCTCTGTCCCGATTCTGCGGCCCCTGGGCGCATCACTTTGTCACTCCAGCGACCAATGACGATGGCAAGAATTGCAGCGCCCAGATACGGAATCGCGGTGTAGATACCGCTCGACATCACCGTCAGACCTTTCTCGGCTTGCAGATAGCTTGGCAACCAGGTCAGGAAGAAGTAGGTGGCATAGACCGCACATCCATGGGACAAGGCGATGGCCCACATGCTGCTAGAGCGAGCGAGGCCTTTCAGACCAAGGGAAACAGTCCGGGCAGGGTCTGCACTGGAAGAGACGCTGCCAGCGGCAATTTCTGCGCGTTCGGCATCCCCCAGCCACGGCGCTTTAGCGGGATGGCTGTACCACTTCAACCAGGCAGCCAGCCAGACGAAGCCCAATGCACCGGCCACGACAAATGCGATGCGCCAGCCGAATGTACTGATCAGCCAGCCGAAACCAATGGCACCAATGGCCGGGCCAACCAGGCTGCCGCTGTGGAAGACCGCAGTGGCCATACCGCGCTCTTTAAGCGGCATCCATTCGCGAATGACCCGGGCACCGGCGGGGTAGGTGGTAGCTTCTCCCATGCCCATGATCAGCCTGCAACTGAGCAAAGAGATGAAACCAGTCGACAATGCAGTGCAGGCCGTTGCAACCGACCAAACACCGATCCCATAACCATTAACCTTCTTGGGGCCGAAGCGGCCCACCAGATAGCCCATGGGGATGAGAGCGAGGAAATAGAGCCACACGAACGATGAGAAGAGGTATCCCATCGCAACTGGCGAGATATCGAATTCTTCCTTGAGGACTTTGGATGCGACTGAGAGCGAGACCCGGTCGACGTAGTTGATCAAGGTCAGGGTGAAGAGAAACGCATAGATCCATACACGTTTTTTCTTCAGGAGACTGGTGCCTTTTTGCATCGCCATCACCTTTGTACTTATTGGGACGATCCAGAGGAGTATCGGGCTGTACGGCACGAGCCCGCTCAACGAGCCCAGGCAGAAGGGCGTTCAACGTGAGCGGGTACCACCGTATGGTCAGAGAATGGTCAGCCTAGCCAGCGCTGAATGTTGGCGACCATGACGTCTTTGGAGATGCCGTAGCGGTCGTGCAATGTCGGCAGTGCGCCTGCATCCAGGAACTGATCGGGCAGCGCAACGTGACGTACTTCAGGCTGTACGCGGGCCTGCAACAACGCCATGGCGATGGCCTCACCCAGGCCGCCGATTTGAGTGTGGTTTTCCGCAATGACCACCAGACGGCCTTCGCGCCGGCATTGCTCCAGGATGGTCTGGACATCGAGCGGCTTAATTGTCGGAACGTGCAAAACGGCGGTGTCCACTTTGTGCTTGGCCAGTTCGTCTGCGACTTCCAGAGCACGCATCGTCATAAGGCCGGAGGAAATGACCAGCACATCGTTGCCATCTCGTAGGAGCTGGGCTTTACCGAGTTCGAATCGGTAATCGTACTCGTCGAGAATCAGCGGTACCCGCCCACGAGGCAGGCGCATATAGACAGGGCCGTCGTGCTCGGCGATCGCGGCCACGCACTGCTCGGTTTCCAATGCATCGCAAGGATCGATAACCATCATCTGCGGAATCGCGCGCATCATCGCCAGATCTTCTGTAGCCTGATGGCTCGGGCCGTACCCAGTCGTCAAGCCCGGCAGCGCTGCGCAGATTTTGACGTTCAGGTTTTCCTCAGCGATCACTTGATGAATGAAGTCATAAGCGCGTCGGGTGGCGAATACCGCGTAGGTGGTGGCGAAAGGCACGAAGCCTTCCTTGGCCATGCCGCCGGCAGCAGCCATGAGCAACTGCTCAGCCATGCCCATCTGCAGGAAACGCTCTGGATAGCGCTGGGCGAAAATGTGCAAGTCAGTGTACTTGGCCAAATCTGCAGTCATGCCGACAATGCGTGGGTTCTTTTGGCCTGCCTTTATCAAGGCGTGGCCGAACGGTGCTGACGTGGTGCGCTGACCCTCGCTTGCGATAGAGGCGATCATGGACGAAGTGGTGAGTTTCGGCTTTGTAGAGGAGGCGGCGTTCATTGTGGGCTCCGGGTCGCATAGATCTCGTCGAGGTCTGTAAGTGCTTGCTGCCACTCCTCGGGCTCGACCCTGATGAAGTGGTTCTTGTCCCGCTGCTCCAGGAAAGGCACACCCTTACCCATTAGCGTGTCGAACAGGATCACGCGAGGTTTGTCCCCCGTAAAACCGCGAGCAATGTCGAACGCCTCGATCACGGTTTGCAGGTCGTTGCCGTCTACACGCTGTACATGCCAGCCAAACGCTGCCCATTTATCGGCCAGGGGTTCGAACTGGAGGATGTCATGGGAGGGGCCATCAGCCTGCTGGCGGTTGATGTCTACCAAGTTGATCAGGTTGCCCAACTGATGATGCGATGCCGACATAGCTGCTTCCCACACCGCCCCCTCATCCAGTTCTCCGTCGGACATCGAGTTGTAGACGAAGGCATCGTTGCCCTTCATGCGCAGAGCAAGAGCTTGGCCTACCGCGATCGCTAAGCCTTGACCGAGTGAACCACCCGAGATCTCCATGCCGGGCGTATAGGTCGCCATCCCGGACATCGGCAGTCGGCTGTCGTCGGAGCCGTAGGTTTCTAGCTCTGCTTCTGGAAGAACCCCTGCTTCCAAGAGGGCGGCGTATAGAGCAATGGCGTAATGCCCGTGTGACAGTAGGAAGCGGTCACGACCTTCCCATTCCGGGTCATCAGCACGAATATTCATGGCGTGGCAGTAGGCGACAGCAAGCACGTCGGCCCAGCCCAGCGCCTGGCCCACATAGCCCTGGCCTTGAACCTCTCCCATGCGCAAGGCAAAACGCCGAATACGCCACGCGTGTTCCGACATCCTGGCCAAAAGCGGGTGGTGAATCTCGGTCATATTGTTCTCCATTGGTGACCAGCGATCCGGGTTTACTGACGCAATCTATTCATCAGTCAGCAACCGTATTGGGTAATGCCCTGATATTCATGTAAAAATAGTGGCTCGACAAAAGGTTTAAATTCGTCAACTAATGAACTGGATTCATCTATGAAGCTTTTGAAACGGGTGCCTCTCCCTGCCCTCAGAGTTTTTGAAGCAGCGGGTCGTACCTGCTCTTTTGTCGAGGCAGCAAAGGAGCTCGATCTTTCCCCGAGCGCGGTCAGCCATGCGATTCGCAAACTGGAAGCGGCCGCAGGACTTACCCTCTTCACGCGGAACACGCGCCACACATCCCTGACGCTAGAAGGCGCCATGCTGCTGGATCACGTTCAGCGCGGGTTTGAAGAAATGAGTCGAGGCCTTGCGATCGCGACCAACGAGCCTGCGGTACCTCTACGTCTGCACACGGCGCCCACCTTCGCCAGCCAGTGGTTGGTGCCGCGGTTAGCGAGTTTCCTAGAAGACCACCCAGGAATTGATCTGCGTATTTCAGCGAGCACAGACTATGCGCTGTTCGATAACGATGATTTCGACCTGGACATCGTCTACGGTGAGCCCAGACCGTCGCCTCATGAGAAGACGCCGCTGCGCATCGAGGAGTTAACACCGCTGTGCAGCCCGGAGGTAGCCAAGCATCTGCGCACCCCTCAGGATTTATATTCTCAGTTCCTAATCCAAAGCGACGGTCAGTCCGTCCAGTGGAGAGGCTGGTTTGCAGCGAATGGAATGCAGCCACCGAGTAACTACGGCTTGGCGTTTGACCGGAGCTCTATGGGCATAGCTGCTGCTGCAGGAGGTCTGGGCGTAGTACTTGAATCTGATTTGTTAGCCGAGCAGGAATTGGCGAGCGGTCGCTTGGTCAGTCCGCTTCGCCATGTCAGCAATAGCGTTCGGTACGTTGGTCACTACCTAGTGCATCCCCGCCGACCTAGGCAGCCCCATGCAGTTTCTCAGTTTAAGCAGTGGATGTTCAAAGCACTATCGGCTCAAGCAATTTGAGCTGCCGAAGCCCAAGGCGTTGACGCTGGAGAATCAGACGGTGTGCACTGGCTTCTTGGAAATCCCCGCCGGCGGAGTCAAGCTAAGGCGATGAAGGAAATGCAAGCACCCTGGCTCGGCTGCTGCGGCAGCTATGCTCGTCGTCTCTAGTAGTGGGAAATGTGATGCAGCACCTCGATCACTTATCGTTGCACCTGTTCGTAATCATTTGCGAAGAAGGCACTATCGCCCGAGCCAGCGAGCGTGCATACATGGCGCCCTCCGCTGTCAGCAAGAGAATCTCGGACATTGAGGCGCGCTTTGGTATTACTCTGCTCAAACGCAGTAAGCGTGGCGTCGAACCTACCCCGGCGGGTGTCGCACTTTTGCGCCATGCACGAGGACTGACCCGCGCCATCGAATCTCTGCAAAGCGAACTGAGTGAATACGCGGACGGCGCACGCGGGCATGTGCGTGTGCTAGCCAATGTCTCGTCGATCATGGAGTTCCTTCCCGAGGAATTATCGGACTTCATGCTCGACAATCCGTTGATTCAGGCGGATATCGAAGAACGCTTCAGTCCGGATGTGGTGCGCGGGGTAGCGGAGGGCAATGCAGACCTGGGCATCTGCCGCAAGTCGATGGCCGTTGGCGACCTGGAGTTCGTGCCGTACCGGCAGGATCATCTGGCCGTGGTAGTTGGCGCCGATCACCCGCTGGCCGGGCGGGGCAGTATCGCGTTCGAAGAGACGCTGGATTACGAGCATCTGGGTTTGTCTGCATTCGCCACGCTCAATACCTTCATGCGCAACAGCGCTGAGGCGGCGGGCAAGGAATTGCGTTTTCGCTCGTACGTGTCGTCCTTTGACGCGGCCTATCGTCTGGTGCAGTTCGGCCTGGGCCTCGCAGTGTTCCCGCAGGAGGCGGTGGTGCGCTATGCGCAGCTGTTCGACCTGAGAGTGATCCCGCTGACCGATGACTGGGCGCTTGGCGAGTTCGTCATTTGCATGCGCGACCGCCATGCCTTGAGCCTGTCTGCGCGTCGCTTGCTCGACCATTTGCTGCTGCGTGCGCCGGCTTGGCAAACACGGAGCTGATCCATCGCGGCTGACGATGGATCAACCCGTGAAACCATGGCTTGTCCTAGTTCCTCCAATTGAGCTTTACCGAGAAGCTTCTTCGCGGTGGGGAAGAGCTCGCCTTCCTCTTCCTCGATGTGATGCTCAAGCAGTTCCTTCATCACCTTCACCCGACCGGCGAATTCGAGCGTTCCTGTTTCGGTATGGAGCAGGTCAGGGAGTACCAGTGAGTCCACTGTCCGGTGTTCTTCTTTGGCCTCGTAGTACATCTTGGCCTCCTCTTTACCACCGGCTTCCTTGATCGCTGGATAGAGAATGTCCTCTTCCAACGCGGTGTGGATTTGCAGCTCTTGTTCGATGCGGTGCAGCAAATCGCGCGTTTTTTTACGGCACGCTCAGTGGTCGATGAGAGTTCTTCCAGCAGTTCCTTGACTACCTTATGGTCTTGAATCAGCAGATCGATAGCATTCATGGAGGCACCTCGTCACGGGTGGGTAAATACTGACTTCCTAAGAGTTGAGTGGCCGACAACGGCAGGGTTCAAAGATGATGCGTAGGGTCGATCTGTTTTAGCGTTCTGGCCCTTGACCGCCAATCGCCAGCGCGGCGCGCAGTGCCGCGAGATGGGTCAAGCCCTGTGGCAGATTGCCAAGAAACTGGCCGGTGGCTGGATCAACCATTTCGGAGTAGATGCCGACGCCGTGATCAAGGCCGTTTACCGCACGGTGGAAGGCGTCTTCAGCGCGGTCGCATTGACCTATCAGTGCCCAAGCTTCGATGAGCCAGAAAGTACAGGCCAGGAAGCAACCTTCCTCTTCACTGGCCTGGCTGAATCGGTAGTGAAAGGGCCCTGTCCCCAGTTCCGCCTGTATGGCTTCGAGTGTGCTATGCAAGCGTGGCCCCGAGGGGTAGCCGAAACGCACTGCGAGTGCGATGGACGCGTCCAGGCGGTCGCTGCCCGCATAGAACACGTAGGTTTGGCGTTTCTCGTTCCAACAATGTTCATCTACCCACGCTTGGATACGCTGACGCTCACGGTGCCACCGCTCACGGCAGGTGGTCGGCAGGTGGCCGCCATCTGCCAACTCTATGGCCCGACTCAGCGCCTGCCAGCAGCTGATCTTGGACAAGGTGTAATGCCGTTTCTCGTGCAGCTCCCAGATTCCGGCGTCGGCCTTTTTCCAGCTATCGGCGCATTGATCGGCCAGCCCAGAGAGGATCGTCGCGCTTGTCGCGTCAAGGATATTGCCGCTGTCGATAAAGCAACGGGCGGTTTCGAATATATCGCCGAATACTCCATGCTGGAGCTGGTCGCGGGCGTCGTTGCCCACCACCGGTGGCGAGTTTTTGTAACCCGGCAGGTCTACCGGGCGGGTGCAATCGCCGATGGCACCGTCGAGTGTATAAAATACACGTGGGCCATGTTCACCTAGCCGATTCAACAGCCAGGTAAAGGCTGCCTTGGCCTCAGGCTGCGCGCCGATAGCGAGGAAGGCTTCGATGGTATATCCGGCATCCCGGATCCAGGCGAAGCGGTAATCGAAGTTCTTGTTCCCGCCTATCCGCTCAGGCAGCGACGAGGTGCCTGCCGCCATGATCGCGCCGCTCGGTGAGGACAGCAGAATCTTCAATGCCAGCGCATTGCGGACAACCAGCGATTTGAACGGGCCGTCGTAGATCAGGCCTTTCGACCATTGCTGCCACTCACGGTGGGAGCCATCGATACGTTCGTCGATGAGTTCGAGCGGGGGAAGCACCAACGGCTCATCCCGTCCCGCGACGATAGCCAGTACGGTTCTTTGTCCTTGGCCAACGCTGACGAATGCCCTGACGCCCATATCGTCCTTGCGATCAATACGCAACTGGGCGTCGTGGATGAACATACCGAGTATGTGTCCGGCATGGAAAACGCAGCCGTTGTCGTTCGGTGCAAGGTAGGGACTGACGGTGTCGGCTTGGGTGCCGAAGTCGATGGCGATGTTGAAATCGACTTGCCCTTCGATACCCTCTATGCGTCTGCCGAGTTCGGCCCATGGCAAACGGCCCACTGGCCCGCTGTTGAGGGACTCGGTCAGTCGGGCACGGCCATTGGGCGTGACGAACAGTGTCTCCAGTACATTACTGTCTGGAAGGTAACGGCGTTCTGCGCGGTAGTTTTCGCAAGGCGTAATGGAAAAGAACCCACCTGAATGGGGCGCGAGTAATCGGTCGAACAGAGGCGGGGAATCCATGTGGGGTACACACCACCAGTCGATGGATCCATCCAGGCCAATCAAGGCTACAGAGCGCCCATCGCCGAGCGCTCCGTATTCCTCCAGCAATAACCAACCGCCTTCATCTCGCTGAGGCTCACCGTGCTGCCATCCATCGACCGATGTAATTTCCACGCGACGCATCCGAGGTAGGTTGTCCTGTTCGGACATAGCCGTCGAATGCAGAGTTCGTCTCAGTTTCCAGCTCGCGCGCTTTTCACGGATTCACATAAAGGGAATTTCAAATGGCCATCGAACTCTCAATAGCGTCACAGGCGCCAGTCGCCTGACTTCCCCCCTCCTACTAACAAGAGCAAAAGGAGGCTTCATGACTTGTCTGATTTGCGCCGGACATGCTGAGTCCGTTGAATGTGCTACGGGTTGGGAGGAGCGCCATTGCTCGGAGTGCGGAAGCTATCGCATGTCCCAAACGCTCGTTCTGGTAATGATGGAAGAGGGTCAAATCTTCGACACCCCTCGAATGCGAGAGTGGCTCACTACCCGGCGCGGTTGTGAGTCCATCCCCGCTATCGAATTTCATCATGCCATCCTCGTCACTTAATCAGCGCGGGCAGAAGGGCGTCGTCACTCGTTGGGTATGATCGAGATCTTTCCATTGCGCTCGACGATGGCAAATTTGATCTGCTCTACTTTTTCGAGCCCTTGGCTGTCCCGGGCCGATTCGAGGATGTCGTCTTCCGTGAGCCGAACTCGACGCATGCGGTGTTGAAGAAAACGGCCATTTTCGACGACCAGCGTTGCGTGGCCGTCGAGCAGCCGCGCCAAGGGCTTTGAATTGAGTTTTGCGAGCGACAGCCCGACATCCAGCATTATCAGCGTCGCAATGACCAACATGGCATTGGTGAAGGAAAAGTCATCGCCCAGCAAAGCCTGTTGGGTCGCTTCGCCGATGATCAGTAACAGTACGAAGTCAAAGGTGGTCAGGTCGGCCAGTGAGCGTCTGCCGGCGACGCGAAACAACAGCATCAATGCGACGTACATGCCGGCTGCGCGGAGGATCGAATCCATTACTCGCTCCTCAGGGGAATAGGAAAGTGGTGAAGTGGACAGCACTGGATGGGCCTGCACGCACAATACCTTCAAGGGTGCCCACATACTCGCTGCGCACGGTGAGGTAGAGTGTGGCAATACCATCCTCGCTTGTACCCAGTTGCAGCAGAATGGCCTTGCCCTGTGAGAGTGAGGCTTGTGGTTGGGGCTGCAGGGTTTCGATACTGGCTTCGCGCAGTAGTGAACCATCGAGTAGCACCATGATGGGTTCTCGGGCGCTACCGCGAACCGTGATGCGCAGGGAGTCAGTCGTGCCGCTACGGCTGAGGCGTTGGTACTCGACATGCAAACGGCCATCCGCGCTCGTGACCTGGGCATTGCTGAGCGGGCCGTTGCCGAAGACGCCGGCCAACCCAAGTAAGACAATGACCACCAGCACGTACCAACCCACACGTTCGAAGCGCCAAACGCGCTGTTGCATGGCCATGTCTTCCTGGACAGGGTGCTGTCTGGACACCAGTTCATCATCCGTCACAATTAAACCCCTTAGGCTCGCTCCCCACGTAGCCAGCGCTCGTGATAGTGGATCAGGCGGGTGAGCCCATAGACGGCGCCGTCGTGCATGACCTGCGCTCGCTCTCCAAAAAAACGCTGGGTACAGGTAAACACGGCAATCGGCTCGCCGGCGAACGCCCACGCGAAGCACAGCGTGCCGGGTAAAACCCCGGATGCTGGGCCAGGCCCGGCTACACCGGTCGTTGCAATAACGACGTTGGCATCGCTGTCCTTCAATGCCCCTAGCGCCATTTCCCAGGCAACTGGCTCGCTGGTCAGCCCGTAGCGTTCGATGGTTTCCGGACTTACACCTAGCAGACGCTTCTTGGCGGTGGGCGAATACACGACATAGCCGCTTTCCAGCACCTCGCCAGTACCAGGGAAGGCCGCCAGCAAAGCGACTATGCAGCCTGCTGTACAGGACTCGGCAGTGGTGAGTACCAGGTGGTGGTCTTTGAGATAGCCGAGCACGGCCAGTACGGGGTCACTTGCCATCTTGGTGTCGACTCGTTGTTCTTTTGCGGTGGACGTATACGCAATGTAAATGGTTCACCGGTTTAGCGCAGGTTCGCTTTGTTTCTTGACCCGATCATCATTCGACCGAGCAGAAAACGCCGCTTCATGAAGGGTAGAGGAAGCACTGAGGCCAGCACATCTGGCCTCAGTAAAGGCATCAGAGGATGGGTTTTCCGCCGGTAACTCCGTACCGTGAGCCCGAGATGTAACTTGCTTCAGCAGAGCCCAACAAAACGTAGATCGGGGCGACTTCGACGGGTTGCCCCGGCCGCCCCATCGGGTAGCCTGAACCGAAGTGCCTGACGGCTTCATCGGGCATGGTGGCAGGAATCAGCGGTGTCCAGATCGGGCCGGGCGCCACGCTGTTGACCCGGATGCCTTTCTTGGCAAGTGATTGGGCCAGGCCTGCAGTGAAATTGGCAATGGCCCCCTTGGTGGCGGCATACGCCAACAAGCTGGGGGATGGGTCGTCGGAGTTGACCGAGCTGGTGTTGATGATCGAACCGCCTTTGGGCATCGAGGGCAACGCGCGTTGGCAAATGCGGAAAATGGCGGTGATGTTGGTATCGAAGGTCTTCACCCATTCATCATCGTCAATCTCGTCCAGGCCCTCATGGGCCATCTGGAACGCGGCGTTGTTGACCAGAATATCGACGCGTCCGAACTGCGCCACGGTCTTGTCAACGATGTCGTAGCAGTGCTGTTTCTGCGCAAGGTCGCCTGGCAGTAGCAGGCACTGCCGGCCAGCGGCCTCAACCCAACGCGCGGTTTCTTGCGCATCTTCGTGCTCATCCAGGTAGGCAACGGCAACGTCAGCACCCTCCCGAGCGTAGGCGATCGCTACTGCGCGCCCGATGCCGCTGTCGGCGCCGGTGATCAAGGCGATTTTACCTTCCAGCCGGTTGTTGCCGGTGTAGGTCTGTTCACCACAGTCCGGGTAGGGCTCCATCTTGCGTTGTGAACCGGGCACGCTTTGCGGTTGAGACGGGAACGGAGGAGTCGGGTAATCGCTCATGTTGGAAGCTCCTGCAGTTGAGAACGGTCATTACCCTTCGAGAGGTGCGAAAGCTCAGCGTTGAGATGAATTCAGGATTTGCACGACCGGTGGTCAGCCTTGGATTTCCATTGAATTCTCAAGCGTGGGATAGCTCTACCGCTCACTCGTCTCGCGCTTTGCGTGCAAGGCTCGACCATCAAACTGGAGCATTAAGGTGCCTCGAATCATCACGCCCACCACCCCCGAACATGAGATCGATCAGCAGAATGCGAGAATGTTCGGTACCCCGAAAGAGCGGCTGGATTTCTACCGACGCGAAATCCAGTACGAGACCACTATCTTAGCTAACCGTACCGATGCCTACCTTGCTGCTCAGTCATTCCTAGTGATCGCGTTCGTGTCATCGATAAGCAACCTGAATCAGGGTTGGGGCGAGATGTTCACGTTGATGGTGCCGGCGTTTCTGGCACTGCTGGGTGTGCTGAGCTCACTGAACGCCTGGCCAGGCATCCGTGCTGCCTTCCAGATCATCGAGCACTGGCAACTGAAGCAGAGCCACCTGCTGCGCAGTGAGCCTATGATGGGGTTGGCCTATGACGAGTCGCCGCTATTCTGCGAAGCTGAAACCTCACAGGCGGGGCACCGCAAGTCGCTGCTTTTCTCCCTGCGCACGCCCTGGATTTTCCTCGGCTTCTGGGTCTTGCTGGGCACCTATTCGGTGTACATCCAGCTGGCGTGACCCACGCCCTCCAGGTGCGCTGAAGCGGCACCGGAGGGCGCGGGTAGAAAGCTTCGCTCAGCCTGCCAGCGCCTTGATTAACTGTTCATTGAAAGCCGGAATATCGTCGGGCTGGCGGCTGGTGATCAGGTGGCCGTCCACCACCACCTGCTCATCCACCCAATCGCCTCCCGCATTGCGAATGTCGTCCTGCAATGTCTTGTAGCTGGTCATCCGCTTGCCTTTGGCCAAGCCACTGGACACCAGCAGCCAGGCACCGTGACAGATGACGGCCAGCGGCTTGCCAGCCGCGTCATGGCTCTTCACCAGCTTTTGCGCACCGGGGATCAGGCGGATGGTGTCGGAATTCTGCACGCCACCAGGCAGCACCAATGCGTCGTACAGGTCGAGGGCGGCACCGTCGAACGTCGCATCAACGGCGAATTCGTCGGCGGGCTTGTCATGGTTCCAGCCATGTACCTTCCCTTCTTTTTCACTCAGAATATCGACCACGGCACCGCTGTTTTCCAAGGCTTCACGCGGGCCCGTCAGCTCTACCTGCTCGAAGCCATCGGTGACCAGAAAGGCCACGCGCTTGCCGTTCAGTTGTGCACTCATCGTTCATCTCCTCGTACCGATAGACCTGATATAGGGCGGTCACCGGCAGGCAAAGTTCCTGCGCGATGCTGAGTGGTTCAAATCACCGGCGCCGCCGTTGAGTGCGGGTAATGAATAACCCGGCAATGATGCCGAGGACTGCCGCGCTCACCAACAACGGCTTGTTGTCTTTTCGGTTTCGCCAACCTCCTTCCACGCTGCGTCGGCCACTGGGTGGCTCGAACAGGTTGCCCGATGAAATAGCTGCAGTGGGACTGTGGCGGAGGCCCCGGCGTGTCAGCCAGCCCGACAGCAGCGGTAGTCCTGGAACCAGGAAGCTGGCCAGGTGGGCAACGCGGGCGACGGCGCCGACTGTGGTGTGCGCACGAGGGGAAATGGCGCATGCCACCATGGCCTTTGCCACCAACTCCGGGTCGTAGATCGGCCCAGGCGGGGTGAGGGCGTGGCCGGTGTAGTTGCCGCCATCCCTGAAACCCGGCGTGTCCATGACCGCTGGGTAGATATCGCAGACATGGATGTCGGGAAATTCCGTCAACTCTCCCCGCAGCGCGTCGGTCAGGCCTCGCAGGCCGAACTTGCTCGCCGAATAAGCCGCGGCATAGGGCTGGGCTACCCAACTGCCTAGTGACAGCGTGTTGATCAGAATGCCGATACCTTGAGCCTTGAAGAAGGGAAGGGTCACGTAGGCGCCGCGTAGGTAACCGACCAGGTCGGTTTGAATGACCTGTTCATGTGCCTCCAATGGCGTGTCCTCGAAACTGCCGACCGCGCCAACGCCGGCGTTGTTGACCCAGATATCGATCCTTCCATGACCAAATACGGCGGCCTGCTCGGCCAGCGCTTGTACCTGTTCACTGCGGGTCACGTCGGTGGTGATTGCCACAGCGTCCGTGCCGCAATCGGTGCACTCGTCCAACACGTCGAACAGCGCTTCCTCATCGCGCGCCGCCAGCACCAGGCGAGCACCTTTGCAGGCAAACGCATGCGCGGCGGCCCTGCCTATGCCGCTTGAAGCGCCGGTGATGACCACCACTTTGCCGCGCAAAGGGCCTTTTGTCGGCGCTGGGCCTGATGGCGCTGCTGAGGGCGGGTCTTGCTCGAGCTCTTCGCCCGCAGACGCCAGGATAGAAGTGGGTTCAATCCTCGAGAGCTCAAGAGCGGAGCCGTCGATCAGCACCAATTTCAAACCCTCGATGGTGCCTGCCACCCGATCCGGGAAGACAGGCTCGCCTTCCGCATCCAGGCTGTCATAGATGAACGTTGTCCCTTCGAGCCAGCCGACAGCCGTCAGCAGTTCAGGCCCAAGGTAGTATTTTCCGTCCAGAAAGAAACCGGGAAATTGATGGGCGCGCTCGACGTTCTCTACGCTGTAGCGTTCGCCTAATTTCATGCCTGTCGCTTGATCAATCATGTTGCAACCCCTTATAGGTGGTGCTCAGAAATGTCAGCCTTTGCTGTGCTCGTCAGAAGTGGGCCCAGAGCCTCGCTTGATGCCTCGCGGGCCAGCAACGCCCCAGATGCCCAGTCCAACAAGCGGTAACGCTACGATCAGCAGAGCCCAGGCGGCCTTGACCGCATCCGTCTTGTCGCTCCTGAATACGCTCACGAGCCCACAGGTCGATGAGTAAGAGAATTGCCGCCACGGCAATCCAGAAGTAACTGGCGAGACCGTTCATGACCTTGGCTCCTCTACACGTAGTCAGGGCCTAGGGTACCCGCCGCAGCGCCTGGCACCAGGATGACCTTGCGGCAGTTATCTTGCTTTTGATCGAACATCTTGTAGCCCATGGCCGCTTCTTCGAGTGCCAGGCGGTGGGTGACGATTAGTTCCGGTTGCAAGCGTCCTGCTTCGATGTGCTCCAGCAGTTCGGGTAGGTATTTCTGGACATGGGTCTGGCCCATCTTGAAGGTAAGTCCCTTGTCGAAGGCATCGCCGAACATGAAGGCATGGATAAAGCCGGCGTACACACCCGGGACGCTGACAACGCCGCCCCGTCGCACGGCAGCAATGCTCTGGCGCAGCGCTTTGCCGCTGCTGCCTTCGATCTTCAGTGCCGTCATCACCGTTTCGGCAGTGCTGCCTTTGGCCTCGAAGCCGACCGCGTCGATTACCGCGTCAACGCCGCGCATACCTGGCGTCTGACGAATGATGCTGTCTGCAGGATCGTCATCCTGCTCGAAGTTGATGGGTACAACGCCGTAAGCGTCCCGGGCATATGCCAGGCGGTAATCATTGTCATCGACCATGAAGATAGTCTGGGCACCGAGCATTCGTGCACAGGCGGCACTCAGCAAACCAACTGGCCCGGCGCCGTAGATAGCCACCGATGAACCCTGGCCAATTTCCGCATTAATGACCGCTTGCCACGCGGTGGGCAGAATATCGGACAGGAAAAGCACCTTGTCATCGGATAGGTCAGTAGGGACTTTGAAGGGGCCGACATTAGCTTTGGGTACCCTGACGTAGTCAGCTTGACCGCCAGGGATACCGCCATATAAATGGCTGTATCCAAACAGCGCCGCGCCTGGAGGAATGCCCTTCTTATTGATGATTGAGCCGCGCCCAGTGTTGGTGGTTTCGCAGGCGGCAAACAGATCGTGCTGACAGAAGAAGCAACTGCCGCAGGCGATAACAAAGGGAATCACCACTCGGTCGCCAATCTGTAGATTAGTGACTGCACTTCCGGTGTCCTCGACGATTCCCATGAACTCGTGGCCGAAGATATCTCCTGCTTCGGTTTCCGGAATCTTGCCTCGATACAGATGTAAGTCGGAACCGCAGATCGCTGTGGCGGTGACCCTAAGGATAATGTCGTCTGCTTGCGCGATGAGGGGATCAGGGACGTTATCTACCCTGACGTCGTTTGCTCCGTGGTAGGTCAATGCTCTCATGGGTGTCAGCTCCTGCAGCCGCATATTTCCGTGATAGGTATGCAGGGGAAGCCATGACAGTCGGCAAAGTTCAGACCAACAAGTCCGGTGGTAGTCATTACTGCTTTGAGCGCGGTGACAGACCGGACGAGTCACGGTGGCGTGATGTAGAGTCGGCGCTTCTCCCGGCTGCTCAGCGGGGAGGAAGATGAAGTGCGAGCTTGTTATCGGTGTGGGAGAGGCCCGTGACTGGCAGCGACCGATAGACTAGCGTGACCGCTCAACCATCAGATTGCTCCTCTGGCGGAACCTGGCCTTCAGGCCAATCTGGAGCTTCCGACTCAGGTTGTGGGACAGGTTCCCCAGGATTGTGCGGTATTGGATCAACATACGGATCAAGCGGGAGATTGGTGGGATCCTTTGGGGCGGCCATAGCTTTTTACCTCATGAGTGGCGTTGGACTTGCTCATCATATTGGGCTGCTGGGCAACGCTCCCGTTCAACCTACTACTACCGCAGTTGGCGGTTCCCCAGAGATGGCTAGGCCGCACGTGTCTCATCGAAATTGAGCAGCGCAGCGTTGGCCTCCCTCACCAGGTGAACCCATTCTCTACGGCGGATGATCCCGGAAGATTCTAGGTCTTCAGCGCTACGGCACGCCCTCTCATAATCATCCTCACCGAGGGCATCCGTTCTCAGAAATCGGTTACGCCAAGCCAATATTGCAGCAGCACCAATGTTGCAGCATTCCACGTATAGCTACTCCAGAAATCCGGTCGGTGAGGGGGAGGTGCAAAAGCGGCGGGAGATTACCCCATTCAATGCTCGAGGGCACTGGAAAGAGATAGTCGGCGGTGGCCACCAAAATGGCATCGCGAGTAAAGGCTATTGCCCATCAATCGGCCTTTGAGATTTTCATCGTGTAGGTGTTGTTGCCGCCGGATATCTGGTGAGTCCGGTACCTACCCGTAGCCTCATCCACGCCGCCTCATCAAAGAAAATGAACTTTGGATTGCAGGCATCCTTCCTACAGCAAGATTAATGCTAAAGAACTGTAGATTGAGGGTGGCCATGCGGAAGCGCTTTGTTGTCGTTCCCGCTGTCCCTACTGGAAAAGAGTATTTTCCTAGGCGGATTGGCTTCCCGCGTGCATTGGAAGCGGGCTCGATCTTTATGATACCCAAGAGAAAACGCGGCTGATCCTGCGTCTCCCTAAGCGTGCCGACGCTGATTACGAATGCACCAACCGCAATAATCCACCCGATACGAATTCAACGGACGCTGCTGGAAGTGTCTGAGGTAGGCTAACAGTTCATTCGAGAGGAGAAGCGCCGACCAGGTGTTTAGCAGGGTGGTGCGTCCATTGGGGGCGGATTACCGGTACGGGTGAAACTCACACAAAATGACGTATCCATTTCGTTCGTGGAATTGACGGCCACATCGCCGCCATGGGCCTTGGCTATTTCCCGGACGATGAACAAGCCCAGACCTACGCTTCTAAGATCTGTGTCCAGCTCGCTCACTCTTGTCGTCGGCTCAAGGCTACCCCGATCAGCCTTGCCGCCCAGCTTTCATATGTAGAGGACGACTGGCGAAGGCAGCACCGCCCTGCTAGCCTGAATCATCGTGTTCAAGAAGCTGTGTTCAATCATAAATTTACGTAATTTATGGTTCAATATTATATCCGATCATAGGAATCAGCCCAGGCGATCAAGTCGCGATCACCCTTTCGTTCTATGGAAAGAGGAGCTTCCATGCGAAATATCACTGATATAGAGCCGACTCAGGATTTGTCATCATTCATCGGTACCCACTTCATCTATACGTATGCCAACGGCTGGAAATATGAATGGTACGCGCGTAATGCGCACACTTGTGACTACCGCATTCATCAGGGGCTAGTCGGCGGACGGTGGGTAACGCATCAAACGATGACCTTGGTACAAGTCGGCCCCGGTCTTTTCAAAGTTGATTGGCATGAGCCGACCGGAACCTGTGTGAGCCTTTTGTTCGACGTTGCGCAACGCCGACTTCACGGAACAATTTTCTTCCCCCAATGGATTGCTGGAGAAGGGCAACATCCGGAAAAAACAATTTGCTACCAAAATGACTTTATAGAGGACATGAATCGATTTCGAGATGAGGGGCCAGCGTACCCTTATGTAATTATCAGCGAATTCGCCAAAATAACATTTATGGAGCAGCGCGGAGCCGATAATGATGAAGTTATCAATGCTGCGCCCGGGCAGCTTCCAGATGGTTTTCTCGATAGGCAAAATTGAGTTCTAGTTCGAGTGCTCGTGGCATGCGTTGGGGAGGGCAAATGACCATTCGAGAGTATTCCCTGGCATGATTTCTCCTGCCCTCCCAGGTTGGCTGGCTTCTCGAAAGCTGAGCCTCAAGAAATGCCAGGAGTCTCGGCGGCAGCTCTCTCTGCACTTGAGCGCAGTTCTGCGATGTCGCGCTTTGGCGGTGTACCGAATTGACGCCCGTACTCGCGGCTAAACTGTGACGGGCTTTCATAGCCGACCTTAAAGGCAGCGGTAGCGGCATCCAGATGCTCGTTGAGCATCAATCTTTTTGCCTCGTTCAACCTCAGCCATTTCTGGTACTGCAGCGGGCTCATGGCGGTGAGCTGACGGAAATGCTGATGGAAGGTGGAGAGCCCCATCTGAACCTGGGAGGCCAGCTCGTCCACTCGTAGAGGCGCGGCGTAGTTCAGCTTCATCCAGTCGATGGCCTTGGCAATTCGATGGCCCTTGCTGCCTACGGAGGCGATATGGCGCAGCAGAGGGGCCTGTTCACTCAACAGCAAGCGATAGTGGATCTCTCGTTGAATCAGAGGCCAGAGTACTGGTATCGCAACCGGCTCCTCTAGCAGCTGAATCAGACGGGCGAAGCTATCCATCAATTTCGGGCCCAGTTCTCCCACGCCAGCGCTGGTATGGAAAAACTGACCACTTACAGGAAGACGACCATCTTGCGCAATCAGCTCTGCCAGCGTGCGCAGGTCGAGCTTGAATACCAAACCGAGACACGGTGATGCATCGCTGGCCATCGTCACCGCTGAGTTGGCGGGAATGTTCAGCGATGTGACCAGAAAGCGAGTCGTATCGTAGGGGAACACGTCGCTGCCAATGACCATTTCCTTGGCGCCCTGCACGACCAGCACGATGCTCGGCTCGATGATGCAGGTCATTGGTGGTGCTGGGGCGTTACGCCTATAGACGCTGAGGTCTGCAATGCCTGTCGCGAAATCGCCCGCAGTGGGCGCGTGGGTACCGATCACCCTGCACAGGGTGGCCAGTGGGTTCGTG
Source organism: Pseudomonas kermanshahensis (assembly GCF_014269205.2). Classification (NCBI taxonomy): domain Bacteria; kingdom Pseudomonadati; phylum Pseudomonadota; class Gammaproteobacteria; order Pseudomonadales; family Pseudomonadaceae; genus Pseudomonas; species Pseudomonas kermanshahensis. The sequence goes on from NZ_JABWRY020000001.1 coordinate 2,584,476, forward strand.
CTTGCGGGTAGCGTTGTGGTGGCGGCCATGGTGAGAATTCCGATCATCGTGTGGCAAAACACTACTTCCGCGTCACTCCAGCTGTCCATGTCCGAAGCGTACGGTCTGGACATTTAGGCAAGAAAACTACCCATTTACTCTACTGATCCGCCGGCTTACGCGCAGAAGATTAGGGCTAGGCGAGAGGGTCAGTGTTCTTAGCAATGAAGGCCACTCGTTCCCACACCGTATGTGAAAAGGACGTGAATGTATCGGGAAAGGGCTATCGCAAACCGCTTGGATGAACCCAAGATGTGTCAGCCGAGTCCAGGCTCTGTGGGTGCTCGGCAAGCCCTGCTCAATTTCGGCCAACCTTGACTGCCATCGCAGGCGCATTTCGTCCGCACTACCTATGCAGCCGGGCTTTTTCAGAACACTGTATGCGTATACAGTAAAAGGGGATGCCATCATGACAGGCACCAATCTGCCGGTAATGTCGATCCAAGAGTGGCGGCAGCTGCTCAACGATACCGAGGCCTTACTCCTCGCACCTAAGAAACATCACAGGGAGCTTCTGCATCACGCCTATGCGCTACGTGATACGCACGACGTAGACTCAGGAACCTTGGCCGATATGCTGGAGCTTGCGGACGAAGCATTGATATACGCCCACTCCGTCCAAGCTGATCAGCATTGGTAGGCTAATTACACGCATGGGTGGGATGGTGTCGTGTGGGATAGCAATGGCGAAAATGTGGTCTAGCGGTTGCGTAAGGTATTCAGTGCAGGTGACCAGACGTTATGTCCGCAGCGTTCACACACGACTGAGTCTTGAGGTTCATGGAAGGTTGGGAAGCCGCAGCTGACGCAACAATGTAGGCCCGCGTTCGGCGGTGCCAGGTACTCTGGACGATGTTCAACTGGCAGCACCGATAGCCCATGCCGGGTGTCATCTGGCCCATAGAAGTACAGACTGATATCGCCATCGGTTTCAAATAGGCCGAGTCCAACTTGGCCAAGATGCTCCACGCCTTGTTGGCGCAGTTCCATGAAGAGCTCGTTGGATGAGATGTTCAAATTTCGCAGCGAATGGATCTCGTACATTCCGTCCTTTACGACCGTGATGGGCAACCCATCGATCCACGCCTCGCATGTTCTGCTGCGCCTCATCATGTAAACAGTCCCGCGATAAAGCAGAAGAAGCGTGAGGAAAACCAACGCGACCGGGAGGAGGGGTACATCTTCGTAAAACGTCACGTCGCCTGCGGCTGAGCCCAAGGTGAGGATCACCACGAGCTCGAATCGAGACAGCTGCCTTATTCCACGCCGACCACTGAATTTCAGAAAGAAGAACACTGCTAGAAACGCCGCTGAAACACGAAGGGCGACCTCAAAGAGAAAGGTCAGTGGGAACTCGCCAATGAGCATCCTTTGCAGATCAAATGAAACTTTTGCTGAGTTTCAACTGCCTCCTGTTGCCGGGAGGGATCCAACCTGAGCGAGCACCTAGTGCTCGAAATCATAACCAAGGTGCTCTATTCGGGTACCGCGTGATAAGTGACCCAGAGCGCTTCGCTCACCGCCAAAAATCTACCAACAACTCGAAAGCCGGCGAAACCAGGAAACGTTTGACTAATAGCTCAAACGCTGGCCTCTGGGGCTAAATTTGGATGATCAAACCAACTATTTCACTTGGTATCCGACGCTCATCTCGCGCCTGAAATAGAGGGCCAATGAGCCATCGGAGCAATGTTCCGCCTGCTCCTCATGAATAGCCAACACCGAGCGCGTGGTTGGGTAACTCAAAAATCATCTGTTTGGATCGTATCGAGCAATAGCTTGACATGGCGTTCGTAGATATAAATTTCTGATATCCCACATAATAATAAAACCTCATCGGACATCGAACTCATAGAAATTTTTTTGCGCGTAGAGCTGAATAAACGCAAAAAAATTCCAACAGCGCTGAGTAAATCGTGCTTTTTTAAGTCCCTCCATCATCTATTATTCTCAGCACCAATCATGCACTCGTTCTCTGATGACACTTTGTCCTTGATTGTAAATTCTTAAAATTACCAAGGAGATATTGAATGTTCACTGCCAACAAAAATGCGCGTCGTGATAGCTATCCTGCTGATCTCCGCGAAATAATGAGTATAAGCAAAGCAGCTGAGAGCCGCTCTTGGCTTTCGACTTGGAACAAAATCAATGAGGGGACGCCTCTTCACAGCCTCCCAGGCCTGGCCACCGAGCTGGGAGTTGCTTCGATTAAAGTGAAGGATGAATCTGTACGCTCCGAGCTCGGTAGCTTCAAAGCACTAGGCGCGCCCATTGCCCTGCTGCGCCTGATCCTCCGCACCTTCCCAGATTGCAAATTCAACCCCCAGCTTTTACTCAGTGGCGAATACAAGCGCGAACTAGCCTCCTTCACTGTCGTAAGCGCCACTGACGGTAATCATGGTAAAGGTCTGGCTGCCGCAGCCAAAGATATTGGCTGCAAATGCGTGATTGTTCTGCACGCGAATGTAAGCATCGAGCGGGAAGAAGCCATTGCAGCTTACGATGCCGAGATTGTACGAATCACCGGTAACTATGACGAGTCCGTGGAACATGCAGCGTCTCTAGCATCCACCAACGACTGGATTGTTGTCTCCGACACGTCCTACGAAGGCTATGAGGTTATCCCGCGTGACGTAATGCAGGGTTATGGCACCATCGCAGCCGAGATCATTGACTCGATCGCAGATGGAGAAGACTTCACTCATGTATTCCTGCAGGGGGGTGTGGGTGGGCTCGCTGCTGGCATCGTTAGTTATTTCTGGGAGTTTTACGGCAGCAAGCGCCCGACGTTCGTTATCGTTGAACCGGAGCAAGCAGACTGCTTGTACCAAAGTGCGATTGCCGGAAAGGCGACTAAGGCCACTGGCTCTGTCGATTCCGTCATGGCCGGTTTGGCTTGCGGCGAAACCTCGCCATTGGCCTGGAAATTCCTGCAGCCTGCCGTCGACTTCTTCATGACTATTTCGGATGAGGACGCGATCGCCTCCATGCGCCGTCTCTCCGTGGAAAATGGCAGTGACATTCCTCTGATCTCAGGCGAATCTGCAGTAGCGGGACTATCTGCATTGAAAAGGGTGGTAGAGTCTCCGAGCCTGGCTGCAGACATAAGCATTAACGCTATGTCACGGGTATTGTTGATTAGTACCGAAGGTGCAACTGCACCCAAGGTATTTGAGGATCTGGTCGGTCAGTCGGCTGAGTCCGTTGCCTCGCGCCAAATCGCTTGGTTAGCTTCAAAATTGGATTAATTTTGCAGTCCAGATGGAGCAGGGTGTTCACTCTCAAAGTATTCCCCGGCTTCATCCTTCAGACACGCATTCGAAGGGAGGCTTCGAATTCCGAGCTTTTGATTTATCCGCATACCAACCGTGGATGTTCGGACAAATAGCCCTAGCAATGCAGTGTTTGATATCCAGTAATCAAAAAAGGGCCCTCAATGGGCCCTTTTGTACTCAAATCAAGATCACCTGGTCAGCCAGGATTCGACCGTGTCAGAGCCTTGCAGATGTTTGCGCTTGCCATGATTTCATTCTCCTTTATAAGCGAAATATCTTGCTTGAACTTATAGGGGAGATATCTTGGCTTTTTAGTCTTGGTTAGAATTGTTTTTGAATCTTGTCTATTGGGACGTTCATGCTTGCTTTGACGCGATCCATGGCCACCAATGTTTTAAATGATCTGACGTTGTTGTTTTCGTGGAAGAGGGTTCTGGTTAGCTCCACGTATTGCGTCATGTCTCGTACTAAAAATATTAGAACAAAGTCGCATTCGCCGGCGACGTAATAGCATTGTTGGATCTGTGAGCAAGATTCAAACTTTTTTCTCATCTGATCAAGGAGGTCTGATCTCTCACTTTCCATCATTACCTCCACGATTATCGTAAGGTTATAACCCATGGCTGATGGATTGATTGATGCCGTATACCCTTCAATCACACCTGAGTCTGAGAGGATTTTTAGGCGTCTGTTAACAGCTGTTGTGGACAAGCTAGCGCGCTCACCGAGTTCACTCTGGGGCATGCGCCCGTCCTCCTGGATCAGTGAAATGATCACTCGGTCGAACCCATCAATAGCAGATTTCATGGTGTGGTTTCTCGATATTCGGATTGAAATCGGTAAAAAATTCCGGCCAACCTGTTTTTTAGGTGAGGTGCTAGGTTGATAGGGGAATATAATTCAGATGTTCATGGAGGACAAGCTGAGTCGCCTATGGCGTAAATGGAGGAGGGGCAACGGTACAGGAGTGTACGTTCATGTGCTTCCTGGCTCCTCTCTACCCCTCAGCTGGCCACCTATGGATGCTGCATCACTGACGCGCTCTGGGTAAGCATATGAGTGCCGATGTGAATTTTTTTCCGTTAAATGCCCATAAACCTCAAATTTATTCCGTTCCTCGTTCAGATATTGAGATTTAGGTGCGATTTTCTCTAATAAAATTGAACCGAGGTGTGAAAAGCTTCATAGGATCTTCGTGCTTGTTGGAGAGTTTTAGCTGGGACGAAGAACTCTGTTAGGTGCTCCCGCAGCTTGAGCGTGGGATTAATAAGAAAAACAAATTTGGAGCGTTTTATGGGTTCGTACAAGAGAAGAATAGGCCCTATCTCGTTACTGTATACCGCAATTGGTTCAATTATAGGCTCTGGATGGCTTTTCGGTTCCTATCAGGCTGCTCAACTCTCTGGGCCAGCTGCAATCTTGGCTTGGGTAATTGGAGCCGTGGTGATGATAGCCATCGCCTTGACCTATACTGAAATGGGCGTCATGTTTCCAGACTCGGGAGGTATGGTTCGTTATCCGCAATACTCCCATGGTTCACTACTCGGTTTTATAGGTGCTTGGGCAATTTGGCTGGCTTTAGTTGCGGTAGTCCCAATCGAAGCTGTAGCATCTGTTCAATATTTAGCCTCCTGGCCTTATCCTTGGGCGCAAAGCCTCGCTACGGATGGTGCGCTTAATACATACGGGCTGTTGTGTTGCTGTTTGCTGATCATGGTGTATTTCGGTCTCAATTACTGGGGTGTTAAGCTTTTTTTGAGAGCTAGTAACGCTATCACCATTTTTAAGCTTGTGGTTCCTCTCTTTACTGCGGTAGCGCTTTTGTCTAGTGGCTACCATACAGAGAACTTCGGTCTTTCCTCAATGGAGGCTTTTGCCCCCAATGGTTGGAATGCTGTGCTGACTACCGTTGCCGTCAGCGGCATCGTGTTCAGTTATAATGGATTCCAAGCGCCGATTTCTATGGCGGGTGAGGCCAAGAATCCTAAATTCAGTATACCGTTCGCATTGATCGGATCTTTGCTAATTACCATGGTCATCTATGTAATGCTGCAAGTGGCATTCATTGGTGCCTTGGATCCGGGGCTGGTTGCTAAAGGTTGGGGTAACTTGAACTTTAGTTCTCCAATGGCGCAGTTGGCGCTAGCTGTTAACCTGAACTGGCTAGCTATACTGCTCTATATTGATGCATTTGTGAGCCCTTCTGGTAGTGCAGTTATTTATAAGGCGGCTGTGGCACGCATGCTTCATGCCATGGAGCGAAATGGGTCGATGCCTAAAATCTTTGGTGTGCTCGATCCTGTATACCAAGTTCCTCGTATCGCCATGTGGATTAATCTTTTCCTCTGTTTCATTTTCCTGTTCTGGTTCAAAGGATGGGGAGCGTTGGCAGGGGTGGTCTCCGTGGCAGTTGCGGTCGGCTATCTTATCGGGCCAGTTAGCGTCATGTCGCTGCGTCGGACAGCTCCAGATGTCGAACGATCTATCCGCATCAGTGGGCTTAGCATTATTGCGCCATTCGCGTTTGTTTGCGCAGCATTGATTTTGTATTGGGCACGCTGGCCTTTGAGTGGTCAGATTATTTTCTTGATCATTGCCGGGCTTCCGATCTATTTCTATTTCCAAAAGAAGAACAATCCGGAATCTATCAGTCGCGATGTCCGTGCTGCCGCTTGGTTGATCGTTTACCTGCCTGTTGCCGCAGTTACTTCGTACATCGGCAGCCCATCCTTCGGTGGGATTGGGGTTCTGTCTGAAGGCTGGGATATGCTAGTGGTTGCTGTTGTCGCACTTTTGTTTTTCAAATGGGGTGTAAACAGTGGTTACAGAACTCCTTATCTTGTCGAACGTATTGCATGCGGTTATGAAGATGATCGTAAAGCCAGTGGAGAGTCTGAGCCTTTGTCAGGCGTTTCTCATGTTTAATCGGAAAATCAGGAAGGCGCAAGCATGATCATTGATGAAAAGTTCAAAAGCAAAATCGCAGCGTGGCGGCATTCGTTCCACAGGCATCCTGAGCTTGGATTTGAGGAAGTGGAAACTGCTGAGAAGGTCAAACAGATTCTTGAAAGCTTTGGCCTTGAAGTACACAAGGGATTTGGTGGTACGGGATTGGTGGCCAGCCTGAAGGTGGGCGGGGGTACAAAGGTCATCGGTCTCCGTGCTGATATGGATGCTCTCGGCATCTCAGAAGTAGCGCCAGGTCGAGCACACATATCGCAGATCGAAGGCAAGATGCATGCTTGCGGGCATGACGGACATATGGCTATGGTGCTCGGCGCGGCTGATCTGCTGTGTTCTCGTCTTGACTTTGACGGTACTGTTCGCTTCATTTTCCAGCCGGCAGAAGAGCATGGCCGAGGAGCGAAGGCCATGATTGCAGATGGTTTATTTGAAAAGTTCCCAGTTGACTCCATTTATGGTGTTCATAATATGCCGGGAATTCCAGCTGGAAAGTTTGCTACTCGTGTTGGTGGGTTCCTGGCGAGTGAAGATAATTTTGTCATCAGGATTAAAGGTGTAGGCACTCACGCAGCTCGCCCTCATATGGGGGTCGATCCAATTGTAATCGGTTCACAAATAGTTCTCGCTTTGCAGACTGTAGTTTCGCGAAATGTGGATCCATCGCTCCAGGCGGTAGTATCCTGTACGGAATTTATTACTGATGGTATCCGAAATGCGGTACCTTCCAATGTCATAATTAAGGGAGATACTCGTAGCTTCCATCCGGAAGTTCAAGCTCTACTGCAAAAGCGCATGCGTGAGATTTGTGAGGGTATCTGCGCATCTTTCGGAGCTACTTGCGAGTTTGAGTACACCCACGAATTTGAAATCACCACGAACTGGTCTGATAGCACAAATCTTGCTGTCGATGCAGCTCAGAGGATAGTGGGCGCTGAAAATGTCGACGGTAACGCATCCGTATTGATGGGGTCTGAGGATTTTGGGGCTTTCACTAAGATTGTCCCTGGCAACTTTATGCTTATTGGAAATGGAGCAGGTGATGAGGAGGGCTCCGTAACGCTACATAATGAGAAGTATGACTTCAATGACAAAATTCTCGTTACAGGCGCACACTACTTTGCTGAAATTGTACGTTTGAGTCTCCCCCTCGCTTAAATGGATAGGCCATCCTCTCATTCCGCTAGTGGATGGCCTATCACTCTTAAGTATCACTCTATGCATGATGGCTACCCCTTCCACTCTAATCATAGACTTCTATGTGCGCCGCACTCACTGCCAATGATGTATTTTGTCGATGAATGCGCGTAATGGCGCAAAGCTCGATATTTACGTTTTGGGGCTGTGTCATACCTACTGTTACTTCCAGTATTGAGACGTGGCCGCCTTGAGCTTGCCAGGTGGTTTGATCGGCTTTTAGCTGACGAGGTAACGTAAGCCTGTCCGCCTGAAGCCGACCAACTCGCTCAAAAAATGCAATATGCAATTGCGTGTTGGAAGTTGTGCTGCGCAGGTGTTACTTAATATTTTTCTTTGGAGTGGCACAAAAAGGTCGATAGCAGCTGTGGCTAAACTATCGACCAGGTTTAAGTAAGATTTTTGAGATGGACGAGGTTAGAATATGTCTATCGGATAATCAATAAAGGCTCGGATCTCATTCAGGTCTGGCCCGACGCTGTTGTCAGATCGGTAAATGGAGTTTCGAAGCTTGAGTGAAAGGTCTTTGGCAGGCCCGCTTTGAATTACATATGATATTTGGTTGAATAACTCTCGTTCGGTGGCATCAGTTTTGGTGCTGGTGGTAATGTCAGTGCCGCGGACATAGGCTATTTTGTAGAATAAACCTGGTACGCCGTAGCCTGCGAAGTTGAGCTCATAACTAAGCTGCCAAGAGTCTTCGTTTTTTAGATTGAAATCCGAGTAGTAAGAGTTAGCGACATAGATCGCCGAGCCACCATCGCCAAAGTCATAGGCGTATCCTGCATCTCCAGTGTTACGCTGGTTCGCCAGGATAATGGCGTGAGGGCCGAAGCTGTACTTGGCGGCTAAGCTCCAGATGGTATTCCTATCGTTATTTCCATCACCACCCAGTGCAAACCCAGCGGCAGAGTCATCGGCGTATCTGGTACGGTAAGCATTGAAGTCGAAATTCAATGCTTGCTGATCACTAAGTGGGAAGTTTACGTTCAAGTTTGTATATAGTTTCTTATACATGTCCTGAACATCTGAGTGGTAGAGAGAGAAGCTAACGTTTTCTGATGGCTGATAGGTGCCGCCTATTAAATTAATTTTCTTCAAGTGATTTGGATCTCGAGCGGCATCCCCCATTGGACTGTCTCCAGTGAAGTGGCCAGCGTTTACCTCTAGGTCGTCGATCTCCTTACTTGTGATAAGTGTTCCAGTAAAAGACTCCGGCAGCAGGCGGTTGTCTGCATAGCCGAGCACCGGGAGGAGTGGAAATTGATCACCGTATTTGATTGTGGTGTTTGAAAGTCGAATCTTTACAGCCCCTCCTGCCTGAGATAGATCGTCAACTGGACGACCATTGCTGTCCGTATCAAAAAAGGCTCTGTAGTTACGCCCCCGACCACTGTCGAGCTTGATACCGAGTATGCCGAATGCATCGGCTCCGATACCTACAGTGCCCTGTGTAAAGCCCGATTGAGCAACACCAACAAATCCTTGCCCCCATACCTTTGCATCCGGTGCGCTATCTTTGAAGTCTCGATTGTAGTAAGCGTTGCGTAGCCGAAGCTTCACATCCGCATCCTCAATAAAACCTTTTGACTCCGATTGATCACTGGCCTGAGCGACAATACTGATTGTGCTGTACGCGATAACCGCTAGTGCTATGAAGGAGGGCTGCTGCATGGTTCTACCCCTATTGCGTTGTTATTAGTTGGAGTGCGGAGGGTGTGCTCACCTAATAAGCTGGCGAGCTGGTTGTGGTAGGGCGACTCTTATTGTGTTGAGTTGACTTTTATCTCTTTTCATTATTGTTTATGGGCTTGAGAGGCCGTATTTGGCACTAATGCTCAGGTGTCGCCTAGGGATCTTAAGTTTTATGAGGTGGAAAAAATGCCCTTATTCGACGTGTATTCAGGAGTTTTGTTGATATTTTTTTAAGAAAATGGAATTTTATTTCATTGTCTTCGCCGGGGTTCAGGCGCGAATTCTCTAGACTTCAGGAGCGGAAATATCTCGGGTCAGTTGCGGAGTGGTGGGCGTCGAACTCTATACGTTTAGAAGACAGTCAAGTAAAACTCTCCGCAAGTATTCTATGATTACGGCGCTTGCGATGGTCTTCCCACGGCGCTTCGCGTAGGCCTCTTTGAATTGAACTCGGTTTCGTAAACACCTTGAACGGCTGCAAAGGATCGATTGCGGTTGGTCACCACTGGCGGTTTTCGACCCAGAGGTGCCAGTGAAGTTGCCAGTGATTATGTAGGAGTGGGCTTGTCCCGCGAAGCGGCCGGCCCATGCATTGGAGTTAGCTGGCGCGGGCTACGCCCGTGTTCGCTGGGCAAGCCCGCTTCGTTATGGCAAAGTCGCGCCATTTGCGAGAGAGGAGAGGGGCCGAGGGTTCCCGACCTCAAAAAATTACTCAGATTCGAGGTGAGCTCTCAGCGCTTCCGCCAAGGTGAGGAGAGCATCCTCCAAACGACGGTCTTCCCGAGCGTCGGCTGATTGAGGGATGAATTGCACGCAATGGCGGAGCAGGGCCTCGGCGTCGTTTGTGTTCAAATCGAAAGTGATCATGTTTAATTCTCGACGTCTCGGAAGGATCTAAGATGGGGTGTATTTTCAGTTGGGTCGTTTTGGGCGCAGGGGATCAGGTACACTCTGGATCAGATGCTGGGCTTTGAATGGAGCATGTCCCGGGAAATTGTGTAACTCATCATGGCGCTGGCCACTGAGTTTGCCGTTTAGTTGATCACGGCCGACAGCTTGGCCTGTGGATTATCGCTTGCTGATGTGGGTCATGGCGTTGAGCATGAAGTGCACGCGACAACGCTGCCAGGTCGCATTGAAGACCTTGAAAACCCAGCTCGTCCACCGAGCGCGTTGAGACGCCTTGGATGTAGGCCTCCTGAATGACCGCCACCATGGCCTTTTCGGCGGTGCGTCGAGGTTCGAGACAGCCTGGAAAGTAGCTGCCTTGGCGCAGCTCGGGGATCTTCAGGTCGACGTCGCCGGCGCGGGTTTGCCACAGGCGGTCACGGTAGCCATTTCGGCTGTTTGTGCGGTCTGGGCTTTTGACATCGAAGCCGGCACCGCACAGGCCTCCGACGTCGGACTCCATCATGCGCTGGGCAACGAACTGATACCACGCCCATCACGTTTCACGTTCTACGTTGGTGAAAAAATGGCTTAATGCAGCGAGGAAGGCCAAAGAGCTCAACAATCATCCTCAGCCTTGGCTTGTGTCCGCTGCCCGCTTGCAAGCGGCATCGATTAGGAGTCCAGCAGCAGATAGTCTTCGTCCAGTTTCATGAGCGTCGTCAAAAAGAGCTTCGCAGCAGCCGCACAGCCGGCATTTGGCCGTGCCCATTGGCTTTTTAGTTAATATATTTGTTTAAACGCTGAAATGGGTTTGAGCGCAAAATACCAGCCTGCACCAGGTGGATGTAGCAAGCATTGCACCATCTCACGATCATACCGGCGCGAGGAACATGGTTATCTTTGCCCGGGCGTCGCTTAAGGAACGGCCGCCATAAAATGCTCGATCTGGAATAGATCCGCGCGCCGACCCACTGCGCTGGAGGATTCAAGCAGAATAGGTAAAACGATTTGGCATCTGACGCATCAAGATCTGCCGGACTCTTACCAGCTACAAGGATCGACCAAAGGGTAAGCTTTTCAAACGCGCGAAGATTCAGACAGTTCGGCTCCCTCTGAACAAATAAACAAAACAGGGACGCTCCAGCCGAGTAAATCTCCTTACTGCCAGCTGGATTAAACGAGGTCAAAAAATAAGTTATTAATTCTTCAGGCAATTGCTCCGCGAGTCCTTCTTTTACGAGATACAAAGGGACTGGCGTAGCAGAGCTGTCATGGTTAACGTTACTAGACTCTTGGTAGAGCTGTTCAATCGTAGAAAAAGCCTCCTGCTTATTAACGACTTTAGTTCTGTATTTTTTGCTTCTATCAGAACTGCTTAGGAGTTGACCTTTCAGCTTACGGCACTGCGCGCAACCCTCATTAAAAGCTCTTAACATTGTTGTGGGAAGCACACCATTTACGTCAAATTTTGGAAGATACGCTGTCGGATAATTTTTTGCTAGCCGATGAAACAATGGTTGCATTTCATCAGGTGCAGGGTAGGGCGGCAAGTGTGAAATCTGTCTCCAGCGAAAAAAATATTCCATATAAAGTTCAGGGACTCTCCCGAAAATCGATCCTTTACCTGTGTTGACTTTGAATCTTCCATTGGTCCTGTCCGAAAAATCAAAGCAATCGAAAGTTAGGTATTCAAGGCAATCCCTCAAGGGTATTCTAAGATAAAACGAGGTGGCGAACATAAACAGGCCAAGCTCTAACCCCTTCTTTCCTTTCGTGATTTCTTTTAACGCACCTAGGTATTCGCCGCACAGCGACTCGGCATCAGTGCAACTGCATGTATTCACATGAGTAGTTTCGGGTCGACTAGAAGGACAAAGGACAAGACCGATGGCTTCAGAGTTAAAACCAAAAAATCGATTAATAACGCACCTGACCCCATGAGAGCGTAAGGGAGAGTGAAATGGACGCCATTCTGGGTTGGCTTTTAGAAGGCCGAATTCTTTTACAAATCTATCGTTGCTCTTTGACATCCATGATTCAGGAGGGGCATTGCAGAAGCTCAAAAAATCTTGCACATCGCTATTATTTAGTTCCGCCAGGGACTTCGTTTTAACAATGAAGCTCCAAAGCAAAAACTTTTCTAAAATCGATTGATTCCACCGCGCCTGAGCGGGCGCAGCCTTGGTAGCCTGTGTATAGTCAGTCATCAACGCATAGCTTTCTTGAGCACGCAAAGCCGACGGAAGACTTTGGAGGTAAACACGCACCAACTCCTTTTCTGCACGAGACCGTTCGCTGACGCCCTCGGCAGGCGAGACAGGATGCGTCAGCAGTCCGTGAAACCTCAGAACCATAATATGCATCCCAAATGCGGGCCGGCAATTGCGAAGGCTGACAGCCTTGAACCTTAGAGATCTCAGCATCTGAATCTATACAGTAGGTGCTATGAACGCAAACATCTAGGCGGCATTAGCCATGCCGGCGAATTTTTGTCCGATTAACTCTCGCCAATCGCCCAGAGTACGGGAGCAGCTTAGGATATTGAACGGAAATAAGCTCATTGAAAACAAGGGTATGCGCCGATGTCGGTATGACTGAGTTCTATTTTCCAATTTACTTTCGCCACGCGGTACACCAAGAGAGATTTGGTCGCAGGCGGCGGACACCAGAAATCAGGGGCTACAGAGCGGTTTTTTCCAATTTAGTACTGACAGAAAAGGCGTAACCGGGTTGAGATAGTACGTCAGTTCTGCAACCTAACTGGTTGGCATGGAAAGCTTTCCGATTAAGTCGTCCACGTTTCCAATTAATCAGTGGGGGTCACATAGGTGACGGTCACAGAGGTATGTGATATTGGACAACATGTCCATTTTCTCTTACCCCCGTTCGCTCCCCATCTCATTGAAAAATAACGTCTGAACATCAGGTTCTCAGAAATCTCCGTTAATTTATTTACAAAAAAACGGAGATTACTGAAAGCCATCCCTTATAAATCAATAAGATACATTTCGCCGTTTATTTGGATAGACGGTCACTCAGCGTGCTGAGCGAGGTCTACAATTCCACTATTGGACTCATTCCACACTCGAGGAGAAGGCTATGTCCTTCGTAGGCGCTTTCGCAACCTCGGACTTAGGCTCCGATCTTATGGTCGTTGTCAGCATCCATCGGCCACCACGCGACACCGTCAAGCTCTGCAGGCTTTCGGATGGGTGCTGCTTCTCCCTCAGCCCCTCGCGGGTAAGCGTTTTGGAGAACGGATGCAGTGCTTTTGAAGAACATATGCATGAGACCGTAAACGCGTTCAAGCTTGCTAATTCTCGAGTGCCACTTCAGCCCTCTGTAGGGGCGGACTATACCGAGCCATTGATCATGGAATACATTGGTATCATGAAGATGGAATCGGCAAATTATCGTCTAATGCCCTTGACGACCTATATCATTCAAAGAGAGTTCAAGCTTTCATATTTCCCGTCATACACTCAGATTGATTGCTGGAGACATGTAGTCTATCGGTGTGAGTTCTATGGAATTGCCTCGCCAACGTTGAAAGTGGTTCGTGCTAGGCTTGCTAAGTTTGCCGTGCAGCGCGCTCCGGCATTTTTTTCACCATATCGTGTATAGCTACCGTTATGGAGTTCATACCAGGCGAGAGCGTTTTCCTAAAAGAGCGCAAAGGCTTTTTCATTGTGCTCCGCTACAACGCCGAATCGGATAAGTACATTGTTCAATCTTCGGATACGTTGGAGGGGCCTTGGGAGGTAGATCGGGATTCAGTTTTAAAAATTTCTTTAGATATTACTGAGCGGATGCGTAGTGAAGCGCTTGCCATTGACACAGAGAGGCGTGAAAAGGCTGAAGAGCTTCAACCCTCATCCCGATACACCGATGATCAGATTTCTATAGCTCGAAAGCGAGAGCGTATCATTAAGCCTTTGTATGAAGCTAAAGAAATAACTAAGGCTGACAAAGTATGGGCGATGGAAAAGCTTGATATAAAGCTAACAGTTCTGAATGAGCTCTTGGCTAAGTATAGGAAATGGCCCCATTGGGAAAGTCTTGTGCCAGGAAGACCGGGTCGGCCCAAGGGCGTTAATCAGTTCAGCCAAGAAGTTCGTGATGTTATGGTTGAGGCGAGCAAAAAGGATGCAGTAGGCCCAGGTAAAACCGTGCAAGCTAGGATCAATGGTGCTCGAGCACGGTTACTCGAGCTGAATATAGACGACGCGCCATCTGCTTCAACCATGAGACGCTGGTATGAGCAACATGTGTCAGCCCGCGAAGAAGCAACTAAAGATATGGGCTCAAAATTCGCCCGTGATAAATATAATTCCTATGAACTTGGGGTGCATACGACCCATGCACTTCAATTAATTCACGCAGATAATAGCCCTCTGGATTGCCATGCGGTTGATCCCGATACGGGGAAATGGTTAGGGCGGCCAAACTTAACAATAATTGTGGATGACCACACTAGCTCGTATCTTGGGTTTGCGCTTTCATTTAGAGCTCCGTCTCGAAACACACTGGCTGACGCGATGTTAATGGCGATTCAGCCCAAAGATGCGTTATTAGAAGAGTTTGGGCTGAAGCGGGAGTTCGTTTGGATGCAGTATGGGGCCGGGGAAGTCTACCGGGTTGATGGAGGAGGAGATCTAAACGCCAAAACAGTTCTTGCTGGACTCGACAAGCATGGAATAACTCCGCAGAGAAGGACGCGACCTCAAAGTGGCGGTAAAGTGGAGCGGGCATTTGGAAAAATAAATCCTTTATTTATGCAGAGATTGCACGGAGCTATTGCGTCTAATCGAAAGATGGTGCGCGGCGAAAATCCTCAGTCGATGGCGAAATACTCTATACAAGATTTGTTTGTGTTGATCATTACTGGAATTTGTGTTTGGCACGAGTATTCGGGATCCGACCGTCTTACGCCTAACCAGCGTTGGCTGGAGAGTTTCGGAGCACGTGACGGCGTGATAAGTATTCCTAGGACGCTGCATAATCCGAAACAATTCTGGATTGATATTCTTCACGAGCGTAATCCTCGGGTCAGGCGTGAAGGAATATTAACGATAGAGCTGCTTTATGAGGCTGGCCCGTATAAGAATCAAGTGGGGCAGCCAGTTAGAATTAAAATAGATCATAATAATATCCACCACGCTTGGGTGGAATTCAAGGGTCAATGGGAAGAAATAAGGCTAATAAATAAGGATATAAAAAAAATCCCAAAAACCATGTGGGAATGGGATATTAAGCGAAAATTCGGACAGCCCAAGAACCAGCTGACAATTCAAGGGTTGCTATATTTGAATGCACAGCGGAGGCTGATGGGGACGCTGATCACCGATCAGCATCTGAAACGGCTCGAACAGTCTCGCGAACTCCAGGAAAGGTCGCTAAATGCGTTGTCTCCAGATTTGATCGCAGACTCTGTGGACTCTACATCAACTGCTACGGCATCTACGCCAGATGAGCGTTCAGCACCAGCACCACGTGGCCCAGCGCCACCTATGATGGGAGATGACGACCTATGAATCACCTTTCTGATAAGACCCGAGAGCTCTTAAGTCTACCAGCTGAAGAACGCGCACTTGCCTGTATGCGGGAGCTGTTTCTCATGCATCCTTCAGCTATGGCCGCGGAGTTGAGCGCGCAGCGATTGGTCGCATTACCGAGGTGCACGTCAAATCCGGGGATGTCCCTAATCGCGCATGCGGGCCTTGGCAAGTCGTTACTAGGTCAACGCTGGCAGACTCAAAGCTTCAAGTCAGATTCAAACTGGTCTGGAAAGGTGATTTACATTGACCTTGTAGAGAATATTGCAAACCCGAACGTCATGAAGCTCTTCTTGGCTGAGCTGGGTAAGCAATTTTACAAAAGACCGCTCACCTTGTCCTACCGTGATGTTGCTCTGGCTCAGCAGTTGATCAGGAAAAATAATGTCCGTTGTGTGTTCATCGATGAAACTCCATTGCTGAAACAAGCTCTGTCGAAGATGCGCTTCACACGCGAGTTCGGCGCGATTAAAGGGCTTGCTGGCCCTTCTTGGCAGATGAATGTAATTCTGAGCGGAACCGAAGATGGCTTTGCGGATATTTATGACGACGCTACTATTTTGACTCGTTTCAGTCTTCGTGCCTCGAAGTTAACTCCATGGGAAAATGATTTTGAAGGCGAATCTTTTGTGAATGGCTACATGTGCTACATGCCTTTGATGCAAAAGTCTGTAATCAATGGAAAGCTCCTTAAAAAACTTTATGAAAGTGCCCGGACGACAACTGTCAAGAATGGTGCTGCCGTAAACTATTGCTCACGCCGGGCGGTTGTAGAAATTCTGCGGGAGGCATGTCGCCTGGAGATCGAAAGCGGACAGGAATACATCAATGAAAAAAGCATTTCGAAGGCGTGGAAAAAAATGCAAGGTGTGAACGAAGCGCTTGCAAGGCTGGAGACTCGGCCTGTTCCACTTCCCCAGACGGCACCTTTGAAATAGGTGCGTAATGTAGGCCGTTGGTAGCGTCGTGTATCCAATGTTCGCTTTTATCAGGCTGATCAGAGGGTGCAGTTGGGCTATTATTGCTACAGCAGTAGTTTGTGCTGGGATATCACAGAGGAACTCCTGCACAAATTCAAGCCCTAAGCAATCACGATTTTCGTTCCTCGCACAGGCGATGTAGGAGTCTAGTGTTGAGAAGAAATGAACCCCAGGATTTTTGGTCAGAAGCCTCAGGCAATCAGGATGCCTTGAACGAGTGCTATCAATATTGTTTGTCCCTACATGATCCTTCTCATTGCGCGGAAGGCGACGAACATGGAGCGGGCGCGGTCGATGCAGCGAGAGAAGTAATGCTTGTAGTCGGGGCTCCCGGATGTGGCGCGACTGCGCTGGCGAACCAGCTTGCCCTGCAGCTGCGTGCAGCAGGTCGTAATGTTTTGTCCATGGATGAGATTTCGAGTCTTGAACCTAACGATTTCAGAGTAAACCTGGATCAGGCGCTGCGAATCCCACCTGATGTTGTCGCGAGATCGGGATTAGCAAAAGCGGGTTTAAACTCTTTTCAGCTTGCAGTGCTGAAGGCCCGGGAATTCGACTGTCTCCTTATCCATGACCTAGACATTTACGGTTCAGACGACGTAACCCAGGCGGCCAATGCTGCTGTAATTATTCAGCTGATACGGGCTAATAAAAAGTCACGGGTCGTTCTCTTTGGTCTGGCCGATTCGTTGGAATGGCTGAAGATTGCGTTCAATGACGTATCTCTTAGATTGAGGAAAATACATCTCAACCCGATGCCTGCTGATTCGAGATTTGAGCGGTTCATGACTGATGTTGCGCTTAACGTGTTGCTCCCATGCCCTTCATATCGCATTGAGGGCTTGGACATTGATGCGGTTCATTTGACGTCGGGTGGAGAGGTCGGGGTCGCGGTCACAGCGCTACTTCATCAGATCATGGAGAGAACTCAGAGGGCAACCTCAAACGATGACCAGTCGCTTTCTATGTGGAAGTGCGACGAGGAGGCGGGTTCATACGCTTATTGTAGCCTGGGAGCGCTTAGCGCAACCCATCCGGCTATCACATCGCGTCAAGTTGAGCCCAAGGTAAATGGTCTGGATGCAGGGGGCGCGCAGAGCGCCACTGCAAAAAGCCTTAGGAACGATGCCGCAGGAAATTTTTGCGGCGTTCAATCAGGGCTATCGATCTCAGTCACCAAGGAATCAGAACTCCGCTATGACTACCCGGCGGTTGACAACGAATCCTTTTCCTCCTGGATTGCGCGAGTCGCGACGGATTCGCGTCACATCATTGGTTACGAGCTGGGTAGTTTCCTGGCAACCTATTGCGGTAGGGACGGGTCAGACCCCGATTTGCAATGGAGTAATCTTGAACTGCTGCAGTGCCTGAGCCTGGCTGACCGGCTCTACATTACGGGGCACTTCTCTTCCACAGCGCGGACATGCAACCTCGCCATTCCGAAGAGCAACGACGACAGTGCTTATCTGTTCAGTGATGACACCACGGAAGGAAACGACAGCCATCGAACTTTCGGTTCTCAAACAATTCCTTATTACGAATCTCGGAATTACTGCCCTGAGTGCTTCAAGGTTGATCTGGCAGCTGGGATTGCTCCAGCGCTGCGCTTGGATTGGCGGCAACCGCACCTCAGTGCCTGTCTGCGCCACGACAGTCCAGTTCTCTTGCAGCGACTGGTGAGTTCAACTTTCACAGTGTTAGACAAAGCTTGGACTGCTTTCGCTGAGTACGCAGGAAGCCCAGCCTCAAAGCTTACTACTCAGTTTCCGCTACAACACTCATCATCGTCTCACGCGAGAGCAGATAACGATCGCTTGGTGGAGCTAGCAGCCAGGATGCAAACGTGGTTTTCTAGCCTCACCGTTAATACAACACCCACGAAACAAGCCGCTGGTTTCTTGATGTCTTACTGGCTCCAAGATGTCAGCAGAACGGGGGCGTGCGGATTCGCTCGAGCGTACTTCTTTAATCGCTTTGACTCTAAACTAGATGTTAGGGGCGAGCGAGGAAGTATGCCTAGTTTTTTTATGTACGACACCTCGCGCCCGCGAGACGTTGCCGTAGCGTATTGGATGTTGGGTGTCGGGTTTGGAGTTATTGATGATTCTGAGGCTGCGTTTATACAGAATGCTACTAGGGCGCGTTCTATTCCGTTCCCTGTATCTCAAGTCGAAATATCTTCGGCGGGTAGGTTTTCCTATGGTCGGAATCAGAGGGGGATTTATGTGGCGCTGGCAAGGTCGACATTATGCAGATTAGAATTCCAAAGTATCAAATGGGCTCTTGAATGATGTGCGAGGAGCTCCTGAGTTAATGATGTTAAACAAAGATTCTGAAGGCTTGATGATAGTGGCTAGTGCGCGGAGATTGTCACAGTAGGCTCCCCTCAGGTAAATTATGGCAGGGATTTGGAAGCTTTCGCATCCGAGGCTGAGCTGGTTTTAACCTTCGCCTTAGGATGATTTGCCCGGCCATGCTACGGCGGTCACGATTAATATTTCATTGTATTGGTGAAGCTGACCGTTAAGCTCCAATCGGTGGGGAGCCTCCATAGGCTCTAAATCCTCATTGTATCGACGTTAACGAAAAATTATAACCATTTGATTTCCTTAGATTTCTCTCCCAGTTGAAGAATTCCTGAGCGTATCTGACATATGCTGTAAATTGACAGGACGATGACCCTAGGGTATCGGCGCGTGTTGGGAAAGCTGAGTCGGATCAATCGGAAAGGGCTGTCCTAATTACCGTTAAATTGACAGGAGCTTCGGCTTCCTTGGCCTGCGCCAGCCATCGTTGCTGTCGGCTGTATTGATGCATCGTTGGTAACAGTGATTTTTGGGGTGATTTTTAGTCTTGAGAAAACCTCATGTTGGCAACCTACCAGATGAGCCTGACCGGTACACCCAATCTGACGAATGGTCGAGTAACCCTTGTAGTCGCATATAATATATTGATTTATATGAAAAATTGCTTCGTTTAGGAAAGGGTTTTTATCGATCGTGAACATCTCTATACTGAGAGAATCTCCTCCCGAATCTCTCGAGTAGCTGGAGTGGCTAATGGTTAGGACGCACACGCTTGTAGAGTATCGACTCAAGGAGTTTGAGCTTGAGCAGACCCTGCGCACGCTTAAAAAACAGCAGGAAAGCTTGGATTACAAGCTTGATGTAGAATTCTATTTGAAGCTTGAGGCGTTGGCTAAGGATTATGGGTACAGCTTCAGTCAAGTCTACGACCTCCTCGAATCTAGGGGGGAACGGGCTGCCAGGGTCTTGGTAGATGATACTGAAGGCTTGAGGGCCAAGACGAACACTGAATTACTGGAGATGGTTCAACGAATAGGTGTGACATCGCCTTCGCACCAAAGCAACACCATTCATGCAGATTCTGAGCGGGATGTGGATAGAGAGTGGGGGGCTAGTAGCTCAGATGCGCAACATCAACAAGCGACTTCGTCAGATATTGCAAGTCGCGAGGATAGGGTACGGGAGAAAGTGAGTGAATAATGTTGAGGAATTCTTTGCATTGAGCAAACGTATTGCAAAGGATTATGAGGCGATTACACCACTTCTTCGCGATCCGGAAGTTGTTAGGGCTGCCCAATTTCTTGGCGAACTGGATAAATTGGCTCAGCGATATGACTTTAGCGTCACGGATATCCTTAAGTTGATTGATCCCGGCCGCGCTTTAGAGTCAGAGCGAAAGAAGCACGATAAAGACCGGCAGCCTCAAAGGCGGAATAGGCGTGACGCGCGGTAGATTCATTAGTTAAGTGTGCCTGCGAGGGCCTCTGCGCATACCACTGGCACAAACCTAACCGCGGGGTGCCCCGCGACAGCGGCCCCGTTAGGCTTCCAGCTTGCTATCTGCGCGTAAGAAATAGTTTTTCGGGCAGTACGCTTTAGGCAGGCACTAATCAGAAACCAGCGACCCAAATACCTTACTCACAAGTTGTACGATTCCAAATACGGCTTACAGTGGCGGCTGAAACACCTGTAGCCTCGGCCGTTTCTTTCTGACTCATCATTTGGGCCTGACAAGCCAAGATAGCCTCCACCGTCTCCGGAGGCGTCCTTCGTCCAGGCTTGGTCGCGACCAGCGATCCGTCTTCAAACTCCCCATGCCATTTCGCTAGCACACCAAGTTCAGCCAGTTGCTGACCATCGTCTTTGAGGTGCGCGAGCAAATCCTTGTGCGATTGGCCACGCTCAAGGCTCGCTGCGACGGTGAGGAGGGTGAGGGCATCGACCTGAAGCACTGAAGCGATTGCTTCCAGCGTATCGAGGGTTACGCCGCTCTTGGCGGTTTCGAGGTTGTAAACGTGCTTGGGATCGATCAGACCTTGGAAGTCATCCTTGCTGAGGCCGCGCGAAGCCCTCACGAGCCGGAGGACTGCGGCTAATGACTCTCTCAGTGGCATGACGGCTCCCCAAAGCTGAGGATAGAGCCACATTGATTAAATTCAATCCATGGAATATATTCCCTATTCTGCATGGGTCGCTTGATTGGCCGAGCGAGGCGGATCTGGACGTCTGATCTTGAGCCCAGTGCCCAGCTACCAATTTATGGAAAACCTTTAAGTCAGGCTCATGCGGCCCTGTATGCATCGGATCGCCCAGGGTTAAGGTTCTCCGGGTCATGGCTCACTGCATCGCCATTGCGTCCGTGCACGTTCACCTCTGATACGGAATAGTCGGAGCCGCCGCGCAGAGCCGCGGTTGGGCAATAACCCGAAATTTTCAATGCGTCGCTCAAGCGATGGCTTCACCGAGATGATCGATGTTCAGAACAGACGACAATGATATGGCAGGCCTCCCAGGGATGTTTGGGGAGGGGCTTGCTCATTGGCACGCCGTGACACGAATGCTCCGAAAGCACTGGTTCCATCTCTCGGTAGTGATGGTCGGGCAGGGCAAGGGTCATGAGTTTGAGCTCATGGTCAATGACGAGCTGAAATTGCAGCAAGTCCTCCAGTCCCAGGACGAGAAGGTTTTCGTCAAAGAGATCCAGGTTGTCACCCCAGCGAACATGAATGGTAGCGGTGCATGGCGGATGGAGAAGGTGAAGAGCCTGGCGATCGGAGATGACCAGGATGGTGACAGTGTCTGCGTCGTTACGGTTGACGGTGGTTCTGTTTACCATGATTCGTACCGTACGAATTTGGATGTAGCGTCGCTCACCAAGATGCGGGTTTTGTACGACGCCCTGAGTGCGAAAAGGAGCTTGCAATGAGCGAAGGTAAGCTCGAAAGCTCTGTCGACAGCGAGCTCCTATCAGATAACCATGTCCCTGCCGCCGGCCTTGAGTTGTCTGTTGAAGCTGCTCGTGCTCTGGTTGTCGAGCGCTTCCCACGCAGGTCGTACTGCATCGTCGAAGACTGGACGCTGTTCGAGCCTGACCTAACCGAGGATGAGTTGGCCAAGGTGAAGGCCGTGGGCCTGGTGCCTCTGATCGTATTTGCTCACTGCGTTGTTGACGACAGTGAGGGGCGTTTTCCTGCTGGTGGCTGGGTTCGGTCGACGATGTGTGCCTCATTCGTGGATGGGGTTTTCGCCGCGACAAGGAACACTGTCTACGTGTTGCTTGGCCCTGGCCGTCGTCAGAAGGCTAGCCTCAAAACCATCTTCTCTTTCTTTTAAGCATCGCAGCACTGCGTATGGAGCGCTCCTCACGCAGCGACGTGCTAAGAATCCAGGTTGTAAGGACACTCAATGGCCACATCCATCAAGCTCCAATTTCACAGTAAGCGGCACTCTGACTTCGATCTGCTGCGAATCGCCCGGGCGATGGAGCAAGGGTTCGCTGCGCCTGTTACCGCCTACCTAACAGATGCTTTCATCATCTCTCGGGCAGGTGGCGGAGTGGTGTTTGGGTTTGAAGGTGACGACCCTGCAGGCCGTTATGCTGATGGTCGTGTTGTTCAGACGGCAAAGGTCGATCGGCTGGGGAAGGAAGGGCGGTTTTGGGTGCTGACCACTGTGGAGGGTAGCCGCTATGTGATGGCTGCGTTTCGTCGAGAGGGCGGTCGGAATTCACTGCGGGATTTCCTGCAGATGGCTGTGGCTTGAGAGTCTTCTAGCTAGGTGAGAATTATGGTGTTGTCAGCTGCGCTACCAGAGATTTCGATCGATGAATTCAGGGCCCGGTATCCACGGTTGTTCTCTGATCTTGGTGTGGACGATATCTACTGCAGTCGAGGATGGAGAGGGATTCTCTTGGCGCTGTGCGACACCCTGCAGGAGCACTCGGATCGGCATCCAGGCGTGGTGCCGGTGACGGTTGCGCAGATCAAGTCCAAATTCGGCGAGCTCCATTTCTTCTACGACGGGGGCGATGACTACTGCCATGCTGCGGTGAGTGTTGCTGCTCAGCTTTCGTTGCGAACCTGTGAGGATTGTGGAGGGCCGGGTAAGCAAGTGCCTGCTAGGTGGGTTCGTACCTTGTGTTCAGTACATGATGGAAGTGGTTCGAAAACAGTGGTGTAGGCTGGCACATCGTTTTTGAGAGTGCCGCTTCGCGGAGTTACTCACTAAATCCAAATTTCAAAAAAGTGGCTTCAGGTCGGAGCTGCTTGCGGTCTCCCTTCGCCTATAGCCAGGTTCTGGGTGTTTTCTTGACAGGAGTTATATCGTGGCAATCGCTGATTACATCAAGGTTTCGGGAAGGCTCGAGGACATTCGAGTTTTTGAGCATAAGGAAGGAAGCGTTCGGGTAATCATGAAGATCGATGGTGTTTTAATTCCGAACACCGACATTCCGATTAAGCTCTACGAAGAGATCGAGGCGGGCAAATACTACGATTTGTATTGTGTGTACAAAAAATCCAGGAACAAATTAAAAAATACTGTCGTGGTCTATGCGTTCAAAGAGGAGGGCGGACGAATTCGCAGTCTCACCAAGCTTCGTCTGGCTACTCCAGTGTATATGATGGTCTATGGGGCGATCTGGTTCGCTGTCGCGTATGTAGCTGTTTTTCTTCTTGCGCTTCTTCCAGTGCTCGCAGACCATCCGCGGACAGGAGCTTTACCCATTTTGCACAGCTATTCAATGCTCGGCGGTGCAGTGCCAGCGTTGTTCTTTGCCTGGTGCATCATAAACTTCTGGCGCAAGTCCGGAAATCTAGAATCTTGGCCGAGCGTTGCTCCAGGTGTCGTGATTGAGCGTTTCAGTAAGCTCCACAAGTAAGCGGTCTTACCTGAGATTGGTAGCTTGGGCGTGCCGCTCCGCGGACAGGCTGTCGTAAACCGAGCCCTGCTGTTGCAGGTCTCGGCCCTCCGGGCTTCCATCCTGCACGCCTTCGGCCGGGGCGGCCTGCGCGCTCCGCTTGCTCATGGCACGCGATAGGTTGTGGGCTGCTTTCCGTTTTGTTCAGCAATCACCATCGGAGAACTCATAGCCAAGCTGTATCCGTTCCCTGCTGTTTGGAAACAGCTTCATGAGCGATTATTTTGTCATTGAAGGTTTTGCTTGGAAAATTTTGAGGTAAAAAATCAAATTGTGCTCAAGGTTTTGTGAAGTGAACCGTTTATAAGTATAAAAGCATAATTTAGGTGCTATCATGGCCTCCCGTAAGCTGCTTCAGCCTAGCAATTCTTTTAAAGCCCCTTCGAGCTTCTATGTTTCAGGCACAAGTGAAACCTTTCCAGTTACTTTGAGACTGATGGAGTCAGGTCTCATAGATACTTGGTTTAATGGCTTGCGAGTATCGTACACGCCGCACCAGGCCCATCTGGTCGCATCAAGTTTGGTGCATGCGCTCGTCCATCTAAGCGTCTCGTTAACAGGTGATTGTAGCAAGGAGGCCAAGAAGCTCCACGATTCAGTTTCTCTTTGGGCCGAGTTGATCATCCCTAGTCTTCGTCTTTCGCAAGACGCCGCCGACCCCATTACTCACGAGGGGCATGGTGCTCATTTTGTTGCGAGAGGAGCGCTGCAGAATCCAGATCCAAGTCCAGATTTTGAGTTCAGTGATGAAGCGCAGGCCACTTACGATCTGTTGATCAGGCCACACGAGGCTTCAGTCCGACTGAAATTTTCTTATGTGAAATGGCTGCTTAGCCCTGCAGAGGCGGAATGGCTGGCCAATCAATTATGGGTCGCCGCGTTTTTGGCAGCAAAGCAGTATAACTAGCCATACAAGCCTGTAACGGTGCGGTGAGTGTTGCTTCTCAGCTGTCGTTGAGAACCTGCGAGGATTGCGGAGCACCGGCTAATCATGTGCCTGATAGGTGGGCCAGTACGCTTTACCCGAATCACGATGGGGGTGCTTCGCACCCTGTTGTGGTCAGACTTCACACAACGCGAGTAGAGATGTCCCCGCGAAGGAGCAAGGTTCGGGCATTGTCATTCGGGTTCGTGTCGCGCGTCTCATTCACCTCCATCCCAGAAAAGCTGCGGATTTTTTTGCGCATTTTAGGACGCGGTGAATACCCCTATTTACCTGGGTTTGATCTGGTTTGAATGCTTTTCAGAAGAGAGAAATTTTCGGATTTTTCTGGCCTAACCGGAGCTGGTCGATGGCAACGTATCTGCAGTCGTTGCCCGTATTGCGACGCTACTCACCAAAGCAGCGATCCGAGGGCCTTGGGTGCGGTGATTTTAGGTTGAAGCACCACACCCTGCGGGCCACAAGGCGGCCTATGCGCTCTGGCAGACCAAATCTGAAAGCACAGACCCGAGACGTTCAATTGTCATTGATGAGCAAGGTTGCATGGGCTCGCGAAGTTCGTTGGTGATTATGCCCTGGACGCTCAGAGCTGCCTTGATGACAGCGGGGTTGGGTTCGATGAATGCAATTCTTATCCAGGGCAGGAGTCGATAGAGCGTGGCTCTGGCAGAGATGAGGTCGCCGCTATCCATCTCCTGCATCATCTGAACGTATAGCTTGGGACTAATGTGTGCTGAAGCCGAGATTGCGCCGGCGCCGCCCAAGGCAAGGTTGTTGAAGATCTGGATATCTTCGCCAGTCAGTATTTCTGCGTTTCCGTCGGCGATCAGGGCCATGGTGGTTTCGATATCACCACTGCAGTCCTCCACAGCAGCGATTCTAGGGTGATGCACGATCCTTCTCAGCGTCTCTCGCTCAATCCTCACACCTGTTCGATAGGGGATGTCGTAGAGCACCACTGGGACAGAGGAGGCGTCGGCAACCGTTTGGAAGAAAGCCTTGATGCCTTGCTGCGAAGGTCGGATGTAGTAGGGAGCTGGAACCAGGACGCCGGCGATGTCACGGCTCTGGATCTGTTGCTGGAATGTCAGGACTTCCGACAGGTTATTGCCCGACAGGCCCATGATCACTTGGCCTGGCAGGGCGATCTGCAGAACTGCATCCAGTACCTCAAGTTGCTCATCCTTGCTCATGGCAGCGGCCTCGCCCGTGGTACCGCAAACCACGAGGCCTCTCACTCCGTCAGCGAGGAGCTTCTTGGCTAAGCCGTGCAGGGCGTGGAAATCGACCTGTCCCGAACGGAATGGTGTGACCAGTGCAACCCAGATACCGCGAAAATTAGACATGCATTACTCCTCAGGCAGACCGATTAGTCGACGTCAGAGGAGGAAATGGGAATCAAGCGGGGAGAAGACCTAGCGCTATCTGTCCTGTCAGCTCATCTGACGGGACAGCGCCCCGGTCAAATGAGCGACTGTTTCTTGGATTTCTTGGCAACGGACACGCATGCGCATGCCTGGGCAGAGAGGCCCTTGGCAGTCAGCATGTGGTCGGTGATGAGAATCATGGGTGATCCGTTGCGAAGAGGTGCTACCCGATAGTGCGTAAGGCGGCTGTGTTTAGTCAACAGGCATTTCTCGTCGAATCTGGGTTTGCAGCGCGGACGGCTGTCGTGAGCCGTGCCACGCTGTGGCTCGGTTTCGGCGGTGTCGGCCTGCGCGCTCGCGTGCTTGGACTCAAAAAATGCATTTGCGGCTGAGTTTCTCTGGGTGGGCGGCACGCCAGCGGTATCAATCACTGCTCGGCCGCTTCCTGATTTACATCACTGGGTGCTTCATCTTGGAACTTCAAAGCTAGCTGTAGAGCTAGGTTGAACCCAATTTCAGCATCCTTTTCAACCTCTGAGTGGCCATCAATGTCAAAGGTCAGCCGTGATGGGTTGCCGTGAACGAGCTCCGATCGAACATCATAGAGTCGATAGAACTCTTTGGCTTGGCGACCACCAAGGTACTCCTTTACAACTCGCTTACCAGCTTTAGAGATAGTCTCTCTTTTAGCGCTCTCTAACACCTTCGCGAGCACGTCTTTCGTCGCGTCTGTGGCCTTAATCAGATTAATCTGGCCTTTCAGTGCGTCGAGCGCATCTTTAATTTCCTGGTCGACTTCACCTCGATCACTGAGGACTTCTATCGCCGTCATCGACAAAATCAGCTTCGATTTGGCGTGGGGTGACGCCAGGGCTAGTCCCAGCACGCTCAGCGCTTCTAGGATTCGCACGGTATCGTAATTGAAGGAGGAGTCAGGAAGGGTGATGTCCGTAAGCGTTGCCAGCACAAAGGCCTCAGCTACGGCTTTTGCTCCCGGCCAATGCTGATGACGTGACGACTCGTAGGCTTGGGGTTGGAAGCTGAGAGGAACAATGTTGGCTTTCTCAAAAAAGCTGCCGACAACGCTCGTTGCAAGCCGCTGACCGGTACTGAATGACAGCCAGTCTTCGTGTGGAATCTTAAGCTTGAGCAAAGTGACCTTCACCTTCATGAGCAAGGTGACGAGCTGCTCGAGTGCTTCTTGCTCCGTTGCATATCCCTCCGATGAAATCAGAAAGACGTCATCCTCCTTTTGCTCGATTTTGATGCCCTTGCTATCGAGCTCGAACACGGCAGGGGAAGAAGAAGCGAGGATACTGCGATCTGTCAGCTTTATTGCGAATGAGTACGAAAACACCTTGATCCCTCAATCAATGATCCCACTAAGGCGCAGGCAGTTTAATGTCGAGGCCTCTAGGACGTGGTTTTGGACGCTTCCCTCATTCTGTAGCGATTGGCCGTCGTCTCACAATGCTCTTTCCTGAAAATTCCTTGCTTTTGTGCAAGCCCCGTCGTAGACATTGCCCTCCGATTGTCCCGTGTAAGAACGTAATGTCAGAGCATAAACCCCGTTATCCTGAAGCTATTCCGCTGCGCGTCGACGCTTTTTGTCAGGCCGATTTCGAGCAAGCCACATCCGGAACTGAACCAACTTACTCGGCCCTCTCCGGAGCGATGACAGGACTGGCAAAGGCCGCCTCGGAGGCCCAGGAGTTTGAGGCAGCGAGGGTATGGTGGCTGTTGGCGGATCTATGCATGATGATGCTGGACACTACCAACAAAAATGAGCCCTTCAGGCCCTACCTACTCATCGGCGACCGGCATTCAATGTCACCGGCAAGCATGGTCGACGAAGAGTATGTGTTCTTTAACGACTTGGTTGACGGCCTCCCGAACGGCCTATTGAAGGCGAGGGTCTCCGATCTCCTCTGGATCACTCCTGGCTTCAAGCACATTCGCCACGCCCGAGCCGCCATCGATGGCTATGCGACGGTGCCACTGAATGATGAGATTTGGTACCAAGAAGGTAGAGAGTGCTTCCAGAGAGCGTTGTCCCTGACCAAGATGATTGGCCGAGGAGATGAGGGGCGGCTCTCGAACCTTACCCAGGCAATCATGGATGCAATCGAGCAGGCGATTCACCAGGAACTTCCATTTGCCGTTGGGTTGGTCGAGACGGTCATGGACTATCAGCTTGAACATCCCGAAGTCTCCGCGTTACCAGAAAAGGTGGCTGAGCTCGGTCGCTGCTTCGTGAGCAAGCAGGATATCTTTAGGGCCCGACAGTGTTTCGACACTGCGTGTAAGGGTTTTGCCTTGTTTAAGCGTCACCTACAGGCTGCAAAAATGACAGTGGCCATTGCTGAGACATGGGTATCAGAGGCCGAGGTGAGAGGTGAGCAGACGCACCCGATTGTGGCGCAAAATGCCTTGGAAAATGCTCTTCAGACCTACCGAGCAGTTCCGGGGGCATATCGCGCCGAACTAGCTGTCGACACGGTTCTGCCTGCACTGCGTAAGAGAATTGCTGAGGCAGGTGCACGGGTGGTTGAGCAGATGAGTCTGATCTCAACTCAGACAGACATCACGAAACTGGTAAAGCGTACCAAGCGCTTAATCGAAGGTCAGTCCTTTGGTACTGCCCTCTATCATCTCGCCAATATGTACCCGTTTTGCTCGCCCGCTGAATCCCGTCAGGGAGCGCTGAAGTCACTGCGTACAGGGATAGTCAGCTCTCTGACAGAGGCAGTTTTCTTTGATGAGACTGGCAGAGTGATTGCGAAGCGACCGCCACTGTCCTTCGGTACCGAACTGACTGAAGAAGACGAGTACACAGTCCAGGCCAAGATGGTCAGCGAACACTTGCACACCATCAGACTTACGGTAAGGGGTGGGGTTTTGCCGGCGCTTGCGATCATCTCGGAAGCACACTGTGTCAAGGAGGTCGACATGGTTGAGCTGGCCAAAGCATCGTCACTCGTGCCTCCAAATCGAGTGCACATGGTGGGGAAGGGGTTGTACTGGGGGTTCGTAGGGGATTTTGGCATGGCCGCACATTTCCTCATTCCTCAGATGGAGGCACTGATTCGACATCGAATGAAGGAGGCAGGTCTCAATACCTCGACGTCCAGCGCTGACGGTATCGTTACCGAAAATGGATTGAGCACCCTCATGGATGTCGAAGGCGTATCAGAGCTGCTGGGTGATGACGTAGCTTTCGAAATCCGAGCGGTGTTCTGCAGCCCATATGGCCCAAACCTCAGAAACACCTTTGCTCATGGGCTGCTTGATGACGACCAAATCTATGCAGAGTCGACCGTTTACGCCTGGTGGTTCATGCTCAAGTATGTCTCGGGGCCATTCTGGGAGACGGTACCGAGGACGTAGCCCTGATCGTTTCGCCAGGCTTAAATCTGGTGGAGCGTTGAGGCAGTGGTCACGGTGTAGGAGTGGCGGGGAACTCCTGCTCGTAAAGCCTTGGGTTGATGTAAACATCTTTGAGGAGATGCTCAAGAATGTTCATGGCCAAGGCTAGCTGCGAAGCCTTTTGTGCCGTCAGCTCGTGTGCAGCCTCGTTTCCCAGTGCTCTTACCTTGTGCAAGATTTTCGCGTTCTGAGGGTTTAGAACCCCTCGGGACGCTAAGTCTTCAATTTGATAGTAGAGGTTATCTCCCTTCGCCTGCTTCTCCTTGCAGACGCCTTCCAGGAGGGCGCGCATCCCGATTGCGGCTAGTACGGGCAGGCCGCCGGTGAGTGCCTTAAGTGATTCCTCATAGATGGCTTTGAGAGGCGGTGGCAGCCACCAGAGGTCAAACCCTATGTTGCCAACTCCCTCCATCCGCGGTGGGTACAGGTTTTCCGTCACGAAAAGCTGCAGTTGGCCATCTTCGTCGTAATCACGGTCTTCTGAGTCGCCAGAGGCCATGCGAAACGAAAACGTTTTGCAGCCTTGGCATTGGACGATCTGATTGTCGACCCACCACTCATGGAAATTGTGCTGGTCTTCACGAGAGGACTCGACACAAGCTGAGCACACCACGCGATGAAACGTCTTTGAACAACATTTGCCGCAAGGTAGTTCGAGTTCATGGCCTTCACTGGCGTGCAGGGTGTATTTGGTCGATGTCTTCATCGTGCCCATTTCCTAGGGGAGTGTGCAAAACATATCTTGCCTTCCGCCGGAGGGCTAGGATTGTGAGCGTATCGAGACCACCTTACTGAGCTTTGCGCTTTGTTCTCCATGCTACCCGCCATCGTTTACCGTCATGCTGGCGAAATGGTATTGTCCAGGGATTGTCGCCTTTCGCGACTCGCCGGCACAGGAGACGCCAGCTTGGGAGCCCTTCAAAAATCGTCGCCCTTTCTATCCAGGTTTGCGACGCCTAGAACCGGAGAGGACAGTATCCCGGGCTTTTATTCTCCGGAGCTCCAGATGTGGGCCGTTGAGGCTTCTGATGGAGTAGTTCCAGTCATCGCTGACGGCGCGCTGAATGAGCTGATGACCAAGACCAAGGTCAACGCAGAGCAAGATGACGAGGCGTCCTGGCAGATAGAATTGTTGACCAAAACCTATCAGAAGGTCGAAAGCGATGACGACGATCCCAGTCCTTATCGAGGTCAATCGGATGATTCAGGCCAGTTGCATAGGTTCGACTCGAGCAACCATCTGCTGCAACTCGTGACCAAAACCGATGCGAACACTGAGCGCGACGATCGGTGCAATGCCAACCACATCCTTGAGCTGATCACGAAGACCAACGTTGAGCTGGAGCGTGATGACAATGGTGATCCTACCTTCGGATTGGACACCCGTTATTACTCGGACTGATCTGGAAGCGCCTCATGCTGTTGTTGGTGACAAATCGTCGCGATATCACGATGGACTACGTGGTTGCTGAGCTCCGCCGGCGCGGCCAGCCTTTTGTCCGACTCAATACCGAGCAATTGCCCGAAGCGTTGTGCTCGATGGCAGGATTTCCCCGGGACGCCTGGTCTATCTCACTGGAAGGGGTGGTTGTTCGTGGTTCGCAGATAACTGGGGCCTATTTCCGTAGGCCGGGAGCTCCAGTTGTACCGGACACGGTAACGGATCCGGGGGAGCGGGCTTACATCGAATCGGAGTGGAGCAGCTTCCTCAAAAGCCTTTATTCCCGCTTGGACGGCCGGTGGCTGAACTCACCTACCAAAATTTTCATGGCTGAAGACAAGCCGATGCAGCTCCTTCTCGCGCAGGAGATCGGCTTCAACGTACCACAAGCATTCATCACGAACGACATCTCATGTGCTAAGGCCCTCTCTGCCCTCGGCCAGGCCATTGGCAAGCCTCTCCGTCAAGCGGTGCTTGAAGGCGAGACGGAGCGCGTCATCTTCACCTCACGACTCGCTGAGATTGAGGATGACCAAGCGGAAGCGATCAGGCTTACCCCATTCATTGTGCAATCAGAGATCTTGAAGCAATACGATGTGCGAGTGACTGTCGTGGGTGAGCGGGTTTTTGCTACTGCGATTTGGTCGCAAGATAGCGAGGAAACGGAAACTGACTGGCGCAAAGGTAGTCGTCCTGATCTTCGCCATGAAAAGATTGTTCTTGAACGGAGGGTTGAACGTCAGTGCGTGAAGCTCGTTCAGCGCCTAGGCCTTCGTTACGGCGCAATCGATTTGGTTTGCGATCGTTCAGGCAAACTGTGGTTCTTAGAGATCAATCCGAACGGGCAGTGGGCTTGGATTGAAAATCTAACGGGTTACCCTATTGCCGCGGCGATCGTAGATGAGTTAACGGTGAGCGCAATTGCTTCAGCCTAAAGACTGGCTCCATTGGCTCTGGCCGACCCTCATCCCATTGTCGTCTGCTGAGCAGGCCGAGGATACGGAATGGAAGCAGGGGATGGCTGCATCTGTTCGAGAGGGTGATTGGTCGACGGACAGCGACGTGGTGCTGGAAGAGTCGCGGCGTCTTTTTGATGCAGAAGTTGACCGTCGGAAGGGAGCTGATGCGAAAGCAGGTATTTACCTGGCCGCCATCACGGCGCTGATTCCCGTACTTGTCTCACTGCTGCCAACTCTTTGGAGCGACAAGTCGAGCAAATGGCTAGGTTGCATCAGCCTCCTCTTATTCGGACTGGCCGTTGCCTTCCTCCTGCGCGCAGGGGCTTGGGCCTTCAGAACGCTCAAAGTCGCCGGGTTCGCTCAGCTTGGCCCAGGTGAGCTAGCCAATACCTGGAAAGAGAGTTCGCCTAAAGCAGGCCTAGCCAAACAGCTCGCCCGCGCTGTTCTACACAACTACACGCTGGTCAACGAGAAGGTGACCGGTATCAAGATGACCCATGAGTATCTGCTTCGTGCCTTCCTGACTTTCACGATTCTCTTGGTGCTCCAAGTAGTATGGCCAGTTGGCGCTTGGGTGGTTGAGGAAAGTACCAGGCTGATGGGCACTCCAGCCCCGACTCTTTTGATCATGTGCTATTCGTGACTGCATGACCCTGTTCGATGTCGCTAACCTGCATCCCAGGAGTTTTGATCCTCCATTAAGCCTGTGTGAGTGCTCTAGCTGCGTGCGGAATCTTCGCCTTTAAGTCTGAAATTGGGAGATACAGAGTCGACAGCACTCGTGTCTGTTTCGCAAGGCCACTACAGCTTTTTCGATCTACGCTCTTTGTTCGACTGCCCAAAGAGGTAGCGGGACGATGGTTGGTCAACACACGGAGCTGTCATGTCGAGTCTACAAGCGGAGTATCAGCGTTTCTTGATTTACCTGGCTGGTCAGCCAGTACACGAAGATGTGCGTCGTATGGCGAACTTGATCATGGCCAATTTACAGAGCCTGGCCGAGGTTGGTACGCAAAGGCGGGGTCGCTCCAGTCGGCTCGCTCCGATAGCGCTACAGCATCTAGCAAACACCCCAACTCAATTACCTGAGGCTGCGGAAGCTAACCAGGCAGATCGTGCTCACCTACGGTTGAGTCGACTGGAGGTCGGCCCGTTTCGTGGGTTTATGCAACCTGAAGTTTTCGACCTGAGCCACGACATTACGTTGGTTTACGGGCCTAACGGAACGGGGAAAAGCAGCTTTTTCGAAGCCCTTGAAACCGCAATGCTTGGTTCGATCAGTGAAGCGGAGGCCAAGCGCTTTGCTCATCGATCTTACTGCGACAATGCGCGCCTTCGTCGTCACGTAGCTCCGCGATTGCTCGGCTCGCTCGATGGTGGAGAAACTACTCAGATCCACGCAAGCGAAAAGGACTATCGCTTCTGCTTCGTGGAGAAAAATCGACTCGATGACTTTGGCCGAATAGCTGCCCGAACACCAGGTGACCAACGTCAGTTGAT
Organism: Pseudomonas kermanshahensis; assembly: GCF_014269205.2. Lineage (NCBI taxonomy): Bacteria > Pseudomonadati > Pseudomonadota > Gammaproteobacteria > Pseudomonadales > Pseudomonadaceae > Pseudomonas > Pseudomonas kermanshahensis. Next base: position 2,617,929 of record NZ_JABWRY020000001.1, read on the forward strand.
TGCAACGTTGTTTGGTGTTGACCAGTTCAGCGAATTTGTCCGCGGGTTCAACGCCACCCTTGATGAGAATCTGAGCATCTCGAGCGTTAAAGCTTTACAGCTCGAGGGGAGGCGTAGTCAGGTTGCAGCATCGCAGCAGCAGATCGATGGCTACGAGCAGCGTGTTGCCGGAGTAGCCAGGGAGGAGGAGGATCTAGCCGTCCGAATTCATCCGGGCAGCACCTACCAAGCTTGCGTCGACTGGATCACGGGGACGCAGGAGGTGCAGGGGCGCCTGGCATATCTCCAAGGCGTTCTGGAATCGCCTGTACCCGTGCTGCATGGATGTACAGCAGCCTCTCTGGAGGAGAAGCGGAGAGAGGTCTATGACACATATGCGGCAAGCCAAGCAGCGCAACAGGCACTGACTGCCCGGGCTGGTGAGGTCTCATATTCGAACCTGTATGAAGCGCTCCTTCAGCTGGCAGATAACGCGACATCATGTCCAGCGTGTGGCACTCACCTGGATCACGTTGTCCAAAACCCATTCGAGCGTGCACGCGCAGGGCTAGCGCAATTGGCTGAGCTCAAGGGGTTGCAGCAGCAATCAGAAACGGCAGCCAACAGCTTTAACGAGTCGTTCCGCTCCCTCCATGCCGAAGTGCGGCGTGCATGTGGTGCCGTGGCACAGGTGTGTGCTAACGAACTTCAAGCTGCGCAATTGCCAGAGCTTCCGCCGGCGTCTACAGGCAGTTGGTTTCAACCATGGGTAGATGAGAATGATAGGGCATGGCTGGCCCTCTTGGCGTTGGTCAATCGTGTTGAGCAGGCTGATGCCGCTACCCGTCAAATTACTGAGCAAAGGCAAACTCTGGCCCAGGAGAGGATGAGGCTTGATGGGTTCAAGACCGAGATTGAGCGATGCAAACTTCTTCGATCTCAAGCTCTCGCTGATTTCACGCAGGCTCAAGCAACGATTGTCCAGTTCGAAGCTGACAATCAGCAACTGATCGAAGAGGTCGCACGTGAAGCGTTGACTCTTGAACACAATAGGCGGGTCAAGGCCGCCTATGACGGATACCTGCCGCAATTGCAGGCCTACCTTGCAGCGTTGCCAGCCCAGCTTCTGCAGGGACTAGGTGATAGCGCTCGCGATCTGTACAACCTGTTCAACCGCGAGGATCCTCCACCTGCGCAAATTCACGCGCTCAGACTGCCGCTCGCCGAAAATGGAAAAATCGAAATTGAATTCGTAGGTCAGCCAGGTGAGCGCTTTGACGCGCTAATGATCCTGAGCGAGGGGCATATCCGGTGCCTAGGCCTAGCGATCCTGCTGGCGAAGAATATCGCGGAAAACTGCCCGATAGTGGTCTTCGACGACGTTGTGAATGCCATTGATGACGAGCACCGCGATGGCATCTGGCGCACGTTCTTTGAGAGCGGTCACCTGGATGCTAAGCAGGTCATCCTCACCTCACATGCCGAAGAATTCCTGCATCGAATCCAGCAGGAGATTGGTGCTCAGCGAGCGGCCCAAATCCGACGCTACAAATTTCTTCCACATCAAGGGGAGCATCATCTACGCATCGATACTGATCCTCCAACCAAAAACTACGTGCTCTTGGCGCAGGCCTCAGTCCAGGCGGAGGAGAAGCGAGATGCATTGCGTCACTCTCGAGCAGCAATTGAGAGCCTAACGGATCGAGCCTGGACGTGGTTAGGTAAGAAGCACGATGGAGCACTCGAGATCAAGCTTACGGGCCCGCGTGCCAACTGGGAGCTGAACAACAAGTGCGTGAAGCTCCGCAGCGCCATGAGAAGAATCCCCAACCCACACCAAGGCGTGGAGAAAATTCTGGCAGGCCTCGATGCATTGCTCGCCAGGAGCGGGACATCTATCGAATGGCATTACTTGAACGGTGGAACGCATGACTCGCAACGCGATCACGAATTCGATCGCGCTGCAGTTCGGGCTATTGTGGATGCTGCTTCGGCTATGGATGGCGGGCTTGAAGCCTTGAGGAACGGTTAGTTTTAACCGGCATGAAGCGGCATCGACAATCGGTGCCGCTTCGCTACAGCGTCCTCTGGCAGCCGGCGGGTTCTCCCGTCTACGCCGCCTCAATCCCAACGGAGATGATGTCCCCGAGGTTTGAAAAGGGTGGAGCTAACCGCCCATCAGCTACCACCGCTTCAGCGAATAGCTTGAGAGGTGGCTCGGTCGCCTCGATCATCCCCAAAGCGTATCCCACGCTAGGAAGTAGCAGAATCACTCGAGCCTCATAGCCCTCACCCGAGCTCACTTTTGATGAGCTTATCTTGGCTGCCCATCGGTAGAGACCAAGGCATTTCAGCGTTACCTCTCTGACTGCCTGTCATGACTCATGATCACCCATTGGCGAGCTACTGGGGCGCAAGCTGTTACCCAGAGCCCCCCCCTAGGCGCACAAGACCACCCGTACGATGGGCTAGGTAAGCAGGGAAACGTTCAGCTGACTGCTAACCAGTGTCACGATTGTCCAATTCATCACCCAGATGCTGATCCATCCTAAGGCTAACCTCCCTCAAAGCTCATAACAAAATCTAGGAGCAGCCATGTTGAAAGTATTGGACTCAACTCTCGAAGCTATCGGGAACACCCCTCTGGTGCGGCTGGATAGGCTGACCAAAGCGTACGGGGTTAAAGGGACTATTTTGGCCAAGCTGGACTACCTGAACCCAGGTTTTTCTAAGAAAGACCGCGCGGCGCTTGGGGTGATCGAAGAGGCGGAGAGTCGAGGTGTACTCAGCCCGGGTCAGACCGTTGTTGAACTGACTTCTGGCAACATGGGCACCGGCTTAGCAATTGTCTGCAAAATCAAAGGTTACCCGTTCATTGCTGTGATGTCGAAAAGCAACTCCGAAGAGCGCGCTCGAATGATGCGAGCATTGGGCGCCGAGGTAGTGCTCGTAGATCAGTTGCCTGACTCGATTCCAGGGCAGGTATCTGGCGGCGACCTAGAGCTTGTTGACAAGGTCGCTCAAGAAATCACCGTAGTGAGATGAAAGGTTGTAAAAACCATCACTACAACGGTGCGTGAGCCCTCGGTGAGCAGCACCTATCGATCGATAGCTGATTCACAACGCTGAGGCATATGAGGTGCGGCAACGCCGCCTCAACATTTTCGGTCATCAAGGTTGGCGCGGAGACCTGCAAGAGGACACCAGCCCCGCTTTCCAACTAATTTGGTAGGGAAGCGAGCCGCTATGTGACCAGCTCAGGAGTGCCCGCTCAGGCAACCTGCTTGGAGAAGAGACTGAGAGATTGTGAGGATCAGTCTAGATTCGAGGCGATGTATCGCACCATTTCCTAGGTCGCTTGCTAGAGCATTAGGTAGTGATATCGCTACCTCTCGGGTGCACAAATTAGCTGTTGCTCTATCCCTCTGCCGGTGGACTCGCAGCGCTTCTAACGGTGCTACTGCGCAGATATGTGAGCCTTCACGTTTACGCTAAAGAATTTTTTGCTGCTGCCGATATTGATTCGACTAAGTGGAATTCCGCTTTGCTGCTGTTCAAAAATGGTTTGCGTGATACGGCCAGCCACCAAGCAAGGTATTATAAAGGAGTAGGTTTTATGGGCGAGAAGCTTCAAAGGTTTGTTGAAGGGAGTCGCGACAATGCAATTGCAGCCCTATCAGGCGCAATGGCTGGCGCGCTGGTTATTGCTTTGTATGAAAGCCCTCATAACAAAGGGCTTGCAATTTCTTTGGCTGTGTTCGCCGTTTGCTCGTGTGTCAGCGCAATCATCGGGCTGACTAAGTCCGGAAAGACACCGAATACTGTGAGTCTCGCGATATTGTTGATCTCTGCAGCGGCAGCAGGCTACACCGTTTGGGACTCAATTCAGCAGCGCCCGAAAAGTTTCGCTACGATCGAGTCTAATGGGGTAGCTTATAAAATTAGCGCCCAGGACTGCGATTTTGGAGTCAAGGGAGTCATGACTTGCAAGATCAGGGAAGAGTGACTCAGTCGATACGCTAGCGCTGTCTTGGGGCTGTATGCATTGCCAGCGAGGGAGCGCGCGTCGACTCGTTTGCGGGGTCTACAATTGTTCATTTTGGCCCCGCAGCCAATCCAGCAGGCACTAGGATGCAAAATGCCCCATCTGGTCGAGAATGCGCTATCAGATTTGTATTCAAATGGCTGGGCAAGCCTTCAGTTGCCGGACGATACCGCCGCGGTGATTCAGCAAGCGGCGCTCGAAATAGCTTTTTCCATTGGGCAGCCCAGGACAACACGCCGTGGAGGGCCTTTGATTGACGTGCTGATTCCGACTGACACGCAATCTGCGAATCTCCGCTCTCTCAGCGCCCGTTATGGTCTGAGACCATTTCCATGGCACACCGACGGGGCTCACTGGGCTACACCGCCCCGCTATCTCGTTATGGGTTGCTTAGAGGCCGCCCCCGACGCTGCTCAAACTCTCTTCTCTGAAGGAAGCGCATTCAAGCCTTTGAACGCGGGGGCCGCTCGCTCGTCGACCTTCAGGGTTACCAATGGCGGCAACAGTTTTTACACCACGGCTCGAGGCAGTTCCGATCGTTACTACAGGTACGACCCTGGCTGCATGACGCCAATGGACGCCGGCGCTCACGAAATCTTGCGCGCGATCGATCTCTTTGAGCCCGCAGAAGAACATGCAATCACCTGGCAGGCCGGGATGTTGCTACTGCTTGATAACTGGCGATTTTTACATCGGCGTGGAGCAGCACAGGGTAGCACTGAGCGGAAGCTCCTGAGGGTCACCGTAATGGAGAGAAGCAACCATGGCTAACACAGGAAGTACCGCCAAAAAGCCGCGCAAGGAAGTGCCATCAGTGATCTCGGCGGAGGCGCTGTTAGGAAAGTCTCGGCTTTACGCCTCGCGAGCGTTGCAGGCCAAGGCCTCGAAGGATTCCGAGGTCTATCAGATCTGGGCTGCTTTGGCCCTTGAGCTCCTGGGTAAAGCTCAGCTGGCGGCGATTCATCCTTGCCTGGTCGTGGAAACCGACAATCCGAATAGCCTTTTGGAGGCTTGTGGTGTCGAAACTGACACCAAGGTGAAGACTATCAGTGCTCACGTGGTTTTCGCACGACTGAAACACACGGTGGCAAAATTCGGCACACCACATGCTAAGGCATGCGAATTGATCTCCTCACGTAGAAATGCCGAACTCCATTCGGGCCAGGCAGCATACGCCGGCGTCATGGATAGCGACTGGGAGGGGGAGTTCTGGACAACCTCAGAGCTCATCCTTGCATCCATGGAGCTCGAGCTGGAGGATTGGGTGGGCAGTGAGTCAAAAATCCCTGCTGCCCTTGCAAAGGATTTCCACACGATCAAAGTGCAGGCGGCCAAACAGCGTATCGCGAACGCCCGAGCAACCTTTGAAAAGCCCGAGGAGGCATCCGGCTCATCACAGCAGAAGCCGAAAAAGCGTTCTCCTAAAGAGATCAAGGCGCTGCGAGAGCAGTCCCAGAGCCTCAGGTGGTGGACGTATCAGGATGCATTTAGATACCTCTTGGATAGCCACTGGGACATTCCGTGCCCTGCATGTGAAAGCAAAGCCTTCTTAGGGGGCGATCGTATCCACGAAGAGGTCATCGAGCAGGATCATGAAAGTGGATACGAAACGGTTGAGCGCTACTCCACGCCAGTCGAGTTCTACTGCCCAACTTGTGATCTGCACCTAGAGGGTGCCGAAGCGATGAACGCTGCAGGCTTTGATGAAGAGTACGTTGAGCAGGATGAGCGAGAGATTGAGTATGAGCCAGACTATGGAAACGACTAGGCTGTAGACTACCTACGAAGACTGCTGGAAAGCCCAAGGATCCCGGGGCCGCAAAGCCATTGGAGCGAGGGCTTCGTGGGGACAGCGACTTATCAAGACAAACGGCCATAACCTGCATCGATAGGGGCGTACTCGTCAATATCGTTTAGGATGGCACCTTACACAGTAATCCATTACCACAGGAAGAAATCTATGTCGCGCTTGGCCGAATTCCGTAAACTCGAGCAGGCTCTTGCGGCTCAGCTCGCTGAGTTGGAAGAATTGAAAGGAAGCTCCGAGCTTCAGAAAGAGATTGAATTCGAAACCAAACTCCGCGATCTTTTGGCCAAATATGGCTTCAGTCTGCGTGACGTAATCAACATTCTCGATCCTGAAGCGGGCCGTCGCGCATCAGTAGCGGCACCACAGAAAACTCTCCGCAAACCTCGTGGCGTAAAGGTTTACAAGAACCCGAACAACGGCGAAATCATCGAAACTAAAGGCGGTAATCACAAGCTGCTGAAGGAGTGGAAAGCCGAGTTTGGTGCAGACGTTGTTGAGTCTTGGGTTTCTGTTCAAGGCTGACACGCAGCAACGCGAGGGGAGTAGTGATGACTACTTCCCTCGAAGCTTTGAGGTGGATGCTTCAGCAATGACAGAATGAAATTCGAATCTGAATAGATCCACAATCTTGCTTAAAATGATCAGCGGATCAATTTAAGTGTTATGCCTGCCAGAGCCTCATTGAACTCGTCAACTGCTATAGCAGCTCTACCGTCAAGGCTAGGCATGTTGTCGTGGAGCTTTTGGATGCTTTCCTTCAGGAGCAGGTTACTGCTCAGCAAAATATCTTTCGCAGAGACTTTTTTAAGCAGGCTTTTACAAAGATTTTTCCCTTGGAGGGTGCGCCCTATATATAGCGATATGTTTACAGTGTTTGTTTGGACTCGTACAAACTTGACATGCTCGTCGTACACGTGAAAGCGCGGGTGGTAAGAGTCAACAAAATCTTGCGGCTTTGGGTAGGCTGCCACTGAAGCTAAAGCTGGGTCAACCCAGCAATCATTGCTTTTAGCGTGATTGCAATCAAAACAAGCAACCGCAAGATTCCAGAGATGAAAAGAATGCTGTACGAAGGGCTGCCTTGGTAAAATATGCTCAATTGTTTTTGCGTGAGAAATATTCACCAGGGGGCGCTGGCAGTAGCAGCATTTACGATCTTGCTCCGCTTCGAGAAAATCTCGAAGGTGCTTGCGAAGAAGTTTGCCAGTGACCCCTGAATTTTTAATTTTATTATGCTCGTAAAGATCAACCCACAAATCATTCGGGCTTTCAGGGTTTCCCGCTTGTCGGCTGTCGAACTCAGTCGCAGCACGACCCGCAAATTCCTTCAGGAGACGAAGCGTGCCCGGCTTGTGTTTTTTTACCCCATGGCATTCGTCACTATACCTAGCCTCGAACGCTGCAATTTCGGCTGGGCTCTTGAAGTTAAAGTGTGTCATTGCTAGCTCACCTGAATAACTGAGCGAATTGCTGTTATGGCTTTGTGAATTAGGTCAAGATCGCCATATTTCTGCGCGCCGTTATCATGCTTTGCGGTTTTATCAATTATATCACTGATGGCAGAGAGATCCGCGATTGCCGAGGATCCGAAACTACTAGCTTCACGCGCATCGGTGTTGACGAGCTCAATTACACCGGAGACAAGTCTGGCACATTTTTCATGAACCTCTCTGTTGTGGGGCGTGTAAGTATGGAAGCCCTGCAGCAGGATAGTCTCAACCGAATGCCTGTCTTCAAGGTCTAAAAGGTCAAGAACACCTTCATTGACATTCCAGCAATACGAGTTACTGCCTTTGGCGTTAGCTATCATTACGGGAGAATGTGTGGCCACGACTACGGATATTTCAAATGCTTCTGCCAGAATTGAGAAGGCCCTCGGCAGCACCTGTTGCCATCGTACGTGAAGGCTGATTTCTGGCTCATCAATGAAGTAAGTTGCATTGTAGTCTGCTGCGCTAACAAGAAGTACAATCAGCTGAATGATGTTTCTCTCGCCAGAACTCAGATCTGAGAACCGGACGATGATATCATGATTGTTCGAGTGTGCTTCGTGTTCTTGCCGCGGGACGATACCTATCTCATATTTAGCGGGGTCGACTTGTCTCGCTGCGTCGATGGCCTCCTGATCAAGAGAAGTAGTAAGATTCAATGAAATCAAGCCGTCGTCGTCATCACTCCGCTTCTCCGCCTTTCCTTTTCGAAGCAAGTAGACTTCCTGGTTGAAACCCAGTTCGATCAGAATATTAGCGAAAATATTAAAGCGCCTAGAGCTTTCCAGTATAGAAATAAGGGATTTTGTTGAGGCCTCACTCCTTTTTGCGAGAGATTCAGACTCGCCAACCTGTTTATAGTATCGTCTCAGCTCTCCCGTTGCCTTCGGAAACCTATCAGCTCGAGATATCGACAGTGCTGTGCACTCCATTCTTCTCTCCGCAAGCTGGTGGATGAGGTCGCATAGCAAAAAGCTCTTGCCCACACCATTATTGCCGATGATATAAAGGCACTTATTGACCTGGGATTCAGTGAGGCTCTGCAGAATGGGAGCCCCGTTAATCAGAAGGCTAGGTTGATAGCTATCCTTATTATAATCACTCACGTCCATGAAATCGCTGGACTGGAATAAACTATTACTTTTACGACTCATTACCCTGCAGAGAGATGGTATATCGACATAGCCGCCTGAGAATTGAGCATTGATGATGCGCTGAACAGTTGGCAAAACATTATTAGGACTGGCTCCGCTCCGCGCCCAAATGCCAAAAATCGAGCTTGCAAGGTTCGCTGCATCTAGGTAGCTGAGGTCTTTAGTTGACGGATTATGACGAGTCACATCAATTTCAAGTACCCTGCCATCTTCTCGGCTGGTATCCGAGCTAGCGACAATCAGCATACCGCATGAGGATGACCTTGCTGCTGGTGCTGAAAAACTTATGACTGCATTAATAGAGCAGTGTTGAGCCAATACATTTAACACCTTAAGGGCGTACTTGTGACTTTTGTTTTTAAACTGAGGTGTTATCACTACAAATTCGCCAGTCACCCCCATGGCGAGAAGGTCTAGCAACGGCGTAATTTTTGGTACTCTAAGGCTCGACGACACCTGCGCATCTCTGCGATTTAGGTCAAGCACGTAGACAGGACTTTGTGCAGGGTAGTCGAGTATTCCATCGAACCCAAATTCGGTGTGTCTAACATCATGCATTTCGAGCTTAAGCCGTATCAGCTCGTCCTCACCACTTCGGTTATTCCCAATCATGTGGTAAGACTTGAATTTTGAGTCGATGGCAATTTGACCAGTGATCGGCTGCACGTCAATAATTGAAGTGCAATCGAGGCATTCAACTATCCCGGCCGCTAAAAATCCTGAAATCCGTGGGTAGCTGGCTGTTACCCCATAACCTGATGATAGGATATGGTTGATTATGAATATTATGAAATTGCGAATGCCGTCATCATTGATGGCAAGCAAATGATTTCGCACTACATAATAGCAACTTGAGAACGCTTCATCATTTAGCCCGTGAAGCGCTATTTTAATGGCGTAGCTATCCGGTCGAAAATGTCTTTCAACCTTGCTCCGTAAATCTTCCGGAGCGGATAGGCGATCTAGCTCTAGCTCTAGCTCTAGGTCGTTGTCGCTATTCAAATCAGCAACCGCGAATACGAGTATCACCCAGTCAGCGTCAGCTCCGTTTAATCTCAGTGAAGACAACTTGGAAACAAGTTTTCGGCGAATTTGAGTCCAGTCAACATCTTGCGCAATCAGTTCCATTATCGTTTCAGCCATCACGAGTTTTATATCGCCTAGGCTCAGATGCTATGGCATGGAGCTAGGCAGCCAGCGATGGCCACTATTGTGCCATGAACAAGAGAGAGTGAATGCGCATTCTGCAGGGGGCGCGTGCGACTTTTTGAAAGGAGGATCAACCCCAGCGAAGCATCGCACATGGACGATCCTGGTCTACAAGTTTGATCTCAGGCTGTTTGGGTGTAGGAGGGGGGGCATGATGGCTCCGGCCTGCACTGAACCAGAGGTCACTTTTCCAGCTTTCGGATAAGTCCGCCGAACTGTTGCGCCGGCTCCACATACCGCAGTGCTGACTTCACGTCACTCCAGCCCACATACTCCATAAGCGTCTTGATGTCCCAGCCAGAGCTGGCTGCCCAGGTAGCAAATCCTCGTCGGATCGAATGAGCACTGTAGATCTCGGAGGGCAAGCCACACCTATTCAAGGTGTCGCGGAGGAGAGGGATAAGGCTGTGGGCCGCGATCGGGCGATCGCTGATGTTGCCCCAGCGATCAATCCCCCTGAACACCCCGCCACGAGTAAGGCCAGCAGCTTCGATCCAGTTCAGGTACGCCTCGACCGGGCACAGCTTGCTCAGTGATGGTGTCTTGTACTCACGGCCAGTGTTGTGCCGGTCTCCTTTGGAAGACCCCAGGTAGAACCTGATCCCGACGTATCGCTCTGCATGCGTATTTTCGATCGTGAGCCTAGCCAGTTCGTCCCCGCGGAATCCCCTCCAAAAGCCAATTGTGAGCAAAGCGATGTCGCGGGTCGCCTTGAGAAGAGCCGCCATGTTGCCGGCGGCTCTTGCCCGAACGGCCTCATCCTCCAGGTGCGCCACTGCTTTTTCGAGGTGCAATAACGCCAGAGGAGCCGCTTGCTTCTGCTGCACGGGGTGTATCGCCCGGATGCCCTTCAGCAACTGCCTGACCTTGGGGGCTTTGGTGGGGTCGGGGAAGCCATTGCTTTGGTGCCAGTTAGCGAGCGCAGCCAGGCGTTGCTTTAGCGTACTCAACGCCAGCTGGTCGGCGTACTCCGCAATATAGCGCACAACGGACTCAGTGGTGGTAGGCAGGAAGCCGCCCCAGGAGACTTCGTAGTGGGAGAGGGCGGCCGCATAGCTCTTCGAAGTGTTCTGACGAACGCTTGCCTCCAAGTACCTATCTGCCTTGCTGACCTTATCCACCACGTCATTTCCCCGTTTTCAGCCTTCGGTGGCTAGCCTTGGCCATTTGTACCGCCTTCCAGGCCATTTTACCCCCGTTCTATTGGCTGGCAAGCCATAATTCGTGATTATATCTTGCCAAAATTTAAGGTACGAAACGATTTTTAACGTGATAATGTGGCACGTAATTACATGACACGTAAAACAGTACGAAATCGTAGGAGGGATCATGGCTAGAGGCGGTATTAACCTGGCGCTTGTGCGCAGAGCTCGTGAAACGCTGGTTGCTCGAGGCCAGAATCCAAGCATTGACGCGATTCGTATCGAACTTGGAAATACCGGCTCAAAGACGACAATTCAGCGCTATTTGAAGGAAATAGAAGCTCATGATCCTCGGCCATCGGCTTCTCCTTCCAGGCTAAGTGATGAGCTGACTGGGCTGGTGGGCAAAATGCTGGAGCGCTTGCTGGAGGAAGGTAACGAGGCGCTGGCGCATGAACGGGCCTCCTTTGATCTTGAGCGCCAGGCAATGAAGCAGGAGGTCGGTACACTTCAAAGTCAGCTGAATCAAGCTAATGACGAGGTCGCCAAGCTGCAGTCCGCCCTGCAAACTCAGGATGAAGAGCTCAAAACGACTCATTCCTCACTGCAGGCCGAGCTCACCCGCAACGCCAGGCTCAGCCAGAGCTGCACTGATCTAGAGGTGCGGGTTCAAGAGAAGGACGGGCAGATCCAGTCCTTGGAGCAAAAGCATGCGCATGCCCGGGAGGCCCTCGAACACTACCGTGCTTCGGTCAAGGAGCAGCGAGACCAGGATCTGAGCCGCCATGAATCCCAGGTCTATCAGATGCAGCAAGAGCTGACAGTCATCCAGCAGACGCTAATGGTTAAGCAAGAGGAGATCAGTCGACTCATTCGTGACAATGAGCGATTGATTGGCGAGAGTCGCCAGCAGACCAAAGAGGTTTCGCAGCAGCGAGATGCTCTTGAGCGCTTGAAAGGAGATCTCGGCATCGCCAACGCAGCAATTGCTCGAGGCGAAGGGGCCAAGGAGCTTTTGACACAGCAATTGGAGGCGAAGGCCAAGGAAGTAATCGACGTACGATCGGATGCTACAGCAGGCCAGCAGCGAGAGAGCGAATTGGTCATAAGGCTTGAAGAAGCTGAAGCGGAGCTCAGCACCTACCGTACCGCCAAGGAAGTTGACGACCCTGCCCGCTAGCGCCTTAAGCAGTAAAAATTCATTCCATGCTGGGGTTGCTTGGAGTGATGCACCAATTGAGGCTTGCGTCTGTATGAGCACTCGGCGCCAGGCCGGCTAGCCATATGGCTGCAAGGCAACGCTGCTGACATTGCCTTCAGCTCATAGATGGTGGGCGACCCCAAATCCAGGTCAGCAGCTCAATGCGCAGGGTGAGCATGAGATTGCGCTGCCCTAGCATTACTTTCCGTCGTTACGCCGATAGCCAGGAGCCAACTCGAGGTTATGAACACCATAAAGCGCCAATGGATTTTTCAACCAGAGCCGAAACTCAAGAGGATTGAGAGAGTGATCAGGGCTGCAGTCAACTGACCACTGGCGGAGGGCGTAACCGACCACAGCAGAGCGGAGCCGAATCCTCAGCGTAGCGCTTTCATCCATACCAAAGTCGAGCAGCGCAGTCTCTGGCCTCCCGAGCTGAGGATGAGGAACAAGCTCCAGCTCTACTCGATTATTCCATTGATCATCCTCGTCCATTTGTTCGTGTGGGAGTACAGCTCCCTCAACCGCGCTCACACCCGTAATACGAGTGATCGCGAAATCCCTGAATTGACCGCTCTTTCGATCAAATCCGCGCACATGCCACCTTTGGCCATTGTCGAACAGCGCATACGGAACAAACTCCCGTTCGCTTTTCTCACGCAGGGACTCGTATTCAATCCTTACCGCGTGCCCACGCTTAATCCCTCGGCAAATAGACGCAAGAGTGTCTAGCCGCGGCTTCGCAAGCTGTGGTTGAGCCAGGCAAAGGATACCTGGAGTCCAGGTGGATGGCTCTGCATCACCAAACCCTCGACTAACCCAGGTGAATACCTGCTCTGAGGTGAACTCAAAAATCGGCTTGAAATCATCGGCCGGCGTGTAGGCCTTCGTACGGGTATCAAAAGTCAGGTTCTCTGGGGCTAATCGCCGATAAAGCGCCAGGTCGCGAGTGGCTGCAGCTGTCTGTAGCTCAAAACGCTGAACGATGTCTTGGCGCGATACCGCCCCACAAAACCACGCCTGGAGCTCGATGAAAGCCAGTCGATCGCGCTGCTTCTGCGACAGCTGCGGAAGTTCTTCGGTCGAACTCACTGTATAAAACCTCAGTTGCAAGCTTGCGCCGGGATCGTTATCGTCCAAGCACAAGATCATTATGATCTCTAGTGGCGCTCATTTTAGCTGGTCGCTTGTGGGCACGCCACGTGACTCCTTCCTCAGAGGTTTGCTATGTCACGTTTGCTCCGCATCGTTCTGATTGACTCTCTTTGTGCCGGCGACAAGGCCGAAGTGCTTGTTGATGCTAATACCTGCCTGACAGGTACCAATGGCATTGGTAAATCGACCTTTCTGAAGCTCATCCCACTTTTCTACGGAGCCAGTGCCGGCAGGATGGTCAAGGCGGGGACAAACACATCCAGCTTTGCCGACCACTATCTGCCTAGCTTCACTAGCTACATCGTTTTTGAGTACCTGAATCATGAGAATGTGCCGCGATGTGCAGTGCTTCATCGCTCCTCCTCAGGGTACGCGTATCGCCTGATAAGCAGCCCATGGGATGCGGAGCTCTTGTATGTGGATCAAACCATTGGTCTTTTAGTCGAGCCGAGCAGTCTACAGCGTCGTGCTGCGAATATGCGAATCGACTGCACTCCGGAGCTCACTCCACGCGACTACCTTAGGGTCATCCAGTACAACACAGGTGTAGCTGACCTTGAAGGCATCAATTCTTCCGACCGCAAACGCTTGATTGCAGCCCTTCGACGTACCTATTCGCTTGCACCATTTAGGCACCATTTTGGTGGTATCGATAACCTGATGTTCTCGCTTTTGGAGTCTAAAGGCACGTTTGACTCCATGAAATCGGCTATGAAGGAGATCCTTCAGCAAGAGACTGGAGTGGAGAGCGTAGATCTCTCAGGGATGGATTTAGCTGCATTCACCGGCGCGGTTGATAGCCGTGCCAGCTACCTGATCATGGAGTCTCGCATCCGGCCGCTAATCAATCGCCTTTCAGAGCTGCATCCGCGCTTAGTAACCAATGAGGGGCAGCAAGGTCGGTTGAAACGGATTGCGGCAGACCAGCACGAAAAGGCTTTGGCTGGAAAGGTGAGCCTTCAGGAGCAGATCGAAGAGGCTCGTAAGCGCGAAAGCACTGCAACGGATGTTTACAACGACAAAAATGAAGCTGTCCAGGAGCGCCTAGGGAGCGCGCGTCGGGCAGAGAGAGAAGCAGTAGCTGATGTTGAGAAGCTGACCGCTCAACGCGCTGATTTTGAGAAAAGTATCATCCCATCTCTGATGAATGATTACATCTCAAGAACTGCGATCGAGGAAGGCCTCCGTGTCTTGAACGAGGAGCACACCGTGCTCGTTGATCAGGGCCAGGGAATCCAACACCGTTATGAAAGGCTGGAGGGAGATCTCATTCGCTCGGTTCTTGAGCGCAAGGCGAAGCGTACTCAAGAGGCCGATTCCAAGCAGGCAGATCTCAGGACACAATCGCACGCGCAACTGGAACAGCTTGAGCAACAGACCGAATCGGTTCGTGAAAAGCACGCTGCTGAACTCGAAGCCCATGATGGCAAAAATACAATTCTGGCCACTGCCCTTGCTGAGCACAGGAAGCAGGCTGCGTTCCTGGAATCAATACGGTTGCTTCCGGAGGCTGCGGAAGCAATCCAAAATGAGCAAAAAGCTGTGCAGGCTATCCGTGACGAGCTGGACAAGATAGCGGTTGAGCTCACCGAGCATGAAGCAGAGCAACGCCGCTTCGCTAAAGATCAACAGGCCGTAGCGGATGATCAGCAACACCTAGTAAGTCGCCGGGAACAACTGCGTGCTGAAGTGAACTTGTTGAGTCGCCAGCTCAATCCGAGTGATGACACGTTGCTGGCGTTTCTCCGTGCTGAGTGCCCTGCATGGGAGCAATCCATTGCTCGCGTTATCAATCCTGAAATTCTGCTGCGGTCTGACCTGTCGCCGACTGGAACGCTAGATACATCAGGCTTTTACGGAATTCAGTTAGATCTGGATCGGCTTCAGCCTGTAGCGCAGGCCAACAGCGATGCCATCGAGTCGAGCCTAGCACTGGCGAACCAGCACCTGGTGGAGATTGAGGAGGAACAGCAACATCTCAGTCGCAAAGCTGCTGGTCTTTCGGAGCAACGGAGGCTTCATCAGGCAGGGCAGGCCGAGATTGTTGGGCGCCAAAACAAGCATCTTGAAAACATTAAGGCCCTGCAAGGGCTGATCTCTACGTTAGAGCAGGATGGGGCTGAACAAATTGCGCACGAGCGGTCACTGTGTTCCAGCGCCGTAGCTGAGGCTTTGCAGCAACTTAACCTTCACGGCACCCAACGCCAGGAGCTCAAGGACACTCAGCGAGAGTACGTTGAGAACCTTAAAGCTATCGTGGAGAGGATTAAGGCGGAGACAGCGGCTCAGCTGGGAGAGATCGATCGCTTAAAAAAAGCTGCCTGCGACGAGCTCGACCAGGAGAAGGAGGAAAAGCTCAAGTCTTACCATCAAGCGCGATTGAATGAGCTCACCGAAGCTGGGGTAGATGCCGCAATCATCTCAAAGCTTGAGGAAGAGATGGCAGCTATAAATGCGAAGCTCACCTTACTCAGCCAGTATCAGTCCGAGCTTCGCAACTATCAGCTCTGGCTCAAGGATGACCTTCCTAAACTGCCGGCCCTTGAGGCAGCTCGCCTTCAGGCAGCCGGAATGACGAGCCGCATTCTTGATGAGGTTCGCGAGCTGGTACAAGCCCGTAACGAGCAAGTAAGTGCATTTAGGGCCGCCCAGTCGGCGCTCAACGAACAGCTTTCACAGATCGAAGTGGGCTTGCTGATCCTCTCTTCCGTCCTGAAGCGCTTGGAGTTCACCCCTTTCGTGAACTCTGATTTGGACAGCTTGCGGAAACTTACAGCGGCCGACATAGAGAGCGAGGTGGGGCGCCTCCAGCGAGATGCCCAGAGCCAGCGGACTGAAGGCCGCAATCTCTTCCGAAAAATCGAATTGGAGGCCATGGGCGGCCCGCGTGACACTGCTGAGTACGATGCTATTCAAGACATCGCTACTCGATCACGCCACGCTGACGCAACTGGCGAGCGAGCGTGGTTCCACGCCACGCCTGAACTGCTGATTTATCTCGCAGAAGGCCATGACGTGCAGCGTAGCAAGCTGATTACTCGTACCCGAGCGCTTTGCACCCAGGTGGCCGAAAATCAGTCCGTGCTCAATGGCCTGCATCGGTCGATCATGGAGCTAGGCCGCAAGGCAACGAAGAAGGTGAACGAGGTACTTGCGGCGTTTCCGCAGTTCACGAATTTTGAGTTCCGAGTGGTTTCCAGGATCCACGATATCAGTGCATGGGATGATATTGATGCTCTCGTCGATCAGTACAACCGCTGGCGGGTTAAGCCAGCTGGTGAAATTCCCACAGACGCCCTCAATGAACGCCTGATCTCCATGCAACGACGGATGAAGGCTGGCGGCTGGCTTTCAACAAAGCTTGCTGACTGTTTCGACGTTTCTTTGAGCTGGATGGTCAACGGCGTGCAAAAGGTTGCCTTCAACACGGCAGACTTGGGAGATGGGCTTAGTACGGGGCAGCTCAAAATCATCGTAGGGATGATCTATCAGGCCCTTTTTGAACTCATTCGACGAGATGCTGACTTCGATTTGCTGCTGCCGATCGATGAAGCCTTGGAGCTCGATGTGAACAACGCATATACGTTGCTCAAGTATTTCAACGCTCGTAACTCTCAGCTCATGCTGGGTTTCCCAGGCGGCGCGCCTGAGCTTATCCGGCACTTCACCCATCTCTATGCGCTTGATCGCCGTCCTTCCGGCGCAGTTTACGTCAAACAATACCAAGCACCTGAGACTGATAGGCTGGCTGCTCTGAATGAAGAGCTGGAGCTTGATGAAGAGCAGGAGATCATCGCATGAGAGACGCCCTCGAAAGCCTGTTGGCAGGACGCTTTATCTGCCGGTACTCTGCTCCAGAGCTCTACAACCAGCTATGCAACGCTACATATGCTCGCTCCATTGAGCAAGCTCTGCAGCCACTGGGGAGGACTCTCGGTTGCTTGGGAGACCTTGAGCAACCAAGTGCGTTCTTCTCTCGCTTCGTAAATCTGTCCCACCCTAAAGACCGCGCTGCAGCCTCAGAAGATTTCAAGCGAATCCGAGATGCAATCTGGCCGGTTGTAGAGTTTATTCAGCTATGCGCGCGTGCCGGACGTGGTGACGCCTGCCTAGCGCCCGGAGAGGAAGTATTCACTGCAGAGTTACTGAGCCAGGTAGAGAGCAGCACAATCTGTGCTGATCTGCTGCGTGATCTTGCTGGGCATACCTTTTTCCGTAAATCCAAGCGCGGCGAGAGCCACAGTGACAAGCTCTCCGTGGTGCTCAAAACGATGGAGGAGGAGGGCTATCTGATCAGAAAGGGGACTGCATCCTCTATCTACATAGCTACTGGAAAAATGGCTTATCTCTACAGAGCCATGTCCTGGATCGTTGAGCACCAGAAATTGCTGCCCGAAGTCGAGATTGAGCCAGCCGGTGACGCGCAGAGTGAGTTCATCCTGTGAGAGCAGAAGATTGGGCAACACTCGGAAAACACCTGATTGCCAACGCCTCAACACTTGAATTGATTGTCCAGGCAGACGAAGAAGGCGCAAGCAAGCCAGAGATCATGACCAACGGCATTATGTGGCTGATCAGACAGCACCTTGTCGACGAGTTTGAGGGCAGTCTTCATCCTTCATCGCTCTTGATCGACTTGGGCGTAAGGATCAGCTCGCAGCGCTTTGAGCTTTCGGCTCCAGACCTTGAAGAGTTGCTGGTCAAGATTGAGCAGGCTTGTGAGCGCTTCCAATCAGCTAAGGATTTCTCTCACGCAGACGCTGAAAGGGAGCAAAGGTCGATTTGGCTTGCCGTTCGACAGGTGGTGACTCATCTGCGCGATGAGCATCGGGCAGCGACTGAGTTTATTGAGGGTAGGTACGGTTTTTCTCCTAGATTCGAAGACCGTCTGCGTGACATTCGGCAGGCTGTCGAACGACTGGAGCGCTTGGCTAACAAGCTCGATTCGTTTGAGTACAACAAGCTTTCAAGCTGGTGCTTCAGCGATAGGACATTACGTCGACTGCTGATCACTACTCTTCACAATGCAGTTATGAGGGAGCGAACTCGCCTTGTTGATCTGATCAAAAGGCTCGACCAGTTGGGAGTGACTGTCAGAAAACGCAATCGCATGCGCCAGGTCGTGCTCGCCGTCGAGAGCTGGCTCCAAGCTGGGAACGTACCAGATCTGAATGACATTCTGGATCGGGCGGACGCCGCGGAGTGGGTCAGTGCTTCACCGTTAGCTATTGGAGGCCACCTTCATCCTCCAGTGGAAGACTCACAAGCAATTGACGACATGGCGCTTCTTATTCAGTCGCTGCCCGCTCCCAAGGTAAGGAAGGCGAGTGAAGATCCTAGGGCCAGGCCGCCGGCACGCGTCATACCCACTGAGGTGGAGGTCGTAGAAGCTCCAATTCCTTTTGCCCAGCCGCACCTGGAGGCGATGCTGGAGGCCTTAAAGGAGAGCCGGACACCGCAGAGTGCTAGCCGTTATTGGGCCGACAATGCCGAACGGGAGTATGGCGTTAACGTGTGGCTGTATGCACTTGACGCCTACTATCGAAACCTTTTGGTTGTAGCGGAAAAAACTGAAATACCGTTGAGGTACGTGCTCGAACCTGTAGCCGAGCCCATGCCGAGAGGTATCGCGAACCAGGTAGTGACTGACCTAACCCTACGCATCAAGAGACGCGGCGAATGAGTGACCACAGCGTTTTACGCAGCAAGCGAAGCCTAGAGATGATCAGCACCCTCGTGCGCATGGGGCATGACAGTGTTGGGTTGGGCAAGCTATGGAAGACGATTCATCAACACTACGGAGTCGGTGAGATCAGTGGTAGCAAGCTATTGCTAAGTCCTGCTGATCGCCAAGCACTCAGGAACCTGCTGATCGATAAAGCCAAGTGGGATCCCCTTGAGGCAAGGAAGGTTGAAGGTTCAAGGATAGAGCTGGCCGGCCGCTCTCGGGTAGAGAAGGCATCTAACGAGGTCATCAGCCGAAACCTGGTACTGGTTAGCAGCCCAGAGGGTAAGGTGGTCTTGGCTGATCGCCAGTATGAGATTCCTGAAGGCGGCTCACTGGCTATCCCTGCAGATCTCGTAGCTGGGCTCGATTGTTTCGTCATGATCGAAAACCTTGAGGTTCTCTTGCAAGCACACCTCTACCAAGTGCCGGCAGAACTTGTGGGTGCTCCGTGGGTGTTTAGAGGGTCACCACAATTTTCAATCGCGTCAGCTGCAGCCTTGGCTAAAGCGACTCCGAACGTGTACTACTTCCCAGACACCGATCCTCAGGGGTTGGCCAACAGCTTAAACGCTGCCAGTTGCTGTGGGATTGTAAGCTGCACGCTTGACGGGCTACATGAGCTGAAAGCAAGGGAGCTGGATAAGCCTCATGACTACATGACCCAGGCGCACATGATGGATGGCTTGCTCAAGTCAGGTCATCCATTGGCGTGCCTCCTCAAGGATCTTCGCACCGGGTTTAGCCAGGAATCAATGGCTGGGCAGAAGCTGAAAGTCTGGTCTGACGCGCCCCTGGCATAGGACAGGTAAGTCAGTGACATGCTTCGCTGGAGCTTCTTGCTTGGCACTTTTCTCGCGTCTCTGGTGAAGGCGTTATGGCATTATCGGGTTCAGCTAGGGAAACGGGTTAGGAGCAATGATGCGCGATAGGAATCACCCATTTCCATTCGACTCCCAGGCGGAGAGCGTGATGAAAGCATTCGTCAAAGAAACTGGCGAGGAGCTTCGAAATGCCCAGAAGCAGGTAGGGGGAGGCGAGAACGCCCTTGTCTTCAACCATGGCGGCGCTTGGCAGTCTCACCACAGCTATGCGCCAGATCGAGTTGCTCAAGCACAGACGCTTTCTCATGAAACCTGGCTCGATATGGAGGATGTCATGATAGGGCGGCTAGACGTAATCGAACGTACAAAGAAAGAAATTGTTAAGAGTATGGCTGAGAGTTTTGAGCGATTTCTCTATCAGATGCTGTCAGACACCTGTGAAGAAAGTGGGAACGTCATTGACGGAAATGGAAAAAGCATAGGGGAGCACCTGCTCGAAACTATCAATAGCATTGAGTTCTCAGTAAACAAGGATGGAACGATATCACGCCCGGAGCTCAGGGGCAGCCCAGCCACTGCAAAGCTCATTGAAAATGATCCCTCCACTCGCTCACCAGAGTTCCAGGCCAAATTGGTAGAGATTCTGAGACGCAAGGTATCGGAGGCAATCGCACGAGAGTCCGAGCGTAAAGCAAAATTCTCCAGGAAAATGTAGTTATGGCTGCCCGAGTCTTACTGTGTATCGGATGTGATGGTTACGAGCATATGGATACGCTCCGTGGCGCTGAGAGCGATGCGGCTGCTATCAGAACTGCATTGACGACCGGAGAATTGAGCTGCACTTCTGCAGAGGACTCATACCTCCTGCTCAACCCAAATAGGGGTGACGTTGAGAACATATTCGTTGAGCTCCAGGATAAATACAGAGAGATCCAAAGCCTCACGATCTATTTTGCAGGACATGGCGAAGAGGCTAACAACAGCTATTTTCTATGCCTACGAGACACTCGACCTGACCGTCTATCAACAACCGGTTATGCCATAAGCCGGCTATTTGAGTTCTTCAACGAATTGAAGGCCGCTCACTGCAACGTCATCATTGACGCCTGCAGCGCAGCCGGCTTGGTTTCCAACCTCAATGTCCTACTAAAGCCTGAGGTCATCGGCAAGTCGAAAACCTTCGGTGTCTCATTCTTTGTCTCTTCTGCCTCTAATCAATATGCCTATGAGGATGACTGTGGAGGCTACGCTACGGCAGCTTTACTGGAGGTCTTGCAGGGAAAACTCGACACTGGCTCACGAGCTAGATATCTCGACCTGGTGGACATCGGGCGGCCCGCAGCTCAACACGTTTCCGAACAAACCAACGCTGAGCAAATGCCCTCGGTATGGGGAGTGAACCTTTATGGTCACATGCCGCTGTTTGGCAACCCTCACGCCAGTGATACCCATGCGACCTCGCTACTCGGCCTGACGGGCATCACTCCAGCATCGCCAGCCGGGCAGGCTATCAGTGAGCATTCCTCGGCACTCTACAGTCTGTTGTTTGCCCAAGATCAGGATTTAGGGCCCGATAAGCTCCTACCCGTGCTGTCTGAGTTCATGACTAGACTTGAGGCCTTTCCAGATGCACCAGCCGTTTTCATTGAGGGCATCTGGCATTCACTTGAGAAAAATGCTCGTCGCCATCAAAACTCTTTTGCGTTAGTCGAGCTGAGCGCTACATGCATAGCGCTGCTGCTAGAGTCATCTGGAAAAGATAGTAACTCAGCTGCATGTATCGCCGTGCTAGCGCAGCGGCTAATCGATGAGTGCGAGCGTTCATTGCTTGAGATTGTAAAGTCACTCCACTCGAACGAAAAAGCGCTCTGTAGGCATGGCATACCTGATCTTTTCTATCTTCCTCAGCGAATATCCAGGATTCTTGGCTGGAGCGCTGCTGCCTTGCACTTTGCTCATGAACTGGGTACCGACGACTCTGCCGTGCGCAGTTGCATGGAAGAAATCAGTGGCTACCTCACTACTCACTATGCAAGCGTTCTGGCGGGTATGAGTGAGGATGAGGCCCCATTCTGGGCAGCTTTCCTGACAGCCGTAAGTGCGACCGAAATGAATGGCCTTGGCGAGCTTATTGTTAGCCTACTAATCAGCACACTCATTGACTGTGGCGGTGGGCTAGCTCGCCCCCTGCTCGAACCACCCCAGGCCTACAGCTACCTGTCGGCACGGGCGCGGAAGAACCCAGAAGGGCTGAAACAACTGAGCAGCTCACCGTCTGAAACACTCGCGCTAGT
Source organism: Pseudomonas kermanshahensis (assembly GCF_014269205.2). Lineage (NCBI taxonomy): Bacteria > Pseudomonadati > Pseudomonadota > Gammaproteobacteria > Pseudomonadales > Pseudomonadaceae > Pseudomonas > Pseudomonas kermanshahensis. The sequence continues at coordinate 2,639,957 of NZ_JABWRY020000001.1, forward strand.
AATGCTTACCTGCAGTAAATTCTGCCTGCGTGAAGAGCTCGATATGCATCTCGTAGACCTCGACCATGCACATCTCAATATTTTCATTCCGGATAGTCATCTGGCGTTCAACCACCCGGTTGTTCGCGCAGGAATCAACCATGTGTTCCAAATTGGTCATAAGGTCTGGAAGGTTGAAGAGCTCTTAGAGCGCTGGGACATAGCCTGCAAGCCCCAATTCCTGGGCGATAGCTCTCTCGCTCTGCGCGCCACTCGGATTGGGGCAATCTGTTCGGCACTCATCACTCCAGATCGCGTGCCTTGGTTCTTACTGAATAATGTGCTTCACGGCGATACCACTAGCATGATACCGGAGAGCGCGCAGGCGTCGTAAGGGGCTTCTGAACCAGCTAGCGCAGGTTAACCGCAATGCCATATCATCGCCAGCCACGATGGCTTTGAGCCATTCTTTTGGTGCTGCACAGAAATAGGAGGGAAAATGGCAGAAAAGCCAAGTAACACCGATAAACAGGTACCTCGTAGACGAGGGCAGGGCGACCAGGGTAAGGCCCTCAGAGACGAGTCATTTGAGAAGAAGGATCGAAATACAGTGTTTGACACCCTAGAACCACCAGCCCCTCGACCACGGCCAAGTAGAGGGAACTGATGAGCGATTTGGCAGATTCACTTCAGATAGATTGGGAGAAGCAGATTTTTGCAATTCGCAGATCAATCCGCTACCACCTGAGGCGAACGGCCTACTTCGACGCCTTGGACAAGGTCACTAACATGGCCTCGGTCATGTTCGGATCTGCAGCCATTTATGGAGTGCTAAGCAAAAAAGCCGAATCGTTGGCACTGGTAATGTCAGCGCTGGTCACCTTCATCTCCACGATCAACCTAGTCGTTTCGAGCGCTCAGAGGGCCAGGGCTCACGCGGACTTCGTTCGTCAGTACGTCGATCTAGAAAAACGCTTGCTTAGCCCTCCCAGCGAAGAAGAATTGCTCTCGATCAGGCAAGATCGATTAACGATCGAGGCTTCAGAGCCCCCTGTGCTGCACGTGCTAAATGCTATGTGCCATAACGAGGTTATGCGTTCCATGGGCTATGACCACAGTGAACTTGCCTCGATCGGTGCATGGCAACGACTTTTCTCCCATTTCTTCGATTTCCGGGAGCACAAGATCCGCGCCCCTAAACCAGCAGCGCCTGATGCAACTGACGCAACCTAAGTCCGCTGATGGAATGGCAATTCCACGTTGATTCTATTGATTTAGGCTGACCTCACTGCGGCTTCCGCTCGGGAGGAGCCGCAGAAGGGACGCCATTGCTCATAACTCTGTCTTTTACGCCAGTATTTCAAGGCTATGTTTCGGTTAGGCGAACGCGTCGAACACTATTACGATGGGGAGAGGGCGAGCATGGGGCTCGCCTGAACGTTAGGAATAAAGATGTTCGGATCATCATACGACCCTCGATTTCCCATTCCCGAAATGACTACTGCCAATAAGTACATCAAGCAATTGGGCTGGGTGGGCACCCAATTGCTGACGCTGTGCTGGGCATTCGCGACAGTCAATGTGAGCGCGTCGGTGCTTTTGGCTGTCGTAGTGGCCTGTGCCTTGTACCTAGCGTGCATCGGCAGAAGTTACCGTAAGGCGTATCCCCTCATCGCGGCTTCGATCTCAGGTAGTGATCTGGTACGGTTGTTCGCCAAGGCATGGCCTGCATTTGTGGCGATTATCATAGTCTCCGGCCTTGCCGTAGAAGCGTTCACTTGGCAGCAAATAGGGAATTTCAAGACCGAGCTCATGGGTCTGGCAGCCTTGCCATACGCGACCTGGATCGTGAAGAAACTCCTCGAAGACTAATGTCGCTCAGGATGAGGTGAGTGGTTCTTACGCGGATCACCCACCCTGTAAGCGCATTAGATCACCCTCGTTAACCAAGCAGTCAGTCAGCCAGGCGACACTTCAGGTGCACCGTGAAACCATCCGACGCGATCCAAGGGAAAACTCAGCAGATCAGGCAAGCTGTCGAAGCGTATGGATTCGTAAACGTCCGTATGTTCGGCTCCGTTTGCCGCGGCGAAGACATCGAGGGCAGCGACCTCGACCTCCTCGTGACCATACCAGCTGAGAGGGAAGGGAAGATCTCCCTCTTCGACATCTTGGATCTTGAGTCGACGCTAGAGGAAATGCTGGGGATTCCGATTGATCTGAACGTCGCGAACAACATGCCTGAGCATCTCAAGCCTGAGGTCGAGCGCTCTGCCATTCCCCTATAGGTATGAGTCGACACCTGCTAAAGGGCGTCCCCAAAAACTCAGAGCTATCACAAATGCGTCACTTCTATCAAAAATGCGACATTTTTGAGGCGCTACCCTTGAATCAAAAATTCAAAAACGGAGTCCTTTTGTTTGTTCTCAAAAGCAAAGCAGCGGTGTCCCTGCCACACCTGAACATGCCGCATCGCGCTGGCTCGCATGCCTGCGTTTTGCCTTATCGAATTTGATCTACTGCGAAGCGACTTTTTGGGTGAATTTGAGGGTAAATCTTTAGGGATTTTGACTGTGGGCATGCCTGCAGGAACAATTGTCGGCTCTTTGGGGCCTGGAAGGCCCTCAGCTAGCTTTTGCAGCCAAAACAGCATGCAAATAAGCCTTATTTTTTGTGGGTATTTGACATGCCGATCAAGTTGTGGCGCACGGAGTACAAATGTGCTCTCACCTCTGAATCCACAAGCTGTCGACTCCACCGTCCTTCTGGAGGTTTTTGGCACAGTCTCTAGGACGGACAGCAGAAGCAGTGACGGAGGAGTGCCTAGCCATTGACTTTCGGGACAAACATCCCGGCGATGATCCGCGCATCGAGCAAAGCATGATGGGGGAGGTCTGATCCATCGTTCAGCGGCTCGAGGCTGAGTGCATTGGTGGGCGCCGGATAAACGTTCTGCGGCCACTTACCGTCGTGGTACGCGAGTTCGCAGAACAGCTCCCAATCGAACTCCGGGGCATCAGTCACCACGGTGGTCATGGAATCGAATGAGCGTAGAAACGCCAACAGCTTGTCCCGGGCATCGAGTATGGGGCAGCTGTAGTCGCCACCCCACAATTGAGGAAGCACGATCTCCTTTACAAAGTCGCTGCAGTCGTCGAGGTGCCATGTGTCGAGCAATTCGACATAAAATTCCCTGCCGTCCTCTGCAACCAGCGCCAGCGAAATCAGCTTTGATGTGGCATTGAGCTGCGTGAATTCGCAATCTAGAAAAATTCTCATCAGAAGGATCCTGTACCACTAATGCTTCGTAATCGATTCACCATGGCCCAAGAAGGAGTGCTCTGGAAAGCTGCGTTGGAACACCTGGGCCCCCAAAGACTTCTCGAAACCGTGGTTGATCTGCTGCGTTCCTTCGGGCCGAGACCCGCCCGCAGCCAAAAGGAGTATCTCGAACGGCAATGGCTAGGCGAGGACATTCTCAGGATAGTTAAGAGCGCTCAGGTGGAGGCGGGCATCAAGGCGCCAGGCCCAGACGATCTGCCCAATAGAGTTACGATCCTGGCGTGTTACAGCGATTACCTCGCAGACCGTCTCCTGCTGCTCGTGCCAGCTGACGTCCTCCCTCGTGAACTGGTGGGAAGGCGAATTGATGATGATATGGGCATCTGACGCAAAAGAGGCTCTGCTGCGCTACGAGCCCGAGCACAAACGTTGAGCACGTATCATCCAAAAGCTTGCTCAAGGAGCGCCTTCATCATGTCTGCGGCCGAACCGTTGAGCCAAATCTCCTGGCTGCAGACCTCTACACGAGCAGGATTGACGTGTATGACTTTCGCGCCTGCTCCTAACGCACGTAGGGGCAGCTCTGCGGCTGGATATACGACACCGGATGTGCCGATCGAGAAGAACAGATCACAGGCACCTGAGGCAGCAAAACCCGCGTCCCAAGCTGCGTCTGGAAGCATTTCTCCGAACCAGACGACTCCGGGTCTGATGTATCCGTTGCATGCACTGCACCGAGGAGGCTCAAGACGGCAACCATCCACGGATAAGTCATCAGAAGGAAGGGGTGCCATGTGAGGATTACCGCAGTCTATGCACCTGGGTGAGTGAAGGCTGCCGTGTAGGTGGATCACGTCTTTGCTCCCAGCTCGCTCATGCAGATCATCTACGTTCTGAGTCACGACTGTCAGCCTAGGAACGTGCTTAGCGAGTTCTGCTATCGCGAGATGAGCTGCATTCGGCTGTGCTTGGAGCACTTTCAACCTACGCCACTCATACCAACCCCAGCACAGCCCAGGATCCGCACGGAACGCTTCGGCTGTCGCTAATTGAGCAGGGTCGAATCGTGACCAGAGACCGGTCAATGCATCTCTGAATGTTGGGATTCCACTCTCGGCGGATACGCCGGCGCCGGTGAAAACGACAACGTGCCTTGCCTCCTGCAACAGCTTAGCGATGGTAGTGAGCGGCATTGAGATGTCCTGGGAAATTCGTTCCCTTGAGGTTACCCGAGCCTACCCCTGTTTGGTCATTGTGCGATGGTGAGGGATCGAGCAGCAGTGTTTGTGTAAGTCGTATAAGTGTCCAGAAAACCAAGCTGGCGCTAACACGCAGGTAAGACCGGGTAGGGGCGGTTCACATCAAAAATAACTGTATGGATATACAGTTAATCTGTCAGGTACGGAGAAACTCACACCGATTGAGTAGATTTTGCATCGCTGGCGCTGGTAGAACGGCACGGAACCGGACATGCCATCAAAGCCCCATAATTTCTCTTAAGCCCCAAACCACGGGCCTTCCAGGCTAATTTAGCTGCCTTTTCTGGACAGTTATGAGACGGCAGCGAGCTCTGAGTATCAAATCTACCGGCAGGGAAAATAATACTGTATGCATATACAGTTTACCCGCGCTAGGACAAATCATTGTCTCCGATGGGGTAGGCGCGCCGTTTTCCACAATGCTAGGGTGAAGCTCGCGAGACGCCATCCACACCATCTCCGAGGCACCAATGAAAAGGACAGAAAGTCGCCAGCGCGCTAGGGAAAGCATCGTCAGAATGATCGCAAAGATCCAGAAACTCGAGGCAGCCCGTCACTCAGGGCAACCTGGAATCATTGAACGACTGAAGGGTATGTTTGGAGCCGCGCTCAGGACACAGCAGAGTGCAGGGTCGAACCCGCGCGTGCAGCAGGGCAGATCCTGAACGACCCGTACTGTGAGCCAGCGCCCCAGCTGGTGCTCAGTGATCCGAACTGATGATCACCGCCATCTACCCGCGTGGACTCGCCGTATAGGTCGCATATCACGCCAGCCTCCTCGTCATTTTTCACCAATGAATCCCCCCGAAGCTTCTCTGCCTGCATACTGATCAGGTACCGCGAGCAAGCGGAGCGCGCAAGGCGTGAGGATCGAAGCCCGGAGGGCCAAGACGAAAGCGAAGCGGCCGGCTTGGTTCACGAGAGCCGACCCAACGGGCACGCCCTCGAAAGCTCTGTATGCCTACTCGTCGAGCTCCAACCGACATACTGGTTTCCCACACCGGGTCAAAATGAACGTATGACCTTTCTCTGCGAGCTTGAGCACTCGACGAAAACGTCGACGCGCCTGGCTGATGCTCATCACGTATTCCATAAAACCCTCTTAACCTAACAACCGCCGAAGGAGCCCTTCAACCTGCGTGTTCTCATACCTGGCACATAGCTCGTCGAGCTTGGCGCCCCGACGCTCGCCAGTCGCAAGGCTCAGCCCATGCAGCGCGTTTACCAGCCGTTGCTGCTCCTCAACACCTTCGCGAACGTCTTGCCACATCGAATTGACCAGCTTCACAACTGTCTCCAGCTCCGCAGCCAGAACCTGTGTCTCTATGAGCTTGTTGCTGTTCACTGTCGTCTTGAGAGCTACAGCTCGCTGCTCAAGCTGCTGGAGCTGCTCGCTCAAGCTTTCAGCTTGGTCGATCGACGTAGCAACACCATCAATGAAGATCTTGTCTTCCTGAATGCTGTAAATGGCCAGCGAACCATCGGCGCCACCGGTGACATCCAGCGCCAGCACATTGCCTAACCTCAGCGGCCGCGGAATCCACGTATGCCCTGTACAGACCCGCCACACACCCGGGACGCCTTCACGATGGTGCTTAACGATCCGATCTCGCCCCCACAAGGCGATCTCCTCCATTGCGGGATTGTCGAGTTGCTCCAGGAAGGTCGGCCAAGCCATGCCCGCCGGCACATCTGCGTGCACAACGCCGACGACGCCCCGATTCGACGCAACCTCGATCGCGACCGGAAGACTCCGAAGCTTCTCGATGATCATCGCTTTTGACTCATCAGCGATCGTCATCCACCAGCCAGCGCCATGCGCAGAATAGCGAGCCTCGGGATTAGCGCCATAAGCGTCGATTAGCATTCGCTCGTGGTTGCCCTGGACGCTGAAGAACCAGGGCTCGCCGAGTAGCTTCAGCCCATCAAGTACGCCTGGCCCACGGTCAATGACATCTCCCACAGCGATCAGCCGATCCTTAGCCTTATCGAATCCCAGCGCGTGCAACCCGCGATGGAGGTCGGTGGTTTTGAAGTGGATGTCTCCGACTACAAAGTCGCGACCGTGGAGGTTTTTTGGAAGCTGGAGAACCTTAGAATTCATGGGGCAGGGTACGTCTCCGGTGCCGTTGCCGGCAGGTCGATAAGCCGCCTATTTTCCGCTTATCCAACGCATACGTCGAGAACGCTGCCCCTTCAGCCACGCCTCCCGTAATGATCCCAAATGGGAACATTAAGGGCGTTTTTATGGGTTAATGTCCCAAAATGGGATCACTATGGAGAGCGCTGAGCTGGCGCCGAGACGAAAAAATCCGTCGCCGCCATGAGATTCGTTACTCACCATATTGAATGGCTTGGCGGGGCGTGATCGAAGATTGAAAAAAAGCGCTGCTCCCGCGTCTAGCGATATCCAACATTTCACGGACGGGTTAACGTTCATGAGCTTGTCCCTGGACGCGGCTAAAGCCCTTTTGGACGGGTGAATCGACGCCACTGCAGCCCTCCGCACTGTCCTAAATCAGTTGCTGCTGCACTCACCCGAAGAAATCCATGCCGGGCTAAAGAACTCCTTCGGCGCCGCCATGGTGAGTGTATTGACTGCGACTGTTGATGTAGCGCTCTGACGTTTTCAGCGACCGAGAGCCCAGCTCCTTCCGTCCGTATGCCTGCTGAGCGAGAACCCCTGACAATTCGGGATATGGTTCGCTATCTCGTATTTACGCCAATCCAGCATTGCATCACCGTCGATCTCCTGCGGCTGTTTCTCGAGGAGCCAGCGGACTGTGTTGAGGTACTGACCATGTGAAAACACCACGATCTCATTGGCCGAGTGTTCTGCGATTCGGTCAAGGAAATGCAGAGCCCTGGCCACGAGATCACGGAAGGACTCCGCTCCTTCGCCGTCAGAAAAAGCAGGATCTGATCTCTGCCAGTAAGCATCGACCCAGCCCCGCCGTTGTGCGAGCGTCGTATCTACACAGCGCGCCGGCGAAAGGTAGGTGAATTCGTGAATCGGCCAAGTTTCGAAAGCAGCACCAGGATACAGTGCCGTGGTAGCAAGTGCGGTTGCTTGGGCGCGAAGGAACGGTGAGGCCAGAATGAGGCCAGGGGCGCTGGTGATCGACTGAGCGACGATACGGGCTTGCTCCAGGCCTTTTGCCGTCAAAGGAATGCTTGCGTGATCCCTAGTTGGCTCGCCAGCGTTGGCGGCGCTCTCGCCGTGGCGTATCAGCCTGACGTTCTTCATTGACTATCCTTCCCTGGCTCACGTTGCTTGGATTGCGCCATGCTGGCATGGCAACGTGTGGGATAGCCATGGCGAAAGGGAGAGATCGTGAAAAGAGAGCTCTCTCTGGCAGAATGCAGAGCAGTGTGTTCGTAAACTCTGAAGGAAACTCGTGCTGACAGTTTCGGCGCTAAGGGTACTGGCCCAAGAAGCACCTCAAGCTCTGATGAGCTGGTCACGTCTCGTGGCTCAGACGGAATTCGCCTGGCAAAACTCCAACCTAGTGTCAGACGCTGAAGGGTGGAAGACCCTTTGGTTTGAGATGGAGATAGTCAATGGCCTCGCATTGGCCGAGTGGGAGGAGGAGGGATCTCCTCAAGATTGGTCGCACCGGTGGCGTGAAGGGTACGAACAGGATGCGCGAGGGCTGATTGATCAGCTGCTCCAACTGCTTGCCCGTCCTGACGGATCCGAGTAGTCCGATTTTACGAAGTGTTCCTGCTTGGCCAGCCGGTCGCGGCCACAGGCAAAAGAAAGCCCGCTGCTAGGCGGGCAAGGTCTATCACACGTAGGGATGGCTTCAGAGTCTCCCAACCCCCGTGAAAATTGAGTGAAGGAAACTGAATCAGGTCTCTGCCGACATTGTCAGGATGATCTTTCCGACATTGAGTGAAGCCTCCATTTTCCGGTGTGCATCCGCGGCTCGCGCCAATGGGAAGGTGCTATCAACCACTGGCTCGAGACTGCCTCCACCCTCAAAGCGATCGAGCCAATGTTCGCGGAAGCGTCTGACCATTGCATGCTTTTCGGACTGTGTACGGGACTTCATCACCGTGCCGATGATCTGCAAGTGGCGGTAAAGGACGTCTTCCAGCTTGAGACTTACTTCACCACCTCCACCCAGAATTCCTACCTGTACCAGGCGGCCACCCTTGGCGAGCGACTTGATATTCCTGGTGAAGTAGGGCTCACCTACAAAATCGATGATGACATCGACACCTTGCCCTTCCGTGTGCTGCCCGACGACCTGGGCGAAGTCCTGCGTTTTGTAATCGATGGTGAAATCGGCGCCCAGATTCTCGACTCGGGACAGCTTTCCAACCTCGGCGGTGGCGAAGATCTTGGCCCCCATGGCGTAAGCGAGCTGCACAGCTGCTGAACCAACGCCACCCGCAGCGGCATGGATGAGTACCGACTCGCCTGGTTTCAGCTTCGCCAGGTGGATCATTGCTTCGTGAGCTGTCACAAAAACTTCCGGGATCGCAGCAGCATGCACGTAGTCGAGCTCAGCAGGGATCGGCATTGCCATGCGGTAATCAATACGCGCAATTTCAGCGTAGGCGCCGCCACCCACAACCCCCATCACGCGATCGCCGACTTGATAGCCTGACACCTCACTGCCAACCTCGATCACCTCACCGGAAATCTCCAGACCTATGATCAGCGAGTCCCCGAAGTTGGGACGGCCATAGCCACCGGTACGATGGGTCAGATCAGCTCGGTTAACGCCGGCAGCGTGCACGCGTACCAGCAGGTCTGTGGGACGGACTTCCGGCAGGGGTACATCACTGACCTGGAGCACTTCAGGGCCGCCAAAGGTTTCAAAGGTGATCGCTTTCATGGCTTCAATGGCTCCGAGTCAACGAGCGTGGAATGGGCGATCGCAGATGCAGTGATCGCAGCAGGAAACCCTGCATAGAAGGAGAGATGGGTAATGGCTCCGGCTAGTTCTTCACGCGTTATGCCGTTGGTAACGGCTCGCCGCAGATGGGCCGGCAACTCATCGGAATGACCGCCGGCAATCAGTGCCGCGATGGTAATGAGACTGCGGTCGCGTGGTGACAGCGAGGCGTCGCCCCAAACCTCCGGGTAAAGCGTCGAGTCAATGAACGCCGAGAGTTTCGGTGTAAAAGCTCTGGCCGCCTCACGAGGGCTTGTAAAGTTGAGACCTGTCATGAAGGCGACTCCTCAAATCTGGCTGATGAATTTGTTGGTGAGATAGTGCTCGATACCTTCGATGCCGCCTTCCGAGCCGTGACCGCTCTCCTTGATCCCGCCAAAGGGCAGCTCTGTGGCGACGATGCGGTATTGATTAATCCCGATCATGCCGGCCTCCAAGCCATCGGCAACATCGATGGCCGTCCGCGCATTGCTGGTGAACGCATACGCCGACAGGCCATAGGGCAAGCGGTTAGCCTCGGCCAATCCATCAGCCAGGCCATCGAATGGCATCACGATAGCGATGGGGCCGAACGGCTCTTCATGCATGATTCGCGCGTCCATCGGCACGTTGGCCAACACCGTTGGTGCGAAGAAGAAGCCCGGGCCAGGCAACGCCTCACCGCCGGCCAACACCTGAGCCCCCTTGGCCACGGCATCAGCCACCAGTTCCTCCATCTTGTTCAGTTGCCGCAGGTTGGCGAGTGGCCCGACCTGCGTATGGGGGTGCATACCGTTTCCAACCCTCAATGCTTTAGTAGCAGCCACGAAGTGGTCGACGAATTGCTCGTAGACACCCTGTTGAACCAGGAAACGGGTTGAAGAAATGCAGACCTGGCCGGTACCGCGGAAGCGGTTGGCGACGCCTTCCACAGCGGCGCGTTCCACATCGGCATCCTCGAACACCAGCACTGGGCCATGGCCACCCAGTTCGAGCGTGATCGGCTTGACGCCCTCGGCTGCGCGACTCGACAACAAGCGGCCAATGGGCACAGAGCCCGTGAAGGTCACTTTGCGAATAATCGGCGACGCGATCAGCTGGCTTGAGACCTCATCGGGTACTCCAAACACGACCTGCAGCACACCTTTCGGCAACCCAGCATCATCCAAGGCACGAGCAAGGGCGAGGGCAGTGGAGGGGCTTTCCTCACCAGGTTTGAGAATGACGCTGCAGCCGGCCGCCAGCGCGGCAGACAATTTGCGTGCTGGCGTGATCGCCGGGAAGTTCCAGGGGGTGAAAGCAGCCACGGGGCCTATAGGCTGGCGCTTGACCAGTTGCAGCACACCGGGACGGTTGGCTGGTACCACACGACCATCGATGCGACGCGCACTTTCAGCGAACCATTCGAAATACTCTGCCGCCCGGGTGACCTCGTCCATGGCCTCGCCAATGGGCTTGCCTTCTTCCAGCGTCATCTGCGCGGCGATGTGTGCCGTACGTTCCAAGATCAGGTCGGCAGCGCGCTTGAGAACCCGGGCACGCTCAGCTGGAACCGTGTTGCGCCATTGTTCAAACGCGAGCTTCGCCGTCTCGAGGGCCAGATCAAGCTCGTCAGCAGTAGCCAGCGGCACCTGACCGATGATTTCTTCAGTTGCGGGGTTTCTGACGGTCGCCGTTTTACGGCCGTCTGCGTCGATCCATTTGCCGCCGATGAAAAGATAGAGCGAGTCATAGGGAGTGTTCATGGCTGTGACCTTCATAGGGTTCTCTGGTTGGCCTGCACTGGAAGCTACGCAGGGCTTGGAAGACGGTGGCTGGCGCCGGCCCGTGGAATTGAGTCTATGGAGGTCGCCGGGATGGATTTAGCCCAACTGAAGGGAATGATTGTTGTGCAGAAAGGCAAAATCGCTTTCAAATGCGCACTGATTTGCACACAGTGGCAGGTGAATGAGCCGGCTCAGGGGAAGAGGTCGATGGACAAGTTTTCTAATATGTCGGTGTTCGTGAGGGTCGTTGAGATGGGTAGCTTCACGGCAGTGGCCAATCACCTCGACTCCACGGTGGGAAACGTGTCGAGGGCGGTGTCGGCGCTCGAGCAGATGCTCGATACGCGCCTGCTTCAGCGCTCCACCCGGCGCTTGTCAGTCACCGATGCGGGCAGACGATTCTACGAGCGCTGTACCGTTATCCTGGCCGACCTTGAAAACGCTGAGGCAGAAGCGAGCAACGCATTGCTCCAACCTCGAGGCATTCTCCGCGTCCATTGTGTGCCTGGCCTTGCTCGACACCTTGTTACTGAGGCCGCACTGGAGTACCGCAAGGCGTTTGGTGACGTAACGGTCGACTTGATGCTCTCGCAGCGAATGCCGAATCTGCTGGAAGACCAGTTGGACGTATCAATACAGATCGCCAGGGTGCTGCCAGACTCAAGCTATGTGAGCCAGAAAATTGGAGTCAGCCACTGCGTGCTGGTGGCATCGCCAGATTATCTAGCGAAGCATGGAGCACCCGAGACACCTGCGGATCTGGTTGATCATCGATGCCTGTTGCTAGGTACCGTCGATTACGCCCGAGATGAGTGGCACCTCAAGAGTCGCATGGGCGATGCAACGTTCATCCCCAGCGGGCCAAGCTTCAGTGTTAATGACATGGAGGCGATGTCTGTCGCTGTCAGAAGCGGTGCCGGTATTGGCTTGCTGGCGGGTTTTGCAGCCATCGACGATCTGCGGGCGGGAAAACTGATCCGTGTGCTTCCGGATTACTTCACCGAGGAGCGGAACGTGTACGCGGTGTACACATCACGGCAGTTCATCGACGCTAAGATCACCCGGTTCATCGAGGTTTTGAAGGACAAAGTCGGAAGCCAGCTGGCAGTTATTGCCGAGGAACTCATTTGTTAGCAGATCGGAAGCAATGAGCGTCTGACTCGCCCAGGCTCAATCATCAAGCTCTAGTATCGCATCCAGTGGCTCGTCGCTCACACGCGTAAGAGAAGGGGTAATTTATGGATCGCGCAGGCCCAGGGACTTCAGGTACCTTTGATGCTCCGGCATCACCTGGCATGAAGGAGTAAGGCTCAGCTGGCGCGACGATAATAGACTGACCTATGTGGCATTATGTCGCCATGAACAACGTCATCTACCGGATCGTGTGCAGCAAGACGCCAGCAACGAGCTAATGCATCTGCTTAACAACAAGTCAATGTGACAGGGAGATATTCGATGGGGGCGCCAGCACTGCATGCGTACTTCAGAAAGAGTCGTGCATCTGCTTTGCTTCGCCTTCATCAGAGCAGAATTCGTTTTGAACAGTGGCGTCATTTTCATGGGCTCAAGCTTGCAACGTTCCTATTGCTGGCGGTTGCGGCTAGCGCAGTAGTCGTCTTGCCACCTCTTCAACGTTTAGCTGGTGGCTATTTCTGCATACCGGAAAATCTCGCAACACTGAAATCACTGCTTGGCGGTACCGGCTCTGCGCTGATCGGATCGGCGACCATTGCATTCTCGCTCGTGGTGTTTGCGATGCAGATCAATGTCGAGCGTATGCCTCACGGCCTATTCAGGCAACTAAGCTCAGATAGACGCTTACTTTTCTCGTTTCTGGGATCTTTCCTCGTGGCCTTGCTGATTGCGGGGGCATCATTACTACCCAGTGGAACCTGGGCCGTTCCGGCGATTTTTGGGGCAGTGTGGGGTGTCGCGGCCATTGTGCTGCTTTTCATCTATGCCTATCGCCGTGCTCTTCAGATCATCAATCCGGTCGAGCAGCTTTCAATTATGTCGGGCGTCGCTAGCCGTGACCTTCAGAAGTGGAGCCAGCTGTCAGAATTGGCTGCGATTGCCATTGGGGAAGTCCCCCAACTCGATGCTGATCAAGTGGGCGCTGAAGCAAGACTCAACGGGCCTAAAACGAGATTCTTTATGCAGAATGGAGCCTGGGATGCTGAAGCAAAGCGGGCAATCCACTACGCAATTTCATACACCAAACGATTTGCCGCTCAAGGTGATTACGAAGTTGCAGATAATGCCTTTCGCCAGATAATCGAGATAAATGCTGCTTACTGCGAAGCAAAGCGAGGCACATTCATTGCCACCAATTTGTTCATAGACGTACCTGGCACAACCGACGGATTCATCAACACCACACTTGAGCATTTGCGCCAAACTATGCAGGCAGCATTGACCGGCAATGATGAACGGCTGGCCCAAAGCACATTGCGAACCCTTGCGGCGCTCTACGCAATCTACCTCCAGATTGAGTACCCAGGACTAAATCCGACCAAGCATCACGCGATGCTTGCGTCGGGATATCTGGCAAACGCGGTGGAAACTGTAGCGCCACGAGAGTTCCCTGACGTCATGATGGAAGGAATTCGCCAAATGGGGCGCGTAGCGAGGGTTGCACTCGAGTGCACAACCCCTACGGAAATCATCAGCCTTGTGCAGAAGATCGGCACGCTTTCTTCTGTCGGTGCTCTCAAAAAAAGCCACCAACCCGTTACGTTGGTCGCATTCGAACAGCTCTCGCTCATCACCTACGATCTTTTGACAAAGGGGCAGCACGACATTGACTACACCGTTCGCGAGATTCGAACAACAGTCATCACCGCTGCGAAATTGTTCCTCCTTACCGCTGACACTCCGCTTAGCTCAACGCATTGCAGCACACTGGGCCCTTACTTTTCAGTTACTCAAGCTACCTCGCTCCTAGCAAAGCTCAACCTCTTGGCAAATCAGCTATTGGCGGCGCCAGAGGGCAACGAGCACGCTGCCAGGATCATCGAGAACCTTGAAGAGTGGGCTAATCAGATCTACGACCCGCTAAAAGATCTCCTCCTGTTCGCTGTAGAAAAAAGATCCCATTTCACTTTTGATGCAATCAACTGGATCATAGAGATTTCAAACCTCCTGAATGCTATATCGAACGCAGCTGCAACCTCGGATCACGCGTCAGAAGAGTTGCGGAAGCACGCTAGCTGGCTCGTTTCGACTCTGTCATGGCTGCCTGACGATAGAGAGACTGTGACTTTTGTCGAAACCTTTTCTCTCACTGATAGCCTGTTCAATGCCGCGGTTGAAGGCTACCGACGAGACTGTCGAGACTTTTACCTGGATTGCCAAAGCCTTCTGCTTTCATGGGCAAAGAAAGGCGGCAGGCTCGAGACCGGATGGGGAATTCTAGAGAGAGCGATCAAAGGATTAATCGCTCTGGCAATTGAAGAGGGAACCCCTGACGCAGTGAGAACGATGAAGCAGCGGCTGGGAGAGATGCTGGCCAGTGTAGGTGCGCCTCAGGAGGATGCGCGCGTCAGGGCTGCGGCTGGGTTGGATAGTGCCGCCGATCAGCTAGGACAGCGTAGGGCTGGTAGCTCTATTGATCGAGCTCTTGCTCGGCTAGATCACGCACAAGTGGGAGCATTGCTGAGGGAGATTGCAATTATTCTGGCGCCTTGAGCGATTCGATTCATATATCAGGCCAGTTGAGGGTAGGCTGCCAATGTTCGGCTGTGAATGGAGTAAAGAGATGCGAGTCGATGGCACAAAAAGCGACTCAATAGCAGGGATCCACCAGGGTGATATGGGGCTAGGGGCAGCGTCTGGATCCTCCTGTCAGTCATGCTCAGCTTCATCATTCAGCTCAAGTCTTAGACATTTCGCTGAAACCACTGCGATTCTCGAAATCGTGGCAGGAGGCGTGGTAGGCGTTGGAATGGTGCTCGGTGTTATTGCCGCTTCACCTTGGTAAGGCTTCAGGGAGCAGCATGCCAAGAGTACGAATGTACCCTTAGCTTGTCACCACTGTAAGGTGGGCCTGACTCAGGACGCTCTATATCGCCTACGCGCATGGATAGAATGAACACGAAGCAGGTTTGGGGGTAGGCCTCAAACCTTTGCTAGACGATTGAAAACCTCTTGGTAGATATCACCGTCAGCCAGAGCAAAAAGCAGCATTTCTACCTCATGAATGTGCTTTTCATCATCCCACAGATTTTTGCTCACCTTGCGCACGATGGATAGGTATCGAAGGTAGGCATCTTGCTCTGGCACAAAATGCTTTTTCCTCATGCTTTTCGGATCACTGCTTTCGCCGGGGAGCAACCGCTCAGCCAGCAGCAATGTGGTGATGTCCAGCATCTTTAGCCGCGTGTTGCGGCCTTCAGGCATCGGAAAAATAGGGTGCTCAGAGCCTGTGAGGTAATTGATGGCATTCAGAGAGTACGCCACGCGAGCATCATAAATACATGCCCAATCTGGGCAGACGATAGACGCCCATTTTGACCAACTGCTGATGAGCTTGAAGGAGGGCTTGAACCCCGCCGGCACCATTGGGGAGCCTCTGTGAGAGGAGAAGGACTCCAACGTCTCGCTGACTTTTGAGAAACGTGTGATACCACCCCATACCTTAATGAAATAGGTGGCTATTCTGGCATGCTCAGCTTCACAACGGGTTGAGAGAACGAGATCTCGAAGACCTGCTTTCAGCTCAAGGGTGCGATCGAATGAGGTTTTGCCTGTAAAAGCGATACCAAACTCTGTGGTCGCCAAGTGATCATCGAATGCCCAATCGTAAAGAGACGGCAGATCATCTTTTTTCTCCCGCAAGAATTCCGCTACAGCTTTTTCCATCATCTGCCCGCCGTAAAAATGACGCAGATGATAGCAAAAGCACATCTCCGCATGGGCCCTGGACTATCGTTCGTCTAGCCGTGAGCTTGCTAGTTCGTGAAAGCTAGCTCGGTCTGCATTGAACGTTGCTCTCCGGGTTTAGCCGCACGAGGCGGGCGACGACCAGACAATTGAATGGTGCTTGAATCGTTCAGATGGATGCTCAGGCCAGGCAAACCACCATCGCGCTGAAGCTCATCAAGCTCGGCTCGCATTTTTGACATCAAGTCCGATGCAGACCTTCCAGTATCCTCGCTCAGTGTCAGCGTGAGGAGCGTCAACGGGCTCAATTCGAGTCGGTTACTGATTTGTTCAAGCTTGTCCAGGGTGATGCTTGATTTCCCTAATTCAAGCTTTGATAGGTAGGTGCGGCTGGTCGTGTCAGCAAAGTCCCGCTGTGTGATATTACGCTTGCTGCGCAGTGCACGAAGCACGTTGGCGAAGGAGGCTTTGAGCGTCATGCTTCGTTCTCTGCGTTTTTGGCCATTTTGATAGGGGGCTACGTATTCTGCCTCTAGCCTATCATGGGTGGAAATGAGCACTCGTATGTAGAGGTAACACCGCGCCGCTTATTCGCAGCGCAGAAGCAATATGAGGTTAAGAATATGCAGCGAAAAAATCTGAAGCCAGCCTTCCCAGATGACCCTCTCTATCAGCAGACAATAGAGGCCATGAAGCGATACGATCAAGCCAAGGCGGATGGGAAACCTGAGGCTGAGGTGGAGGCTCTTCGCATCGAGGCCGAGCACGCTTTTCAGACAGTCACCGACTACCAGCTCGAAGCGCTCGGGGGCCTCTCTCTGACACGCCATTAGTGAACTCTGCAGTACCAAGCGAAGCGCGTGGCTCGTACCGCAGGCATAGCTGAGTCGATCAAGCTGGCGCTCACGGACTTCAGTCACACAGCTAAGGTGGGCACCGATGCTGGCGCCAATTCAGGTAGGATGCCAGAGCCTCTGCAGCCCATATTGGGACTGCTCACGACTTGCTTGAGACTCGCTATGACGTGGCACTTGGATGCCTTCATCGACCTTGATCGTACCTTCTCCATAATCCCCTTCGACTCAGACGCGTCTGATGAAGTAGAGCTGAGCGGTCGTCATAACGGGAGCGGAGATCTTCACTGGCCAGAGTTGCTTAAGCACCGCCGAGTGATACTGCTTTCGGAGGCTGGATCGGGTAAAACCGCGGAAATCCGGAACGTCACTCGCCAGCTCCGTAGCGAAGGGAAGATGGCCTTCTTTCTACGGATCGAAAACGTCTCCCAGGATTTGGAAGACGCAATCGAGGAAGGTAGCTTCGATGAGTTCGAAAGCTGGTTAGATTCGGGCGCCGAAGGTTGGCTGTTCATGGATTCAGTGGACGAGGCTCGGTTAAAGGATCCGAGAGATTTTGAGCGCGCAATCCGCAAAATTGGCCGATTGACCCGGCGCCTTGGCGCCCAGGCGCACATACTCATTACTGGGCGCAGCACAGCGTGGCGCGCCAGGACGGATCTAGCGATATGTGAGTCGACGTTTGCCCTTGAGTCCATTGACAAGCGAGCGCCTGTGAATGCGACAGATGTGCCTGACGCTGTGGCGCACACGGCTCCGACAAAAACGAAGTCACGCGGGTCATTCCTTGTAGTGACTTTGGACGACATCCATGGCAAGCAGGTCGACCGATTCTTCGCAGCCACAGGTGTAGACGACGCCAAAGCGTTCCGAGTTGAACTTGACCGCAGGGATGCATGGTCGTTGACGACGCGCCCGTTGGATTTCCTGGAGCTCGTCGACTATTGGCACGCTCATCAACGTATTGGATCGCGTCTAGAGCTGATGAGGAGCAGCATCGATCGTCGCCTAGAAGAGCACGACCAAAATCGAGCTGAGATGAAACCCATCGCTCCAGAAAAACTCCGCGAAGGTGTCCGTCTCATCGCTGCCGCAACAACATTGGGTCAGATGTCTGCTGTCCGCGTACCGGATGGCGACGCCAACAAACAGGGCATCCCAGTACGCTCTGTCCTGAGGGGGTGGAATGACGAAGACGCTGGCGCGCTGCTGAGCCGGCCGATCTTCGAGCCTGGCATCTATGGAACAGTACGTTTTCACCATCGGACTGTCCGAGAATACCTAACGGCTGAGTGGCTTCACGGGCTGATTCTCGATGCTGCCTCTCGAGTGAAAATCGAGAATCTGTTCTTCCGCACCCAATATGGTATTCAGGTCATCAACCCTTCACTACGCCCAGTTCTACCTTGGCTGGCGCTCTTGGACACGCGTATTTGCTCAAGGCTAGAAGAGGTTGCCCCGGAAGTATTTTTCGAGGGGGGTGATCCAGGACAGCTACAGCTAACGACTCGCCGAAGCGTACTGCGCAAAGCTTGCGAACACTTGGCGCAGCCGGCACATAGCTGGTTGGTCACTGACTATTCTGCAGTGCAACGATTCGCTCACCATGATCTCACCGCAGACATCAAAGACCTGCTGGCGCTCTACAGCAACGACGACGACATCACTTGGTTCCTGCTGCGCATGGTTTGGCAAGGGGAGGTCGTGGGTGCACTCGCAGAAGCCAAGCAATTTGCCCTCACCGCGCCGCACAAGCACACGCGCTTGGCAGCCATTCGTGCTGTGATCGATTTGGGTACGCCTCAGGACATCGCAGAAGTGCGCCAGGGGTTGTTGGCCGGTGACAAGGAGGTCAACCGGGAATGGGTGGCAGAGCTCGTAGATAACTTACCGTCGAGCAGTGAGTCACTTTGTTGGCTGCTGGAGGCGATCGAGCGGGCCGCGAAGAAGGAACGCTATAGCGGTAGGGATAGCCTTGCGATGAGGCTTTCATCCTTGGCAGCAGATTTGCCGCTGGAACACCTCCCTACCTTCATCCGCGGATTGGGAGAGCTCTTGGATAAGCCTCCTACCAAAAGTCACGGATTCAATACCATCTCCCAGAGGTACATCTGGGTTGCCGAAATCGCTGGTCAAGGTGTCCTTCGGCTGATCCAGGAGCGCGATTCGTTTGCGCTCGATGAAGTCGCTCTAGCAATCTTGAGTAAGCTCGCCCAGGCCCATATTTACGATGAGCGAGACGTTCGCGAGCTAGGCGAAAACCTCAGAGCAACCGTACCCAACTGGCCTGAACTCGACTACAAACTCTTCTGGTATGACGTTGAGGTTGCTCGTAAGGGGCGTGTGCATCAAAACGAAGCCGTAATCAACGTCTGGCAACTGATCGGCTTCCGGCCATTTTGGACGCTGAACAAGGAGAATTTCAGTCTCGCCTGCGACCAGATTGTTAGCCTCGCTGATTTTCAGGATCGCCACATGGCGATGAGTATGGGCGTTGAAATCTACAAACAACATGGTAGGCCGACTGAGTGGAAGATTCAGCTTCAAAAGGCCACTGAATCCGATGCGGCGCTTCGTGAGAAACTCGACCTCCTCTTGAACCCACCGAAACGAGAAGTAGAGGAATGGGAAATCAAGCAAGCTCAGAGGAAAGAAGAGTCGGCCAAGCGAGAAGTTGCGGCAGCGAATCGACGTCGCGAGTGGCGCGACGGGCTCGGGGCTAAGGTAGCGCAGATCAACAGTCCCGAGCCAGGCATGATGACTCGTCATCAAAGCGACCTTCTAAACGAAATGAGGGAGGGGGCTTCATCCTCAAATTCATGGAGCAGCGGCAACTGGGAATCACTCGTTCCTGAGTTCGGAATGCCAGTCGCTCAAGCTTTTCGTGAGGGTGCGATTCATTTCTGGAGGGGCTACCTTCCACGGCTGCCTTCGGAGGGAGCGGAGGCGAACTCGACCCCCTATCAGGTGATTTTAGGGCTAACCGGGCTTGCTATAGAAGCTAGGGAAGAGGCGGCAGGCTTCTTTGAGATGTCCCGTAGAGATGCAGCGTACGCGATGCGTTATGCCCTACTTGAATTCGGCCGCTTCCCGGTGTGGCTGCCCAAGCTGTTCGAACGTCACCCGCATCCTATTCGAGATATCGTAGCGCATGAAATCTGTTACGAGCTGGGTCAGCCATACTCGGATTCGGGTGGCAATCATGTACTACGTAGGCTGCGCCACGGTGGTGAATGGCTGTGTGAAGCGCTAGCAACTCCGTTGATGGCGCGCCTGGCTCAACCCGTGAAAACTCTGGAATCTCTACAACTTGTCCTGAGCGTCTTAGTGGAGTCATCGGTCAGTGACCAGGCTCTGGCAGAGCTCGCCAGCGAGCGTGCGATCGCAGAGAACGATCTGGATATCGCACCGTCTTGGTTTGCTGTGTGGATTGGATCGGAACCCGCAAAGGGTATCCCGGCTTTGGCAGCTCGTATCGACTCGCTGCCTTCGAATGCCGAAAAAGCGCATTTCGCAATGCTCTGCCTCATTGGCCTTGTTGGTGGCCAAAATGCACGCCGTTGCCGGGAAAACTACAAGACGGTAAAGCACGCCAAAGCGCTTTATCTACTCGTTAACGAGTACGTACGTATCACAGATGACATTTCGCGCGCAGGAACAGACGTTTGCTTTCCTGGCCTGAGGGACGATGCTCAGGATGCTCGCGACGGACTGCTGGCGTTCATTCGAGAAACACCTGGTAAAGAAGCGTTCTTAGCCTTGGAGGAAATTGCCCAGGCCCATCCCGTAGAGAGCCTTCGCCCATGGAGTGCTTTTTATGCTGAGCAGAAAGCTACGGCCGACTCGCAAACACCGCCTTGGCCCCCAGAGAAGGTCATTGATTTCCATAACTCGCTGGAAAACACCCCTTCGACGCACCGGGAGCTTTGGAACCTCGCGATTGACCGCTTACTGGATTTGAAGCATCTGCTGGAAGAGAGCGACTCAAGCTGGGCTGAGCTGCTTTTACCTTCAAGCCAAGAGACCTCAGTTCGAAAATTTATCGGAGATTGGTGTAGAGACCGCGCTACAGGCCGCTACGGAGTAGTCCAGGAAGAGCAGCTTGCGGACGACAAGCGACCTGATTACAGGTTCCTGAACACCAAGTTCGATGCCCCCGTACCGGTCGAACTGAAGCTCTCGCAGAACTGGAGCGGGCCGCAGCATTTCGAGCGACTCGAGAATCAGCTATGCGGGGATTACCTTCGCGATGACAGGTCGACCTGTGGAATCTTTTTGCTTGTCAGCCGAGATGATCAAACCAGATGGGAGACCCCAAAGGGTGATCGAGTCGGGTTTGACGGCTTGGTAACAGCCTTGCAGGAACACTGGTTGAGTATCGCCTCTAGATATCCTGGCGCTGAGGACATAAGGGTTATCGGCATCGACCTTACCAAGCGAGGAGGACAGGCAGCAGCTAAAGCCATCAAGGCCAACCAGGTGGAAGCCGGCCTGAGTGAGGAGGGGTAAAACCTTGGCCGATCTCATTGAAGGCGAGCGTCGATTCAGACGGCTGCTTTGGGCTCTCTCCGATCTCCGCCCTGGCGACCCTAAAGCGGAATCTGTCCTCCAAGAGCTGGATCTGGTCGAGCGCGACCTTTGCGACGTGTCCTTGTCCTGCAAACATCTCCTCGACCTAGTCACTAAATCTCCTCGATCTTCAGGCCGCTTGGTCGTTGACGAGGATACGATCCCGACGCCTTGGCGGGATCGATTCGCCCAAGCGAGCATCGGGTCTACCCGAGTTGCCGCTGGCCCGTACTTCGATGATTGTGAAAAGTTCGTAGAGGAATGGGAGAGGGAGATGGCTCACCTCCAGGCGCATCGGGATGCGGCCCGTTCCGACTGAGTTTTCGCATCTATTGCTGCCGCCACCTGATGACGAGCCCACAGCCCCGGATTTGTAACGTAGTTTCTGGAATGTAACATCGGTCACGTTACATTCCAAAAACCGCGTTACAAACCTTGAAGTCTGGCCGTTAGGGCAGAGCGCCGCTTTGCATCGGCCAAGCACTCCTTGAGCTTTTCAATGCTCATGACCTCGGATCCACGATGCACCACCGCATGGCAGTTCGGGCACAGCGGGATCAGATCCTTTATCGGATCAAGCTTGTACTCGGTGCCGATCGTACTCAGAGGAACGATGTGGTGGACATGGATGAGTCCCTCGGCAACCTCGCCATAAACCAGTCCGAAATCGAATTCGCACGCATAGCAAACCGCTTTGTAGTGATTAATACATGCTGCCCGAGCCTGAGCGCTACGCTCATAGGCATTAACCTTTACCTCTCGGACGGCGCCCTCTAGGTACAGTTCGGGCTTACTGACCTCTTCAGGGAGTGCTGGCATCGGTGGCTCGTCGCACGCAAACCACTCGCCATCCTGCTTCAGTAGCCACTTACGAAGGATGGAGCGCTCAAAGTCTTTGATCTTTGCAGGGCCCGCACCGTCCTCATCCTGGCGCTCATCTGAGTGTGTAATCTTGAACGTATAGAGTTCGTATCCTTCCTCTCCAACCAGCCTGAGATGCTCCACGCTCTGCGGATAACCGTGGTTACGACGCCCATTCTCGATTTCCCAATCCTCGCTGAGGATCAGTGTACGACCGCCACTTATGTGGATATCCCATGCGCCAAAAATGATCTTGCGCTCTTGGTGATTCACAAACGACCAGCTCCAATTCCAATTTCTGCATGTCGCTCCCAAGGATAGGATGAACGCTTTGCGGTTTGGGTAGTACGGAGTGGTCATGCGCAGATCCTGGCGTGGAGAACCGAAAGGGTGGTGAGGGACGTGCGGAACGTGACGTAGTCGACAACGTTAGCGCTTCGCTTATAGCATCAGGCCACGGGGCTATCAAAGCGCCATACAACAGCACTTCGCCAAGGAACGTCGACTGTGATCACAAAAATCCGTATCCGTGGGTACCGCATCTACAAAAATTTCGAGCTCAAGCCCAACCCGGGCGTAAACATCCTGGTCGGTGACAATGACGCTGGGAAGTCCACATTGATGGAGGCCATTTCGCTGGCGCTGAATGGCCGTATAGGTGGGCGGGGGATCCTCGAAGAACTGAATCCACACTGGTTCAACACTGAAATGGTGGCTGAGTTTCTGGCACTTCGGAAAGCAGGGAAGACGCCTAAGCTTCCGGAGATCCTGATTGAGCTTTATCTGCAAGATGTAGCTGATTTGCAGGTGCTACTCGGCGCGGTGAATGCGGACGTGCCTACCAACGTGTGCCCGGGGGTATTCCTCTCCATTTTCCCGAACGAGGAATACCAAGACGAGCTGGATCAGTGGCTCAAGGATCCTTCACACCTGCTGCCCGTTGAGTATTACACCTACGAATGGCGGTCGTTTGCTGACAACGAGCTCACTCGGCGCCCACGGGCGCTATCGGTGGCCACGATCGATTCTCGGACGGTCAAGTCCGCTGCCGGGGTCGATTACCATCTTCGGCAAATTCTGAGCGATCACCTGGAGTCAGCCGAGAAGGCGCAAATCTCGCTGGACTATCGAGGCGTCAAAGCATCCATGACTGAAGGGGCGCTGGCGCCGGTGAACAAGCGGCTTGCGGGACTTGGCGCTGCTCTACAGTCTGAGCCTATGGCGCTGGCTATGGATCAGACCTCTCGAACAGCCTGGGATAGCGTAGTGACCCCCCACGTCGATGGCCTTCCATTCGCGATGGCTGGTCAGGGGCAGCAAGCCGCGATCAAGATCTCCCTCGCGATGAAACGGCATTCTTCAAGCGTGAAAATCGTGATGATCGAGGAGCCTGAAAACCACCTCTCACACACCAGTCTCACGACTCTGCTTGATCGTATTGAAGACTTGGCGACGGAGGAGCAGCAGCTCTTCATCTCTACCCACAGCACTTACGTTTTGAACCGGCTCGGACTCAACGCATTGCTACTACTCCACCGCAACAGCGCGGCCAAGATCACGGAGCTCGATCCGACAACGGTGAGCTATTTTCAAAAGCTCCCAGGCTACGACACCCTCCGCCTCGTGCTGGCGAGAAGAGTCGTCCTGGTTGAGGGGCCATCCGATGAGATTATTTTCGAACGTGTCTATCAGGATCTCTACGGGGCTCGCCCGATGGCCCATGGCGTTGATGTCATCAGCATGCGCGGGTTGGCACTGGCTCGGTGCCTAGAGCTCTGTGCGGCCATCAACAAGCCTGTCGCCGTCATGCGCGACAACGATGGCATTGACCCGACTGAGCTCCGTAAACCAGTTGAGCAGTGGCTGGAAGCAAAGCGCAGAGATCTCTTCATTGGGGAGGTAGCCGACGGTGCGACTCTTGAGCCTCAACTCATTACTGCCAATGGCGAACCTCAACTGCGCAAGACCCTCGGCATCACCGATGCGGCCGACCTGGCGACTTGGATGACACGTGAGAAAACGGAAGGGGCTATTCGAATCGCCGAGTCTGACGAAGTCCTCGGCCCACCGCCCTACATGAAGGCTGCGGCGGAGTTCATTCACAATGCCTAACCATCTGACCCTGGCGGTCGCCGGCGGGAGAAAAACCCAGGGCCTCGTAGATCACTGCAATGGATTGCCCAGTGACCGCCGCGTCCTTGTCGCCACGTTCACCCAGACAAATCAGCAAGAGCTTTCCCATCGGCTACGAGCTCAGGCTGGCGATCTCCACAACATCGAGGTGCTGGGTTGGTACACGTTTTTGCTTCGCCACTTTGCGAAGCCGTTCCTGCCGGTGAAATTCCCCGGTGAACGGGTAGGGGGCTTCAATTTCGAAGGGCGCCCTTACAGGTTCGCCAAGGGCAAGCAAAGGTTCATGGACGGAAGCAACCAGGTCTACGGCTGCGAGCTCGGCCGCCTGGCGCGCGAGCTAATGGCCGCAACACCTGCGTTGCTTCGTCGCCTAGAGCACCTCTACGACGAAATTCTGATCGACGAGGTTCAGGATCTGAGTGGGTACGACTGGGAGATCATCCATGATCTGCTGCAGTCCCGAATCGACGTTCGCATGGTCGGTGATGTACGCCAGGCCGTGCTGTCGACCAACCCGAGGGGGCAGAAGAATAAGCAGTATGGCTATGCCGGCGCTCTCGAATGGTTTCAGGAGCGAGAGCAGGGTGGGCTTTTGAGTATCAACTACGCGACGGTCACCTATCGGTGTCGGACTGAGATCGCAACGTTCTCTGACACCATTTTTGATGAGTCTTGGGGTTTTCCTGGCACAACCTCGGAGAACCACGAGGTCTCTGACCATGACGGTGTGTTCCTGGTGCACTCGAAGCACGTTGACCAATACGTAGAGCGGTACCGGCCGCAATGCCTTCGTGCCACAGTGGCATCGGGGAGGGAGTTCACCCTCGACTTCATGAATTTCAAGGTCTCTAAAGGCGCTACGTTCGAGCGTGTGCTAGTCGTGCCAACAGGGCCCATCGCAGCTTTCATCCAGAAGGAAGCGTGCCTTGAAGCTATGTCTGCGGCCGCGTTCTACGTAGCAGCAACGCGTGCAAAACAGAGCCTGGCAATCGTAATAGATAAGCCAGGCAAGTCGACGCTGCCGGTCTGGGAGCCTTGACTACTTCAAGAGACAAATGCAAAGGGTGGCGGCCATATCGGCGCCACCATTCATAAACGGGCTACCTTGAAGCGCGCTGATCTTCAGTATGTGGGGTTCCACCGAAGGCTCGAAGGTCGTAAACCTTACGCAGCGCAGCCTCGTCACCAGAATGCACCCGAGCTTGAGCGAAAGGCATAGCCAGGAAGCGCTTACGCTCCTTGTCACCGACCTCTGCCCAATACCGCACACACCCATCCGCATCAGGCACGCCCAACTTGCCAAGCAGGTAGCTCTCCAGGGCGGTGAGGCGCTGCTGGCCATCGAGCAAAACCTCGCTGTTCAGCTCGTAAGCACCGCCGTCGGCAAACTCATACCATCCGTTCACCAGGTACGACCCAAGGTCTGAACCCATCCAGATCGATGTGATAAAACGCACCTGCTGTTCCTCTGTCCAGACTGCAGGCCGCTGCCAGGGGGCGAGGGGATGACCCATGGCAAACCGGGTTGCCCATGGGTACTTGGCGCGAGCCCGGGCGGGATCTGCCGAGTATGCTTCGAGGTTTACTGCAAGCATGTCGACCTGGAACATATACAGGGTCGCGTCGAGCTGCTTTTGAGGCATTCGAACACTGCCGGATTCATCAGCGCCGCTGAGCCGTTGGAATACTGCGTTTGATGTGAGCATTGACTGTCTTTTACTGAAAGGGGATATCCAGACCACCTGGGCATTTCTACTGAAATTGTTCTGGGGGCTTCGACGATGTCGCAAAGATAACACATCAGATGCATTGAGCAATGCGAAGGAGGAGCAAAGCCCCTTTTGAAATCGTAGAATTACCAGATGCTTAATTTATGTCGAATAGCAACTTGCTAAATCTTGGTCAGCAATCAGGTCTTACTTTGCCTAAGTGCCACTTCACCTGAGGCCCGCTCGTCTGGAAAATCATGTGCGTACGTAACTCAAAGCTACGCTGATAGCCGAACCGCTGATGTTGCCGCCATGAGAGGAGCGCGCTATGAAATACAGGGGAACCGAATGTAAGGCTGGGCATTCCGCGCCCCGCGTAGTCGTAATAACTGACAGGGAGATCGGCTTGATTGTCGGAGTGGGTATATACCACAACAAATCACTGACAATGCTAGAGCATACGGACAAGCCTGATCAAAAGACTCAATCCTTCGATTCGGAAGATCATAGGTTTAAATTTGAATACCAGGAACTCGATGTTTTGATTCGAGATGATGACGCCACTCCTAGCGATGATACTCAGAAAAGTCGCGACCCTGGTCTTGGTGATTCGGAAGATGACCGAGAATGATTGAGAAAGCTGCGCGCGCTCATGCAAGCGGAGCGCGCAGGCCAAAGGCCGTAGGCGTGCGGATGGCAGCCCGAAGGGCCAAGACGCCCGCGTGACGGGTGGCTTGGTTCACAACAGCCCACCCCGAAAGGGGCACGCTAAAAAAATTTCAAAATATTCTCTGTTCCACCTCAAGTTCTGAAAAATCGAACCGTTTATGACTATATAGACAAAGTCATTACTGAGAGTTTAATGAGCTTGAGAAATACCACCGCACCAAAAGATCAAGTATTCAAACGTGAAATGCTCTGCTGGCGCGACAGAGAGCTTGATGAGCACTACGAATGCACCATCAAATCTGGAGGTGAGGGCGCAGTTCGGATCGAATTCGACTCTTACGGTCTGAATTTCAGCGCCGAAGTCGCATATGAGCTGGCCTTCTCTCTGTCAGAGGCCATCGCTTTCAATGATCAAACTGATCCAGAAACCACAACGGCAGCCGTTCGAGAAGACGATACCGTTCTGCAGCGAAAATTCCGACTGATTTCGGACTGGCATTTGAGCGCCACGGGTGAAGTGCCCTATACCGATGCAAGCCCCGAGCTTACGGACGCCCCAAGCGGGAATATCTTGGTAACGATCCGCACCCTCAAACCTGGTGGCTTCGAGATGGAGCTCGAATGGATGGGGTACTCGTTCTCGAAAGACGATGCAGCCTGGCTAAAGGAGAAGCTACTCGAGGCCAGTGGACAGCAGTTGGAGGTCTACCCGCGAGAATGCCTTTTTGAAGTCGTCGGACGTCAAGGACATAAAATCCGGGGATGAAGTGCTTCTTAAGGCCGGCGCTTGAATCAACGGTCAGTTGGCGGGCTAGGGCGGCTCGATAGCAAGCGGAGCGCGCAGGCCTCCGGCCGGAGGCGTGAGGATGGAAGCCCAACGGGCAGGGACGCCGGCGCTAGCCGGTGGCGCTGTTTACGACAGCCGTCCCCAGCGGGGCACGCCAAGACCTATACAATCAGCTTTTAGTTGGAGCCCCGGGGGCCTTTCTATGCGCTGGATCCACCAGATGCTTCAAGGCTTCGCGACTCTCTAGTATCTGGTCGCGAATCTCCTCTGGGTCGATCGACATCGTGCCGCGGTCAGTCACCCTGAGGGTCTTGAGGCTGTTCACCGCCTCGATGAATTGACGTTCACGCGCTTTCTCGGCTTCTGACCTTCGATCCGGGAAGCAGAAATCCCAAAGGCGGAATAGAAATATCATTGCGCACCTATGAAACCTGAATCGCTGAGGGAGGCAAATTCTAAATGATGCTGTTTATGCTCGCCAATGAGCTACAGTCATATGAGGTTGCCTCACCTCAGCTCTGGTCGACTCAAAGAGGTTCTTCACCCATCACTTCCTTCCAGCATCTTGTGACTCAGCTGTCTTGCGACAGATAAAGCGACCAGCAGCAAAGACAGCTATTGAGGATCATGAGATGGCCAACACTCTCACCAAAGCTGCCCGACATGCTAAAGCGGAACTCCACGTTGCCGGCATTGAGGTGGCACACGCGAAACTTCAGGAAGTCCTTGCTGCGCTCCTTGGCTACCACACCTACAGGGCACTCAAACACGAAGAGCATGATCAAGAGCTTGAGCATCATCTGTCCGATGCAGAGTTCATCGTTCTCAACCAGGAGCTTGGCGAATGCCGTGCTGCTGAACTGTTCGAGCTCCCGGGCGAGGTGTTGCCCAAGTGCATAGCGGCGCTGGAGCAATGCCTGCCAACTCAGGTTCTTCCAAGCGTGGACGCTTACCTTGAGCGCCATGGAATGAACGCAGTAATCGCAGCTTTGACAAACAACCCGCAAAAGGGTGTGCACCTTGGGCCAGATTGGAGCTCGAGGTACAAGCTGAGCCCTGACCAACGCTTTTCATTTCATGAGCCAATTTGGGAAGCGCGTCGTTCATGGCAGGTGCATGCCGAAGTCTCATTGCAGAGCATTGCACCTGATGCTGAGTTTCAGGAAATCAATGTGCTGCTCACTCATGGGAAAGCAGGCCGCTCTGGATTGCTCTTGAGGGGAGTCAAGCCAGTCAAAGGTAGCAGGACGGCTATTCAATGCACCCGAATGGCTGTGCAGGTTCAAAGGGATGACGGCTCAGTGGTACGGCCCTGGGCAGTTGCGGTTCTCGATATCCCCTCTGGAATTAGCATTGGAAGCGCTGTCTCGTTGGACGACACCCCAGACCGTCAAGCGGTCAACGCTTTGACCGATGCGCTTGATTCGACTGCGCTTCGTGACAATGAAGGAGCGAGTGAAAACGAAGCCTATGGCATTATTCAGCTTGATATAGGTGACTCATTTAATTCAGAACGCTTTAAAAAAATAGCGTCAGAAGCCGGAATTGAAATCATCCACTATTATAATCGCACCAATCCAATGCGCGGACAAATAGAAGCTCTTTTTCATAAAATTTCGAGATCAATAGGCATGAAGCAGCCGAACCCGCACCGCCTTAAGCCTAATTCAGATTCAGAAAGAATGACGATTGAAGATCTCAAGCAGCTCTTCAAAAAAAGCTGAGGTCTTACTTCAAGTGTTTGCTCCTCAGTGCACAAGGAGGAGGGTGCAGGCCCTCCTTTCCGGCTTTATAGAAGCCAAGTGCACTATTCCCTGGCAACCGCCTGGAGTACCTGGGCCCGACGGAAAAGTGGGACGGGGGTGTACGGTGCCACCATGCGGCCACTCTGCTCTGAGCGCTAAACCTTAAGTGTCTGCCTCAATAGGCAGCCATTGCGGATGCACTGGCGCGATAACTGATTTCACCACGGCAATATTCTCTAATAACAGTGCGTGCAGGTCGGCGGCCTGACGATGTGAGGATAGATGCCAAGCAGGGCGACCCGCCCGGTGTTTGGCTTTACTTAGACCTCCGTAAACGGCCCTTTGGATAGCATGACAGGCGTTAGGCGCCGGATCTGATCAGCCGCTTGTGAGATCTCAGGGTTATCGGATGTCTTTGCCTCATCTGCCAGCATCTCTCTAATCGTTCTTAAAATATTCGCAAGGGCTCGCATATCAAGGGTGCCAGATGAGTGCTCCCTGGGAAAGAGGCTGAGAGCTGGCAAGGGTTGCATGGCGTCAATATTCATATAATTCAGATAGCGCTCGAAGGCTTGACCAAAAGCACGTGGCAACGGCCTAAAACCACCACCTTTGCGTTGGATCTCCTGCCAAACACCATCAATATTCCGCTTGAATTGATCAATGCGGCCTGGACTGGCTCTATTGCCCAGCACTAGCCACATGGGGCGTAGCGAATGTCGAGCGATCATCAAATACATCGATATTACATGGATAGTATGAACGCTCCGATCAAGGCTCTCGATTGCCTTCAACATCCAACTCAGGACTTCGTCGGAAATGAATCCTCGATCCTTTAGGGCTCTAAACTCGAGAGACCCGGGGGGCTTGGCGGCTACGTTCTCTCTATTGACCGATACGTCCCTAAGATAGAAATCTAGGAACTGCCTCACGCACTGAATCTCCTGTTGCGTCACATTTCGCTCGACATCAGGGTCGCTCCCGACACATTTGACTTTGAAAAGTGCCCAAGCAGGGTTGATCGACCAGTCTCGGAACTCATTCGCTGGGTTTCCCACAAACCTAGGTTGTCTGCTATCGGTTGTCCAGTTGCGCGGTGGGCTTTGAAGAAATTTGCAATAACGCTCATAGTCCGCACGCGTCCAATCAAGCAAGCAAAGCTCGTTCGCAAAGCTCCAATTGAGCATTTTTTCCAGCGCGACGATCCGGCGGCCATACTGCAGGTGAGAATCCAACGGACTCCAATTATGGGCCAGCCAACTGATAAACCGTTCTGTGTACCAAGTGCAAATGAATGGCTGACAGACGCTACTAACCTCATGGAGGCGGATCGAGACTTGGAGATTTGCTAAGGCGTTAGGCTGATCGCTGGGACACCAATACATGTACGGAGGGAAGATCGGGAATGGGATGAACGGCCGCGCCATTGGTACACTCGCGAGCTAAAATTTTGGGGCATTGAATTAGCTATACCAGATGAGTCGCGCATTGGCCAATCTGAGAGTGGAAATGATGAAACGGGGTTATATGAGAGGACAGCCTGAGGAGCGGTATGAGGATGTCATCGCAAACGACTGATTTTACGTCGAACGGGGTTTCTTGGAGTTCCGACCGGGGATTGGTGGAAGTGGACACAACAACATGAGCATCTCCTCATAATATTCGATTTAACATAATATGCATTATGCGAACTCTCGTATAAACCCACACGCCCGTGGGATACCCAGATTCGAAACCAGTACCACGGCGACAACCCACCCAACCATCCCATCCTTTGACCTTGGTTAACATCCCTGCAGATTCCCTCCACTAAAATCCGATCTCCGCACCCTTATGGGGATCTGGCATGACGATCATCGTAACCGGCGCCGCGGGATTCATCGGTAGCAACCTCGTACAGGCGCCCAACCAATGCAACCAAACCGAGATCATCGCCGTCGACGACCTCACCGCAGGCGACAAATTCCTCAACCTGGCTGACAGTGACATCGCTGACTACCTGGACAAGGATGACTTCCTAGACCGGTTTCGGCGCGGACAATTTGGCAACGTACGTGCGGTGCTGCACCAAGGCGCATGTTCCAGTACCGTCGAAGCCGACGGCCGTTTCATGATGGATAACAATTATCGCTACAGCCGGGACTTGCTGGAGATTGCCCAGGCGCAACAGGTTCCGTTCCTGTACGCCTCATCGGCAGCAGTCTACGGTGCTGGCCAGGACTTTCGTGAACAGCGCGATTGTGAGCGCCCATTGAACGTCTACGGCTACTCCAAATTCCTGTTCGATCAGCATGTGCGCCGGCAGTTGTCAGCTTCGCGCAGTCAGGTCGTTGGATTGCGCTATTTCAACGTTTACGGGCCCCATGAGCAGCATAAAGGCGCGATGGCATCGGTGGCCCTGCACTGTTTCAACCAGTACCAGGCCCGCGGCAAAGTCAGTCTGTTCGGCAGCTACGGCGGTTACCCTAGCGGTAGCCATTTGCGTGATTTCGTCTCGG
Organism: Pseudomonas kermanshahensis; assembly: GCF_014269205.2. NCBI lineage: Bacteria > Pseudomonadati > Pseudomonadota > Gammaproteobacteria > Pseudomonadales > Pseudomonadaceae > Pseudomonas > Pseudomonas kermanshahensis. The sequence goes on from NZ_JABWRY020000001.1 coordinate 2,671,835, forward strand.
TGGATGACGTGGTCAGGGTCAATTTATTCTTCCTTGATCACCCGCAACTAAGCGGCATTTTCAATGTAGGTAGCGGACGCGCCCAGTCGTTCAATGATGTTGCGCTGGCAGTGATCAACCGATTACGCAAATACCAAGGCCAACCCCCACTGTCCTTGGAGATGGCCTTGCTTGAAGGCATTCTGGAGTACAGTGAGTTTCCTGAACATTTACGCGGCAAGTACCAGTGTTACACGTGTGCTGACCTGCAGCGCTTACGCGATGCAGGTTACAAGACGGCAACATTGACGGTGGAACAAGGGGTAAGTCTGTATTGTGATTGGTTGCAAGGCTTGCAAAGCCCGCCGCCTGCTCCTTTCAGCCAAGCGACGGCAGCTTGATATTCGCAACTTCTTAACATAACTACGCTAAATATTCATTTAGTGTAGTTATGTTTAAACCAGCCTAAAGGGGCCCTGCCGATCACCATTGGTGGGTATAACTCGCCGTTAACACAGTGCCTGGCGCAGGCAAATGGCTGGTGTTGTTACTGTTACGCATCAGTTGACTGTACAGCGGATAGTAATACCGATTGAACAAGTTCTGGACGCCCACGCTGACCTGATCATGCTCACTCAGCTGGTATTGGCTGATGATATCCACCGTGGTGTAGCCATCTACCCTGCGTCTGCCAAAGCTTTCGACACCTTTGAGGCGGTAATCCTCTGCACCGAAGTAAGTCGCCTGCACGCGATGGCTCCAATCTTCGTCTGGCTTGTATTGAAGATACGCTGTCAGTTTCACAGGTGGAATGCGATAGCCTGTCATGTCTTGCCAATCGCCAGCGTCTGGTTGCTCGCGCCCTTTCATCCAAGTGAAGCTCCCCCCTGCCCCCCAATGCTCGTCGCTGGTCAACCAGTCAGCGCTGCCTTCCACGCCATAGATGCGCTCCTGGGTGCGGGTGAGGATCAGGCCATTGTTGAAGCTCTGAACATCGCCCAGTTTTGATGTGGTGTAGAAAACAGCCAGCGACGCCAACGTCTCCTCGCCCAGCTCGCCGCGCCAACCGAGTTCGTAGTTATTGGTCTTGACCGGCTCCAGGTTGGACGAGCCAATATCGAAACCACGGCGTGCGTTACGCAGCTGCACGCCAATGTCAGGTAATTGGAAACCTTGGCTGAAGGCGGCATAAACCGCCTGGCCGCTAACGGGCGAGTAAGTCAGGCTGATATTGGACAGCAATGCATCGTAATGGACTTTGCCGCCTTCCACCGTGGCGGGGTTGGCGGTGCTTGATTCAGACAGCGGAATGAAGTCCCCGTATTCGGCGGTGGCATATTCATAACGGATGCCGCCTTCCATGGACCACTGCTCGTTGAAACGATGCTGTAACTGTGCAAACGCACCTACGCTGCGCGACGTCAGGTCAGGCATGTAACTCAACTTGCCGATTTTATTGAATACCGTTCCGCCGCTCGCATCAAACGCTTGCGGGTCGAAGATATCGATCGGCATGTCGCTGCGCTCCTGGTTGAAGTCGCCGCCCCACAACAGTTCGGTATCTGCCCCGCCGATCGGGGTTCGCAAGGTAATGCGACTACCAACGACTTCGCTGTTCTGCATGACTTGATCGACATTGCGCCCACGTGTGGCAACGCCACGGGCATCGAAGGGCGTGAAGCGGGTGAAATAGTCGCGGTAGTAAAGCTGGGCATTGAATGTTCCCCCGAGCACTTCCGAGTGACCGTATTCAAGGTTCACCAAGGTGTTCTTGATCTGGTTCTGTTCGTCGAGGGACAACCCGGACAACGGTTGTGCGGGTACGGAACCAGGCGGCAATCGGCTGACCGCTGGGTCGGCGGTATAGTCACTGTTTTGCTCGGCGTTGTAATGGCTGAGGGACAGCTGAATACGTTGCAGCTCATCGATGCGCCAACCAACCTTTCCGCCAATGTTGTAGCTGTTGGAATCGAACAGGTCACCTTGGCTAGGCTCGGGCGCAATGCGGTGCCCTTTGGCATCGTAAGAGGCGCCGATATGGCGTGCGCCGAAATCGAATGCGTAATCCAGGGCACCCTGGGCGCCGGCAACATGATGCTGCAACTGCCCTCCCAGGCCATCGCTGCCCACTTGGCTCAAGGGCGAAACGCCCGTTAGCGTGGTCTCTGCCATTTGCTCGCCGCCTGCGGGCCGCGTGGTGATGGAGATGATCCCTCCCGTTGCACCAGCGCCGTAGATAGCGCTACTGCCGCGAATCACCTCGATGCGCTCGATCAATGCAGGGTCGATATTGGCCAAGTTTCGCGAAGAGTCGCGGTTAGTGTTCAGCGGCACGCCGTCGACCAGGACCAACATCGTACGACCGCGCAGCGTTTGCCCGTAATCGGTGATGGTACGGCTGGAGTCGGCCATCCCAGGGATGCTCTTGGCCAGTAGCGTCGCCAGCCCATCAGAGCCCTGGCGCAATTGCTTCAGTTGCTCGCGTTCGATCACATTGACCTGGCGTGCCTGCGGTACTACACCGCTGGAAAGCCGAGAGGACGTGATCTCCGTGCCTGCTAGTTCAATGGGGCTGGCGGTCGTAGACGGCGTATTACCTGACGCTGCTTCGTTTGACGGTAAAACGATGAATGTCCGCTCATCACGCGCCTGCACCACCAGCCCACTCTGCTCGAGCACCTGGCCCAGCGCCTGCGCCACTGTGTAACGTCCGTGCAGCGCCGGCGCCTGCTTGCTCGCAGTCAGCTCGCTGGAAAACAGCACTTGAGCACCTGTTTGGCGAGCCACTGCATTCAGCGAGCTTTCCAGCGTTGATGCAGGAATATTGAAATCGACAACCACCATGGTTTGCGCGAACGACCACTGGCTGGCCATCAAGGTGCTGGTCAAAATCGAGACGTGCCAAGGTGTACGCAGGAAGAGCTGACTCACTTGTTATTCTCCAGGAGATGAGGTGCAGAGAGTTAGCCGCTTCGCGACGGCCCCAACCCTACCTCGTTGGAGAATTATTTTTTTCCGCTTGGGGCTGAATGCGTACGACCCCGCCTTCCCTGCTCAGCTTCACCGGGAGAATCTCCGGCAGTAACGCCAACAGCGTTTCGACGCTGTCGCTGCTGAAAACACCTGAAAGCGGCAATTTGCCGACATCAGGGTCGGTCAGTTCGATCGGCTGGGCGTAATACCGTTGCAGTGCAGCAACCACCTCAGCCAGTGGCGTACCGGCGAAAACCCAGCGGCTTTCTTGCCAGGCGCTAGCGTCTTCGGCATTGCCTTTGACCACCTCACCGGGGATGCCCTGTTGCACGAGCACCTGCTGCCCAGGCATGAGCAGCGAGGTACGGTCCGCCGCGCGCCCTGTGACTGCCACCTTGCCTTGCGCAACGGTAACCCGCACGTCACCCGCGTACATGTTGACGTTGAATCGGGTGCCGACCACGCGTATGTCGGCGTTGCCTGCATCGACCAAGAACGGCCGATAGTGCATGGGCGAAATGTCGAATAAGGCCTGGCCACGCACCAGTGCAACTTGCCGGGTGCGCAAATGCCAGCTGACGCGTACCTCAGTGCCCCCATCCAGCTTGATCTTGCTGCCATCAGCCAGCTGTATCGCCTGGCGTTGTCCCACCTGCGTGACAAAGTGTTCATTGCGGTACGCAGGATCCTTCCAGGCCACACCTGCGGCCAGGGCCAGCAATACTAGCGGGAGTACCTTGCTGCCTTTGCGGGGCTTGCGGGCAGGTGGCGAGCTGGGTAAAGGGAAGCGCTGCTTCAAGGTCTCGCGACACGCGGCCAGCGCCTCATCGACTGCAGCATCGTCTTTGTTTCGTGGACGGCTCACTGCGCCACCTCGGATTGCAGATGTTCACGGCAAGCGATCATACCGACGCGCAAATGCTTTTCTACGGTTTTCAGCGAGATCCCCAGGCGCTGCGCGACTTCAGCCTGGGGGACCTCATGCAGCTTGTGCATGATGAACACGGCCTGGCAACGCGGCGGCAATCGGGAAATAGCCGCAATCAGCCTGTCCAGTGTCTTCGCCGCGTCGACATGGCGCTCCTGTGGCGCTGCGCTACAGGTGACGTCGGGCAGTTCTGCCATGGCGACGATCAAGCTGCTGCGCCGACGCTCGCGGCGGCAATGCGAGATGGCGTTGTCGTGGGCGATCTTGCGTAACAGCGCCAGGGGCTTGCGCACCCCTTCTTTCTCGTCATCCTCCAGCAACTGAACGCACAGGTCGTGAACGACTTCACGCGCGAACACCCGCTCGCCGAAGCGTCGGCGCACATGATCGACCAGGTCGTCGTAGTGACGGACCAGGGTGGCGAGCAAGGATGGCTTTGGAGGATCTGCCTGCACGGTAGCGATAACAGAGAGGAAATGAGATGCAAGTATAAATGGGAATGCATGTCATTTGAAAGCAGTGTCACCCGCCTCCGCCTTCTTCTTAACTGAGCATGCGAACCGAGCTTACCGCATCAACCGCCATGTCCAGGTCGCTGCCGGCAAGCACCTGAGCGTAATACGCCTTCAGTTCGTCCTCCCACCCCGCCACCTCCACCAGCAGATGCTCTGCATGCTCCCGCGTCAGGGCAAAGTGCGCGTGATGGCTGAGCATATTCGCGCGGCTAATCTGGCTGCCTTCCCGGCCAACTGCCATAGCCAAGGTCTGTGCGGGGCCTTCTTCAAGCATGGGCAGCACGTCGTACATGGGCGACAGGCGCCACCCGCCGTCAACCCAGATCACCGCATGGTTGCGTGGATGGTCGTCGGAGTTGCCCACCAAGGCGTTGTAGCACATGCGCTTGAACAGCGCCTGCAGGTCGGTATCGGGCACACCCCGGCGGCGCATTTCATCGGCCACGGCGGCATAGCGCCAATCCCGATGGTGCGCCCCGTTCCACTCCGAATCCAGCAAGGTCAGCGCGCTGAGCATCGGGATACGTCGGGCACCTTGTGCTATGGGCGTGCGGTCGAAGCGTTCGATCAACAACGTCGAAGGGGTTTCAGCATGCAGCGCGGTCTTGGCCACGTTCAAGCCCTTCCCTGCGGCGAATGTCATGCAGGCATATTCGATCGAGGGCAGGTCGTAATGGTCGAAGCGATCACGCGGCTTGGCCAGAATCAGCATACCGTTATCCTGCAGCGTACGTTTTGGCCGTGCGCCACCCAGGGCCGAACGCTGTTGGCGCACGTTGAGGGTGGCCACCGACTCAGCGTCGAGCTGGCCGTCGTACACCGCTTCGCACGCAGCGACGAACTTGGCCAGGCCTTTCAAGGTTGGTACTGCGCCATCGCCTAAGCCGGGTGCGGGGGTTGTTGCGCCGCCTGCCATCAGGTTGCCAACGCGGTCGTTGTTGGGTGACTTGAGCAGGAAGTCGAGGGTGCCGAGTTCTTGGCCGTACGCCCGATGCAGCAGCCGCTCGCCCCAGCCATCGGGCATGGCGTCATTGATGAAGCCGGGTATGCCGCGGTTCTTGACGATGCCGGTGTAGGCCTCGGCGCGTAACGGGTAATTGATTGGGTCGGGGACCCAGCCGCCGCGCGCGACGTGGTCAGGTGCATAAAGAAACTCCCCGAGCTTGCCTTTGAGGGTCAGCCGGCCAAGGGTGATGACTTCACCTGTCTCGGGGTGCTCCATATAGATGTAGGCACGGGACATCAGAACTCCTCAGGCTTGGGTTTGGCCAGCCGCACGCGGCGGGATGCCAGGCTCTGGTGGGCATCATCGTCATCACTGAACCGGGTGATCTGGGAGGTTTGCTCTATGCCTTCCAGCGAGGCGAAAACGGTTTCGCTGATGCCCAGGCGCCACAACACCAGCATGAATGAACGCAGGTCGACGAGCTCCGAGCCGCCTTCGATCTTGCGAAGGGTATGCGAGGAGACGCCGATGGCAGCGGTAAGGTCCGCTTGGCGCAGGCCGAGTGCTAGGCGCCGTGCCTTGACCAAAAGGCCGATTTTACTGAGGGTATCGGCGCAAGCGACTGGAAAATAAGTCGTCATAAGGCTCGCCATGGTTAACGTTAACTGAGTTAAGGTTAACCATAGCACACTTAAAGATTTTATAAGAAACGCATAATACTCATCTTAGTAAGTATTATCTAGTATAAGGTTAACCAGGGTTAACCTTAAAGATCGCTATGCAAGACCACCAAAGCGCTTGTAAAAACTTTCATTCACGTCAGGCAGTGGGCCGTCAGCCGTTTCGAGCGCACTGTTCAACCACTCTTCGGCCTTGGCAAACACCAGCCGATACAGGTTGCGACACAGCTGCCGTGCTGCCCTGCCCTCCCAATCACCTGGCAGCAACTCATCAGGCAGTTGCGGGTCGCGCAGCAGCAGCCGACGGTACTCGTGAATCAGTAGCGTGCGTGCCAGGAAGCAATCCTGCGCATCGAGCTGCGGCTGCTCTTTAAGGCCCTGCCACAGCGGCCTGAATAACTGGATGAATTCACTGTACTGCTGCCCCAGCTCGTCGATACGCCAACTCTCGCGCACTTGCGCGCGCATGGCCTTGGAAGCAAGCACTTCCTGGGTGTGCGTTTCAAACACGATGCTGTCATCACTGGCCTCCAGCTCGCGCAGCGTCGCGGCCAAATCCGCGCGGTCAGCACGGGGGCAGCCCATCACGTTGGGCGCCATCACCCCGAAGCCTTGCCATTCCAACTCCTCACGCAGGGTTTTGCGCTTGCCGGCTTCCAGTTGTGACAGCAACACCAGGGTCCAGGCGCCATCCCATGCGGGTTGGCTGGGGCTGTAGACGCGCTTGAAGGCTTTTTCGAAGCGCCGACGGCCAGTGCCCGTCAGGCTGTAATAGCTGCGTCGGCCGACTTTTTCGGCGGTCAGCCAGCCTTCCTTGGTCAAGCGGAAGATCGAGGTGCGGATCAGCCGTTCGTTGATGCCGATCGGCTCCAGCAGGTTGATCAGGCTGCCCAACCACACCGTGCCACCATGCGGTTCGATAGCGTCGCCGTACAGGGTGATGATCAGCGAGCTGGCGCGGATCGGCGTCTGTTCCTGAAAACGAGTGATCAGGTTGTTCAGTGGGGCAAGTGTGCTCATGGAGGAACTGTGCGCGGGGAAAGCACCGACTATACCTGCGCGGCGGGTTGCCTGGCCATTGCGTGACGCAGACAGGCTCATGCTGGCGACTTGCCTTTGGGCCGGATGCCGGAGTCACCCATGCGCGGGCGACCCTGCTCGGCTTCGGTCAGCGGTGGGCATTCGACCAGCGCGGTCATGCAGCGCTGCGTCAGGTGCTGATACTCCGCTGTGCCGCGCTGCTTCCAGGCCAGCTCCTGGTCGGTCAGCGGGCGCTTGACCTGTGCCGGGCTACCCACCACCAGGCTTTGTTCGGCGCATTCGAACCCCGCCTTGACGAAGGCCGTGGCAGCAACGATGCAGCGCGGGGCTACATGGGCGCCATCCATTACCACGGCATTCATGCCTATCAGGGCATCTTCGCCCACGCGGCACCCGTGCAGCACCGCGCCGTGGCCGACATGCCCATTGCGTTCTATGACCGTGTCGCCCCCCGGAAAGCCATGCATCACGCAGGTGTCCTGTAGGTTGGCGCCCTCCTCCAGCACGATGCGGCCGAAGTCGCCCCTGAGTGAGGCCAGCGGGCCGACGTAGCAACGCGGGCCAACGATGACATCGCCAATCAGCACTGCGCTCGGGTGCACATAGGCAGTTGGATGAACCACGGGGGTCAGGCCGTCTAGCCGGTAGCAAGGCATGGCAAAGCTCCTGAAATGATTTGAAATGTGACAAGTCCTTGTATCACAAAAATGTAGCGCGTCAATTGTGCGATGCCTGTATCGCTTTGTTGTCAGCCTTATTTGCAACCTGTTTTTACAGAAAAAGCCCTATTTATCTGAAGATGAATCGTTAAATCACTTTTTTGAATAGCTCATCTCCCGCGCAGAAATCACCACAAAGGGATACGTTAAACGCTTTTTGATGTTGCTTTGGTGTATCGCATAAGGCATATACTGTCCGCACCTGAACGTGGTGCAGCCCACGTCCCTGCAAACAATTCCAAGAAATGCCGGCCAATCGATGTGCCGTGCGAGCAGCCAGAGGAACCCGATATGCCTCGTTATCTCGATGCGCAAGCGCCGGAGCACGGCGTCCGGCTCATCACCCTGCAACGGCCAGAAGCGCTGAATGCTCTGTGCACAGCGTTGCTGGCCGAGCTGGCCAGCGAGCTGGATGCCGCCGAGCGTGATGATCAGACCCATGCCGTGGTGATTACCGGCAGCCGCAAGGCGTTCGCCGCCGGCGCCGACATTGGCGAGATGGCCGAGCGCGACCTGGTCGGCATACTCAATGACCCTCGCGTTGCGTGTTGGCAACGGATAGCCGCGTTTTCCAAGCCGCTGATCGCCGCCGTTAACGGCTACGCCCTGGGCGGCGGTTGCGAGCTGATGATGTGCGCCGACATCGTCATTGCGGGCAGCGACGCCCGTTTCGGCCAGCCGGAGATCAACCTCGGCATCATCCCCGGCGCTGGCGGCACCCAGCGCCTGCTGCGCGCGGTTGGCAAGCCGCTGGCCATGCACATGGTGTTGACCGGTGAAGCCATCAGCGCCCAGCACGCCTTGCAAGCCGGCCTGATCAGCGAAATCACCCAGCCGGAACTGGCCGTGGAGCGGGCCGTGCAAGTGGCCCGCATTATCGCGGCCAAGGCGCCGCTGGCAGTGCGCCTGGCCAAGGAAGCCTTGCTCAAGGCCGGCGATACCGACCTTGCCAGTGGCCTGCGCTTCGAGCGCCACGCGTTCACCCTGCTCGCCGGCACCGCCGACCGCAATGAGGGTATTCGCGCCTTCCAGGAAAAACGCCAGGCCCGGTTCAAAGGCTGCTGAGCACCTCCCCATTCGACTGACCAAGCGAGTCTGCCATGACGTTCGAACACATCCTGTTTTCCATCGAGGACGGCGTTGCCCTCCTGTCGCTGAACCGCCCGGAGCAGCTGAACAGTTTCAACACGCCCATGCACCTGGAAGTGCGCGAAGCCTTGAAGCAAGTACGCCAGAGCAAAGATGCACGGGTGTTGCTGTTGACTGGCGAAGGCCGCGGCTTCTGTGCAGGCCAGGACCTGTCTGATCGCAATGTCGCGCCAGGGGCCGACATGCCGGACCTGGGTGAGTCCATCGATAAGTTCTACAACCCACTGGTGCGCACCCTGCGCGATTTGCCGCTGCCGGTCATCTGCGCCGTCAACGGCGTGGCTGCGGGCGCCGGGGCCAATATTCCGCTGGCCTGTGACCTGGTACTGGCCGCCCGTTCGGCCAGCTTCATCCAGGCCTTCTGCAAGATCGGCCTGGTGCCGGATTCTGGCGGCACCTGGCTGCTGCCACGGCTAGTCGGCATGGCGCGGGCCAAGGCGTTGGCGATGCTGGGCGAACGCCTGACGGCCGAACAGGCCCAGCAATGGGGGTTGATCCATCGCGTGGTCGACGATGCCGCGTTGCGCGACGAGGCCCTCACCCTCGCCCGCCACCTCGCCACGCAGCCCACTTACGGCCTGGCCCTGATCAAACGCAGCCTGAATGCCAGTTTCGATAACGGGTTCGACCAGCAACTGGAACTGGAGCGCGACCTGCAGCGCCTGGCTGGCCGCAGCGAGGACTACCGCGAAGGCGTAAGCGCTTTCATGAACAAGCGCACGCCTGCGTTCAAGGGGCGTTGAGCATGAGCGCACTCGACCGCAACACCCAAGTGGCCGTGATCGGTGCAGGCGCCATGGGCGCAGGTATCGCCCAAGTGGCCGCGCAAGCCGGCCACCCGGTCAAACTCTACGACAACCGCCCCGGCGCCGCCGCCCAGGCAGTGGCGGGCATTGATCGTCAGCTCGCCCGCTTGGTAGAAAAAGGCAAGTTGCCTGCGGGCGAGCGGGAAGCGATCGTCGCCCGCCTGTGCCCAGCCGACACCCTCGACACCCTGGCCGATGCCCGCCTGGTGATCGAAGCCATCGTTGAACACCTGTCAGTTAAGCAAGCCTTGTTGCACGAGCTTGAAGCGCTGTGCGCAGACGACTGCATCCTGGCCAGCAACACCTCGTCACTCTCGATCACCAGCCTGGCCGCTGGCTTGAAGCGCCCACAGCAAGTGGTGGGCATGCATTTCTTCAACCCGGCACCGTTGATGGCCCTGGTCGAGGTCGTTTCGGGGTTGGCTACCGACCCTGCCGTGGCCGCCTGCCTTTACGACACCGCCAAAGCCTGGGGCAAACAGCCGGTGCATGCCCGCTCAACGCCGGGCTTTATTGTCAACCGTGTAGCCCGGCCGTTCTACGCCGAGAGCCTGCGCCTGTTGCAGGAAGGTGCAGCCGATTGCGCCAGCCTGGATGCGCTATTGCGTGACGCCGGCGGCTTTCGCATGGGGGCCTTCGAGCTCACCGACCTGATCGGCCATGACGTCAACTATGCCGTCACCTGTTCGGTGTTCGAGGCGTTTTATGGCGATTTCCGCTTCCAGCCTTCGCTCGTGCAAAAGGAGTTGGTGGATGCCGGGCGCCTTGGCCGCAAAACCGGCCAAGGTTTCTATAGCTACGCCGAAGGCGCCGAGCGCCCGCAACCTACAGAGCTGCAAAGCACGGCGCAGGTTGCGTCCTGCGTTATCGAGGGGCACCTGGGCGTCATGCAGCCCTTGGTCGAGCGTTTGCGCGACAGCGGCATCGCCGTGACCGAGCGCGCCGGCAATGGCGTGATCCAGGTCGGCGATGCCACGTTGGCGCTTTCCGACGGCCGCCTGGCCACGCAGCGTGCCCGCGAAGAAGGCCTGCGCAACCTGGTACTGGTCGATCTGGCCCTGGACTACAGCACGGCTTCCCGCATTGCGATCAGTTGGTCTGCCGACACCACCCGTGAGGCCCGCGACCAGGCCGTGGGCTTGTTAACACGCGCCGGCTTGAAAGTGACCGCAGTCGCCGACCTGCCTGGCCTGGTCGTGCTGCGTACGGTGGCGATGCTGGCCAACGAAGCCGCCGATGCCGTGTTGCAAGGCGTTGGCTCGGCGGCCGATATCGACCTGGCCATGCGCGCCGGCGTGAACTACCCCTGCGGCCCCCTGGCCTGGGCCTCGCGCATCGGCATAAGCCAGACCTTGCGTGTACTCGACAACCTGCAGCGCAGCTACGGCGAAAGCCGCTATCGCCCTTCCCTGCTATTGCGCCGCTGCGAAGCCCAAGGAGGCAATCTGCATGACTGAAATCGAGCTGGCACAAGCGTGTGCCGATGCCATGTTTTCCCGCGATCACGCCACCCAAGGGCTCGGCATCAGCCTACTCGAAGCCGGCCCTGGCCAGGCGCGCCTGCGCATGCCGGTGCGCGCCGACATGATCCAGGGCCACGGCACCTGCCACGGTGGTTTCCTGTTCGCCCTGGCGGATTCAGCCTTCGCCTTCGCCTGCAACAGTTACGACCAGGCCACCGTGGCCCTGGGTTGCAGCATTGATTACCTGGCGCCGGCGCTGCGCGACGACGTGCTGACCGCCACGGCCAGTGAAGTCAGCCGTAAAGGCCGTACCGGCCTGTATGACGTTCGCATCGAGAACCAGCGCGGTGAGCTGGTGGCGATGTTCCATGGCAAATCCTACAAAGTACGCGGCACGGTGCTCGCGCAGGAGACACAAGATGACTGAACACACCCTGGCCGATGCGCTGATCATCGACGCCGTGCGCACGCCGATCGGCCGCTACGCCGGCGCCTTGAGCGGCGTGCGCCCCGACGACCTGGCCGCCATCCCGCTCAAGGCCCTGATCGCCCGCCACCCGGAGTTGGAGTGGGCGGCAGTGGACGACGTAATCCTCGGTTGCGCCAACCAGGCCGGTGAGGACAACCGCAACGTTGCCCGCATGGCCAGCCTGCTGGCGGGCCTGCCGATTGAGGTGCCGGGCACCACCCTCAACCGCTTGTGCGGCTCTGGCATGGATGCCATTGGCAACGCGGCCCGTGCCCTGCGCTGCGGTGAAGCCGGGCTGATGCTGGCCGGCGGCGTGGAGTCGATGTCGCGCGCGCCGTTCGTCATGGGCAAATCGGAGCAAGCCTTTGGCCGCGCCGCCGAACTGTTCGACACCACCATCGGCTGGCGCTTCGTCAACCCGTTGATGAAGGCCGAACATGGCACCGACTCGATGCCTGAGACGGCTGAGAACGTCGCTGCTCGTTTCGGTATCTCCCGTGAAGACCAGGACGCCTTCGCCCTGCGCAGCCAGCACAAGGCTGCCGCCGCCCAGGCCCGAGGCCGCCTGGCACAGGAAATCGTGCCGGTCGAGATCCCCCAGCGCAAAGGCCCGGCCAAGCGCGTCGAGCACGACGAACACCCGCGTGGCGACACCACGCTGGAGCAGTTGGCCAAGCTCGGCACGCCGTTTCGTGAGGGTGGCAGTGTCACCGCTGGCAATGCCTCTGGTGTCAACGACGGTGCCTGTGCACTGCTGCTGGCCAGCACCGCAGCGGCCCGGCGCCATGGCCTTAAAGCCCGCGGGCGCATTGTCGGCATGGCTGTGGCCGGGGTCGAGCCGCGCATCATGGGCATCGGCCCGGTGCCGGCTACCCGCAAGGTGCTCGAACTCACCGGGCTGTCGCTGGCCGACATGGATGTCATCGAGCTAAACGAGGCCTTCGCTGCCCAAGGCCTGGCGGTATTGCGCGAGCTTGGCCTGGCCGACGACGACAAGCGGGTCAACCCGAACGGCGGCGCCATTGCCCTGGGGCATCCGTTGGGCATGAGTGGCGCGCGCCTGGTCACCACCGCACTGCACGAACTGGAAGAAACTGCCGGACGCTACGCCCTGTGCACCATGTGCATCGGCGTTGGCCAAGGCATCGCCATGGTCATCGAGCGCCTCTGACCAACGGCTTGTGACCGAACGCAACGCAGCCGGTTATGCTGCGCCCATGACACTCACCGCCCGGCTGCGAACCCGCGCCGGTCGGCGTACAAGAACAATTCGAGTGAAGCCATGAACATGTACCATGATGCCGATCGTGCCCTGCTTGACCCTATGGAAACCGCCAGCGTCGACGCCCTGCGCCAGCACCAGCTGGAGCGCCTGCGCTGGAGCCTGAAACACGCCTACAACAACGTGCCGCTGTACCGCAAACGCTTCGACGAATGCGGCGCGCACCCCGATGACCTCAAGTCGCTCGACGACCTGGCCAAGTTCCCCTTCACCGGCAAGAACGACCTGCGCGACAACTACCCGTACGGCATGTTTGCCGTGCCCCAGGAAGAGGTCGTGCGCCTGCATGCCTCCAGCGGCACAACGGGCAAGCCGACCGTGGTCGGTTATACCCAGAACGACATCGACACCTGGGCCAATGTGGTGGCCCGCTCGATCCGCGCCGGCGGCGGGCGCAAAGGCGACAAAGTGCACGTTTCGTACGGTTATGGCCTGTTTACCGGCGGGCTCGGCGCGCATTACGGTGCCGAACGGCTAGGGTGCACGGTCATCCCCATGTCGGGTGGCCAGACCGAGAAGCAGGTGCAACTGATCCGCGACTTCCAGCCCGACATCATCATGGTCACGCCCTCTTACATGCTCAACCTGGCCGACGAGATCGAGCGCCAGGGCATCGACCCGCACGACCTCAAGCTGCGCCTGGGCATCTTCGGTGCCGAGCCCTGGACCGACGAACTGCGGCGCTCCATCGAGCAGCGCCTGGGTATCCAGGCCCTCGACATCTATGGCCTGTCGGAAATCATGGGGCCCGGGGTGGCGATGGAGTGCATCGAAACCAAAGACGGCCCGACCATCTGGGAAGACCACTTCTACCCCGAAATCATCGACCCGGTTACCGGCGAGGTACTGCCGGACGGGCAATTGGGCGAGCTGGTATTTACCTCGCTGAGCAAGGAGGCGCTGCCGATGGTGCGCTACCGTACCCGCGACCTGACCCGCCTGCTGCCAGGCACCGCGCGGCCGATGCGGCGGATCGGCAAGATCACCGGGCGCAGTGACGACATGCTGATCATTCGTGGGGTCAACGTGTTCCCGACCCAGATTGAGGAGCAGGTGCTAAAAATAAAACAGCTTTCAGAGATGTATGAGATTCATTTGTATCGTAATGGCAACCTGGACAGTGTCGAGGTGCACGTGGAGCTGCGTGGCGAATGCCAGGCGATGGACGAGGGCCAGCGCAAGCTGCTGATCGGTGAACTGACCAAGCAGATCAAGACCTACATCGGTATCAGCACCCAGGTGCGACTGCAGCCCTGCGGCACGCTCAAGCGTTCTGAAGGCAAGGCGTGCCACGTGTTCGACAAACGGTTGGCCAGCTGACTTATCAGCTGCCTTTTTACGGCCCCGGCTCAGTCCGGGGCTTTTTTTTGCCTGCCCTTTCGCAGCGCAAGGATGCTCCTACAGGTGGTGAGCGCCCTTGTAGTAGCAGCCTTGTGCTGCGAAAGGTCCGCAAAGCGATACACAAATCTTATTCGATACATATAAAACTGTTTGACGTTATGTTTTGTATCGCTTACAAATGACTCATGCCTTAGCAGGAGTCGGAACATGTACGCACAGCTAGTCGAAACCGGCGTCAAACGCGTCAAGTCCCTGGACGAAATGTCGCCCGAAGAGCGCGACTTCCAGGAAAAGATCGACGCCGAGATCAAGATCGAAGCCAAAAACTGGATGCCCGAGGCCTACCGCCAAACGCTGATCCGGCAGATCTCCCAGCACGCCCACTCGGAAATCGTCGGCATGCTGCCCGAAGGCAACTGGGTCACCCGCGCCCCAAGCCTGAAACGCAAGCTGCAACTGATGGCCAAGATTCAGGACGAAGCCGGCCACGGCCTGTACCTGTACAGCGCCATGGAAACCCTCGGCGCCGACCGCGACGAAGAGATCGCCAAGCTGCACAGCGGCAAGGCCAAGTACTCGAGCATCTTCAACTACCCGACCCTGAGCTGGGCCGACATGGGCGCCGTAGGCTGGCTGGTCGATGGCGCTGCGATCGTCAACCAGGTGGTGCTGCAGCGCACCTCCTACGGCCCCTACTCCCGCGCCATGATCCGCATCTGCAAGGAAGAGAGCTTCCACCAGCGCCAGGGTTACGAGCTGCTGCTGACCATGATGCGCCACGGCACTCAGGCTCAGAAGGACATGGTCCAGGACGCCATCAACCGCCTGTGGTGGCCGTCGTTGATGATGTTTGGCCCCAGTGACGAGCACTCCCCCAACAGCGCTCAGTCGATGGCCTGGAAGATCAAGCGCCAGACCAACGATGAGCTGCGCCAGCGCTTCATCGACCAGACCGTGCCACAGCTCGAACTGCTCGGCTGCACCGCGCCAGACCCGCACCTGAAGTGGAACGAAGCCCGCGGCCACTACGATTTCGGCGACATCCAGTGGGACGAGTTCTACGAAGTCATCAAGGGCAACGGCCCCTGCAACCTGGAACGTGTCGCCACCCGGCGCAAGGCCATCGAGGACGGCGCCTGGGTACGCGAGGCCGCCGTGGCCTATGCGCGCAAGCAACAGAACAAGAACGCCGCCTGAGCGGCGATTGATGCGGAGATCGAAAATGTCTGTCTGGACCCTCTACGAAGTGTTCGTGCGCAGCAAGCACGGCCTGAACCACAAGCATGTCGGCAGCGTGCATGCCGCCGACGCCGCCATGGCCATCGAGAATGCCCGTGAGCTGTACACCCGCCGCAGCGAAGGCGTGAGCCTGTGGGTGGTGCCATCGGCGCTGATTACCGCCTCCTCCCCTGACGAGAAAGACCCGCTGTTCGCCCCCTCGGACGACAAGGTCTACCGCCATGCCAGCTTTTACGAGCTGCCCGACGAAGTCGGACACATGTGAGGTTGGTCATGCATAAAGAAGCGCTTATCCCCTATTTGCTGCTCCTGGGCGACAGTGCCCTGGTGCAGGGCCAGCGGCTCTGTGAATGGTGCGGCCACGCACCGGCCATCGAGGAAGAACTGGCCTTGATGAACGTCGGCCTCGACCTGGTCGGCCAAGCCCGCAACTGGCTGGACTACGCCGCCGAATTGCTCGACGACGGCCGTGACGCCGATGCCCTTGCCTACCGCCGTGACGAACGCGCCTACCGCAACCTGCTGCTGGTCGAACAACCCAATGGTGACTTCGCCGTGACCATGACCAAGCAGTTTTTATACGACGCCTGGCACTTCGCGGTACTGCAGGGCCTGGCTGCGTCCCGTGATGAGCGTATCGCCGGCATTGCTGCCAAGGCACTCAAGGAAGTCACCTACCACCTGCGTCGTTCCGGTGAGTGGGTGCAACGCCTGGGCGGCGGCACCGACGAAAGCCGTCGGCGCATGCTAGACGCCATCCCAGCGCTGTGGCGCTTCACCGTTGAACTGACCGCGGGTAGCGACAGCGAAGTTCAGCTGGCCGAAGCCGGAATCGCTGCTGACCCGGCCGCCGTCGGCGCGGCCTGGCTCAAGCAGGTAAGCGCGATTTTCGACTCGGTCGAGCTGCCGCTGCCCAAAGCCGCCAGCTATTTCTACCTGGACGGTCGCAAAGGCCTGCACACCGAGCACCTGGGGCTGTTGCTGGCCGAAATGCAGTTCCTGCCACGGGCCTACCCCGATGCGACCTGGTGAGCTGATCGCCAGCGACCTCGGCGCCCGTGCCGCCCGAGGCGACGACCTGGCCCGGGCCTGGGCGGTGCTGGAGCAGGTCATGGACCCGGAAGTGCCGGTGGTGAGCGTGGTTGACCTGGGCATTGTCCGCGACCTGGACTGGCGCGCCGGCCACCTGCACCTGGTCGTCACGCCAACCTATTCCGGTTGCCCGGCGACCGAGGTGATCGAGGCCGATATCCGTGACGCGCTGCAACAGGCCGGTTTTGCTGCCCCCGCACTGGAGCGGCGCTTGACCCCGGCCTGGAGCACCGACTGGATCAGCGACCTGGGCCGCCAACGCTTGCGCGCCTATGGCATAGCGCCGCCCGAAGGCAGCACCAGCAAGCGCAGCCTGCTCGGTGAGGCGCCCCAAGTGTGCTGCCCGCAGTGTGGCAGCGCGCATACCGAACTGCTCAGCCAGTTCGGCTCCACGGCTTGCAAGGCGCTGTACCGCTGCCGCGAGTGCCTGGAGCCATTCGACTATTTCAAATGCATTTGAGCCGTGGAGAACACCATGAGCCAGTTTCACAGCCTGACCATCAAGCAAGTACGCAACGAGACCCGCGACGCCGTGTCCATCGTCTTTGACGTACCCGAGCACCTGCAGACGCAATTCCGCTTCACCCAGGGCCAGTACCTCGTCATGCGTACCCAGCTGGATGACGAAGAAGTGCGTCGTTCCTATTCGATCTGCAGCGCCGTGCAGGACGGCGAGCTGCGTGTGGCTGTCAAGCGCGTGCCAGGCGGGCGTTTTTCGGCCTTTGCCAATGAAGTGCTCAAGGCTGGCCAGCAACTGGAGGTGATGCCGCCGTCGGGCAGCTTCTTCGTGCCGCTCGACCCCGCCCGCGAAGGCCACTACCTGGGCGTTGCCGCCGGCAGCGGCATTACGCCGATCCTGTCGATCATCGCCACCACCCTGGCAACAGAACCGCACAGCCGTTTCACCCTGCTCTACGGCAACCGCTCAAGCTCCGGTGCGCTGTTCCGCGACAAGCTCGAAGACCTGAAAAACCGTTATCTGGACCGCCTGAACCTGATTTTCGTGTTCAGCCGCGAACAGCAGGACGTCGACCTGTACAACGGCCGGATCGATGCCGACAAATGCGGCCAGCTGTTCTCCCGTTGGCTGGACGTCGCCACGCTGGACGCTGCGTTCATTTGCGGCCCTCAGGCCATGACTGAAACCGTGCGTGACAGCCTGCAGGCCAACGGCATGGCCAAGGACAGGATCCACTTCGAACTGTTCGCCGCCGCGGGCAGCGAAGCGCGCCGCGAAGCCCGTGAAGCTGCGCGCCAGATGGATTCGGCGCTCAGCCATATCACCGTGATCAGCGATGGCCGGGCGCTGAGCTTCGACCTGCCGCGCAACAGCCAGAACGTGCTGGACGCCGGCAACGCCATCGGCGCCGAACTGCCGTACTCGTGCAAGGCCGGCGTGTGCTCGACCTGCAAGTGCCGGGTGATCGAAGGCGAGGTCGAGATGGACAGCAACCATGCGCTGGAAGACTACGAAGTGGCGGCGGGGTATGTGCTGTCGTGCCAGACCTACCCGGTGAGCGACAAAGTGGTGCTCGACTTCGACCAGCTCTGATACCTGGCCCGCGTAGAGGCCCTAAGCACCACCGCAACACCTGTGTGACCTCAAAAACAACTACAACACCAAGAGATCGCTTGCCATGACCCCCGAACGCATAGAAAGCATCGCCAACCACCCCGACTTCCAGCACCTGGTCCGGCGCAAACGTCGCCTCAACGGCACCCTGACCCTGGCCATGCTGGTGATCTACTACGGCTTCGTCCTGTTGGTGGCGTTCTCCCCCAGCACCCTCGGCCAATCGCTCAGCGGTGGCGTGACCACCGTTGGCATGCTGGTGGGCGTGCTCATGGTGCTGCTGTCGTTCGCCCTCACCGGCATCTACGTGCACCGCGCCAACAACGTGCTCGACCCGCTGAACGACAAGGTCAAGCAGGAGTGCGCGCAATGAACTGGACTGCCATTTCGATGTTCATGGTGTTTGTCTGCTTCACCCTGCTGGTAACCCGCTGGGCCGCACTGCGGACCCGCTCGGCGAGTGACTTCTACACCGCTGGCGGCGGCCTGACCGGCATGCAGAACGGCTTGGCGATCGCTGGCGACATGATCAGCGCCGCGTCCTTCCTGGGCATCTCGGCCATGATGTTCATGAACGGCTACGACGGCTTGCTCTACGCCCTGGGCGTACTGGCCGGCTGGCCAATCATCCTGTTCCTGATCGCCGAACGCCTGCGCAACCTGGGCAAGTACACGTTTGCCGACGTCGTGTCCTACCGCCTGGCGCAAACCCCAGTCCGCCTGACCTCGGCATTCGGCACCTTGGTCGTCGCGCTGATGTACCTGGTGGCCCAGATGGTAGGGGCCGGCAAGCTGATCGAGCTGTTGTTCGGCATCAGCTACCTGTACGCGGTGATGCTGGTCGGGGTGCTGATGGTCGCCTACGTGACCTTCGGCGGCATGCTGGCAACCACCTGGGTGCAGATCATCAAGGCCGTGATGCTGCTGTCCGGCACCAGCTTCATGGCGTTCATGGTGCTCAAACACTTTGGTTTCAGCACCGAAGCGATGTTTGCCAGCGCCGTGGCCGTGCATGCCAAGGGCCAGGCGATCATGGCGCCGGGTGGCTTGCTGTCGAACCCGATCGATGCGATTTCCCTGGGGCTGGGCATGATGTTCGGCACTGCCGGCCTGCCGCATATCCTGATGCGTTTCTTCACCGTCAGCGATGCCAAGGAAGCGCGCAAGAGTGTGTTCTACGCCACCGGTTTCATCGGCTACTTCTACTTGCTGCTGATCGTCATCGGCTTTGGCGCCATCGTCATGGTCGGCACCGAGCCGTCCTACCGCGATGCGGCAGGCGCGATCATCGGCGGCGGCAACATGGTCGCGGTGCACTTGGCCCAGGCAGTGGGTGGCAACCTGTTCCTGGGTTTCATCTCTGCCGTGGCCTTCGCCACCATTCTTGCGGTAGTGGCGGGCCTTGCGTTGTCCGGCGCTTCGGCGGTTTCCCACGACCTCTATGCCTGCGTGGTACGCAAAGGCCAGGCCACTGAACAGGAAGAAATGCGTGTCTCACGTATCGCCACCCTGGTGATCGGCTTGCTGGCAGTGGTGCTGGGGTTGGTGTTCGAGTCGCAGAACATCGCCTTCCTCTCAGGCCTGGTACTGGCCGTGGCTGCATCGGTCAACTTCCCGGTGCTGCTGCTCTCGATGTTCTGGAAGGGCCTGACCACCCGTGGTGCAGTGTGCGGCAGCATGGCCGGTTTGCTCTCGGCCGTGGTGCTGGTGGTACTCGGCCCGGCAGTGTGGGTCAACGTGCTGCACAACGAACAGGCGCTGTTCCCTTACAGCAACCCGGCGCTGTTCTCGATGAGCCTGGCGTTTTTCGGCGCCTGGGTGTTCTCGGTCACCGACACCTCCGCGCGTGCCAGCGAGGAGCGTGGTCGCTACCTGGCGCAGTTCATTCGCTCCATGACCGGTATCGGCGCTGCCGGCGCCAGCAAGCACTGATTTCGAGAATAACCATGTCGGGTACAACAACAATGAACCGCACTCGCTTCTCTTCTGCCGCTTGGCTTGCCACGCTCGCCCTGCCCTTGCCGGCTATGGCCGACTTCGTCAGCGACAGCCATGCACGCCTGGAACTGCGCAACCACTACATCAACCGCGATTTCCGCCAGAGCAATGCTCCGCAGGCCAAGGCCGAGGAATGGGGCCAAGGCTTTACCGCCCGCGTGGAGTCCGGTTTTACCGAAGGCCCGGTGGGCTTCGGCGTTGACGCCATGGGCCAACTGGGTCTCAAGCTTGACTCCAGCCGCGACCGCCGCAACACCGGCTTGCTGCCCTTTGGCCCGAACAGCCACGAGCCTGTCGATGACTACAGCGAGCTGGGCCTGACCGGTAAAGCACGGGTTTCCAAGAGCACCCTGCGCCTGGGCACCCTGCAGCCGATCCTGCCGGTGGTGGTGTACAACGACACCCGTCTGTTGTCTTCCACGTTCCAGGGCGGCCTGCTGACCAGCCAGGAACTCAATGGCCTCACCGTCAACGCCGGGCGCCTCACCAAGGCCAACCTGCGCGATTCGTCCGGCCGCGACGACATGGGCTACGGCGCAGCCAGCAGCGACCACCTGGATTTCGGCGGCGGCAGCTACGCCATCACCCCGCAGACCAGCGTCAGCTATTACTACGCCAAGCTCGAAGACATCTACCGCCAGCAGTTCGTCGGCCTGGTCGATACCCGCCCACTGGGCGAAGGCCTGAGCCTGCGCAGCGACCTGCGCTATTTCGACAGCCGTAACGACGGCGCCGAACGCGCCGGCAACATCGACAACCGTAACTTCAACGCCATGTTCACCCTCGGCGTCAGGGCGCACAAGTTCACCGCCACCTGGCAACAGATGTCCGGCGACAGCGCCTTCCCCTTCGTCAACGGCGGCGACCCGTTCACGGTCAACCTGGTGACCTACAACACCTTCACCCGCGCCGGGCTCGATTCCTGGCAGGTGCGCTACGACTACGACTTCGTCGCCATGGGCATCCCGGGTCTGAGTTTCATGACCCGCTACACCGACGGCCGCCACGCCGAGACCGCCACGGTCAGCAACGGCCGTGAGCGCGAACGCGACACCGACCTCACCTACGTCATCCAGAGCGGCCCGTTCAAAGACGTCAGCCTGCGCTGGCGCAACGTCACCTTCCGTTCCGGCAATGGCCTGACCAATGCCGTGGACGAGAACCGCCTGATCATCGGCTACACCTTGGCGCTGTGGTAATAGCGCCCTTCCCCCATTAGAACAGCATGGAGAACAGCATGTCTGACGCCCCAACCCTGCAAAGCTTCATTGCCGGTCGCTGGATCGGCCAGCACGGCGCCCAGGCCCTGCGCAGCGCCTTGAACGGTCACGTTCTGGCCTACAGCCATGAAGAGCGCCCGGATTTCGCCGAAGCCGTGGACTTTGCCCGCGCCCGTGGCCTGGCCGCACTCATGGCCATGGACTTCCAACAGCGCGCCGCCCGCCTCAAGGCCCTGGCCTTGTACCTGGCCGAGCGCAAAGAGCAGCTTTACGCCTTGTCCCACCACAGTGGCGCCACCCGCGCCGACAGCTGGATCGACATCGAAGGCGGTAACGCCACACTGTTCGCCTATGCCGGCATCGGCAGCCGCGAACTGCCCTCCGGCAACCTGGTGCACGAAGGCCCTGCAATACCGCTGGGCAAGCAAGGCCACTTTGCTGGCAGCCATATCCTGGTGCCGCGTGCTGGGGTCGCCGTGCACATCAATGCGTTCAACTTCCCGATCTGGGGCATGCTCGAGAAGTTTGCCCCGACCTTCCTGGCCGGCATGCCGTGCATCATCAAGCCCGCTACCTCGACCAGTTACCTGACTGAAGCCGTGGTGCGCCTGATGAACGCGTCGGGCCTATTGCCCGACGGCAGCTTGCAGTTGGTGATCGGCAGCACCTGCGACCTGCTCGACCGCTTGCAGGGGCAAGATGTAGTGACCTTTACTGGCTCCGCCGATACCGCCGCCAAACTCCGCGTGACGCCGAACCTGATCCGCAACTCGGTACCGTTCACCGCCGAAGCGGATTCGCTGAACTGCGCGATTCTCGGCCCGGACGTGACCCCGGACAGCGAAGAGTTTGACCTGTACATCAAGGAGGTGGTCCGCGAAATGACCACCAAAGCCGGGCAAAAATGCACCGCCATCCGCCGCGCCATCGTCCCAGCCAAGCATATCGATGTCGTCGCTACCCGCCTGCGCGAGCGCCTGAGCAAGGTGGTGGTGGGCGACCCTTCAGTGGAAGGCGTGCGCATGGGCGCCCTGGCCTCGCATGACCAGCAGCGCGACGTCGGCGAGCGTGTACGCAGCCTGCTGCAGAGCTGCGACCAGCTGTTCGGCGCCAGTGACGGTTTCGCGCCGCGTGGTGAGGGTGTTGCCGAGGGCGCGTTCTTTGCGCCGACCCTGCTCCAGGCCCGCGACCCGCATGCTGAAGGCGGTGCGCACGATATCGAAGCGTTCGGGCCGGTCAGCACGCTGATGGCCTACGATGACCTTGACGAAGCCCTGGCCCTGGCTGCCCGCGGCAAGGGCAGCCTGGTGGCGACCCTGGTCACTGCCGACCGCGCCGTTGCCGCCAAAGCCATCCCCGTGGCGGCTGCCTGGCACGGCCGCCTGCTGGTGCTGGACCGCGAAGCCGCGCTGGAATCCACTGGGCATGGCTCGCCGCTGCCGCAACTCAAGCACGGCGGCCCCGGCCGCGCGGGTGGCGGTGAAGAGCTGGGCGGCCTGCGCGCAGTCAAGCACTACCTCCAGCGTGCGGCCGTACAAGGCTCACCGAGCATGCTCACGGCGGTAACGGGCGAGTACGTGCGCGGCGCAGAAGTGATCGAGAGCGAAGTGCACCCGTTCCGTCGCTACTTCCAGGACTTGCGTATCGGCGAGTCGCTGTTAACCCACCGCCGTACGGTGACCGAGGCAGACCTGGTCAACTTCGGCTGCTTGTCGGGTGACCACTTCTACATGCACTTCGACGAGATCGCCGCCAAGGAATCGCAGTTTGGCAAGCGTATCGCCCATGGCTACTTCGTGCTGTCGGCAGCAGCGGGCCTGTTTGTATCCCCTGGCGCCGGCCCGGTGCTGGCCAACTACGGCCTGGATACCCTGCGCTTCATCAACCCCGTAGGCATTGGCGACACGATCCAGGCCCGCCTGACCTGCAAGCGCAAGATCGACCAGGGCAAGGCTAGCCCGTTGGGGCAGCCGCAAGGCGTGGTGGCGTGGGACGTTGAGGTTACCAACCAGCTGGGGGAGCTGGTGGCCAGCTATGACATTCTGACCTTGGTATTGAAGAAGGTTGACTGAGTAGCCTACCTGCCAAACGATGGGCTGCCTCGCAGCCCATCGCTCATTCATTCATCAACCCACCACGGCTGGGTCACCCACCGATTGATTGGGCTTGCTCCCGGAAATACGCCAGCTCACGGCGGTAATCCCATACCGTTCGGCCATTGGCCTGCTGACTTTCTTGATCTTTTCCCGCCCGAATTTCGGAATGATGCCGATGCCCGCATCACAGCTGGCCCAATGCCAGGCCTCGGCATTGTCCAACCGTTCCAGGCGGATGATGAAACTGCGCGGTTGGCCATGCAGTTGGTAGTCGATGATGTACAGCTGTGGACCAGGCATCGCAGGGGCCTCCTCTTCTCCATGGATGACCTTTTGATTGATCTGGGCAGTGCCAGAAAATTCAAAAAATTTGCCAACCTAGGACAATCGTTACGATCGCCGTCCGCCGCCATGGCTGTTCTGGCCACCCTTGCGGCCGGCCTCAGCGGCGCGTTCACGGTCATTGGCGAAGTTGCCACCCGACACCTTGCCGCCTTTGTGCCCGGCCCGGGAGGCTTTCTCCCGGTCGTTGGCAAAATTGCCCGAGTTGGTTTCCTTGGTGCCGCCGCGCTGGCTGGTACGTTCTTGATCACGCGCCATGTCGTATCTCCTTGCGATGGAAAGGTTGCTGGGCCGTACCTTGATTCCGAGCCAGCAAATACGGGCAATGCTCAATCGAATTGCACACGGCTGACGGGTGGTGCCAAACGCCACCAGGCCAAATGCTTGCGTGGCGGCATTAGGCATGCACGCTCCACTGGGTGGAATCGGACTCGATCGGCAGTTCGTCGATGGCATGGATCAGCCCGCTCTCCAGTGCTTCCTCCGGCCCCAGTATCCGCGGGTAGGCCATCAGGTAACGGGGCACGTCCAGCACTTCGGAACTGCCTTGGGTTCGCTCTGCCACGATTTGAGCGTACAGCCGTAGGTCGTAATCCAGGCTCATGGCGTATTCGGCCATCCTGGCGTGGTCGACCGAACCGTGCAGCGTCCAATGGAAAGGGTGAAACAAGAACTTGCTGAACGCGCAGGCGGTGCGATGCTCGCCCGCCAGAAACAGGATGTTACCCATGGATTCCACCGTCCCCAGGTTGTGGGTATGCAGCGGAATCGGCAGCGCCCGCAGGAAGTTGTACAAAGTAAACCCGTAGCTGCACTCCCCGCCCATGGTCGCGATGTTCAGTTGCAGCAGCTGTGCGCCCTGCTGCATGGCGCGCGAACAGGTGTTGATCAGGTTGCCGCAGGTGGATGAGTTGATCGGCCCGGTGAAATGGATGATGTGTCTGGCCATGGTTGCCTCCAGGGTTGGCGGTTCATGCCGGTGAATGGCCAATCCGTCATGGGGTGTAGTCGTCTTTTGCACCCGCTATGCGGTGGAGACGCCAACCGCGGCAAAGTTCAACTCTGCGTGCATTCCCCGTTGGTCAACCGTGCTGAACCTCACGGCCGCGCATCAGTCGCACTTTCAGAGCGACCTCTCAAAAAGCTGGCAATGAGGAAGGCAGCGTGAGCGAGATCCGTATTGGTATATCAGGTTGGCGCTATGGCCCTTGGCGCAAGGATTTCTACCCCAAAGGGCTGCGCCAGGACAGTGAACTCGCGTTCGCCTCGCGGGCAGTCAACAGCATCGAGATCAATGGCTCGTTCTACAGCCTGCAGACGCCTGAACGGTATCTGGGGTGGCGTGAGGAGACGCCGGACGGCTTTGTATTCTCGGTAAAGGCACCGCGCTACATCACCCATGTACGGCGGCTCAAGGACATCGAAGCGCCGGTGGCCAATTTCTTTGCTTCCGGGCCTTTGTTACTGGGCGACAAGCTGGGTCCGTTTCTGTGGCAGTTCCCACCCAACATGAAGTTCGACGAAGCACGCTTTGCACAGTTTCTGGCGCTGCTGCCGCGTAACCGAAAAGCGGCGCGCGAATGCGCACAAGGGTGTGACGAGCGGCTCAAGGGCAATGGCGGCACCGAAATCAGAGGCAACGCACGCTTGCGCCACGCCGTAGAAATCCGCCACGAGAGCTTTCTGTGCGAAGCCTTCGTGAAGCTGTTGCGCAAACACCGCGTGGCATTGGTCGTGGCTGACAGTGCAGGGAAATGGCCCTATGTCGAAGATGTCACGGCCGATTTCGTCTACATGCGCCTGCACGGTGATGTGGAGCTCTACAGCAGTGGCTACACGGCGCAGGCCTTGCGCCGCTGGAAACAGCGCATTCTGCGATGGAGCCAAGGCAGCCAGGCAGACGACGCACACACCGTGCTACCCGGCGCACCGCCCAAGCGTGCCACGCGTGATATCTACTGCTACTTCGACAACGACCAGAAGGTCCACGCGCCCTACGATGCCCGGCGCCTTTTGGAGAAGTTGAAGCTGGACTATGACCTGCTCACCGAACCCGGTGTCGAGCCGGAGGTTGAGCTATGAACAAGACCTTGCCCACACCGCGTTGCATCATCGACAACGTCACCACGGTGCAAACGCTGACCGTGCTGACCCTCAACGTGCACAAGGGTTTCACCCCCTTCAACCGGCGTTTCATCCTGCCTGAGCTGCGCGAGGCCGTGCGCGCCACGGGCGCCGACCTGGTGTTTCTGCAGGAAGTGCACGGCAGCCACCAGCAGCATGCCGAGCGCCACGCAGCCTGGCCGGAAACGCCGCAGTACGAGTTTCTGGCCGACAGCATGTGGCCGCAGTTCGCCTATGGTCGTAACGCTGTGTACCCCCATGGCGACCACGGCAATGCCTTGCTGTCGAAATTCCCCATCAGCCAGTTCGACAACCGGGATGTATCCATCGACGGCAATGAGCAGCGTGGCCTGCTCCATTGCCGCCTAGAGGTGCCTGGGCATAAAGAGGTGCATGCAGTGTGCGTGCACCTGGGCCTGCGAGAATCACACCGCCAGCGCCAGGTACGCCTGTTGCTGGAGCTGCTCGACAGCTTGCCGCCCGATGCGCCGGTGATCATTGCCGGCGATTTCAATGACTGGCGCCTAAAAGCGGATGTGGCGCTGTCCGAACACTTGGTTGAAGCCTTTGGCGAGCGTTTCGGCACCCCGGCGCGCAGTTTTCCAGCGCGCTTGCCGCTGTTGCGGCTTGACCGCATCTACCTGCGCAATGCCATGCCGAGCAAGGCGCAGGTGCTGTCGAAGTACCCATGGTCGCACCTTTCCGACCATGCCCCCCTCACTGCGGAGATCAGCCTATGAACCGACCTTGGCTAGAGGGCAACAGCGTGCAGCTGTTGATCAACGGCGAAGAGTATTACCCGCGCGTGTTTGAAGCGATGGCCCAGGCGCGGGAGGAAATCCTGCTGGAGACGTTCATCATCTTCGATGACAAGGTCGGCCAGCAGTTGCAGCAGGTGCTGATAGACGCCGCGCAGCGCGGCGTGCGCGTCGAAGTGGCGGTCGATGGTTACGGCACTGCCGACCTGCCCGACACGTTCATCTCGGCCATGACCGAAGCCGGCGTCAACTTTCATGCCTTCGACCCGCAGCCCCGGCTGGTGGGCATGCGCACCAACCTGTTCCGCCGCCTGCACCGCAAGATCGTGGTCATCGATGGGCAGCGCGCGTTCATCGGCGGTATCAACTACAGTGCCGATCACCTGGGCGACTACGGCTCCATGGCCAAGCAGGACTATGCCGTGGAGGTTACCGGCCCGGTGGTCGCGCAGGTGCATGCCACCAGCCGTCGCCTGATGTCCCCCGTGCTGCAGCCACCCAGTGAGGTGCGTCCTGTCACCGAGCCCACCGGGGCTATCACTGCCCTGCTGGTCGAGCGCGACAATGGCCAGCGCAGAACGGCCATCGAAGCCCAGTACCTGCAAGCCTTCCGCGCTGCCCGGCAGCGTATCGTGGTGGCCAATGCCTATTTCTTTCCGGGTTACCGGTTGCTGCGGGAGCTGCGCAACGCGGCGAGGCGTGGGGTGGATGTGACCTTAATATTGCAAGGCCAGCCAGACATGCGCTGGGTGCGGGCCTTGTCCCGGCTGTTGTACAACTATCTTCTGCGCGATGGTGTGCACATTCACGAGTACTGCAGCCGGCCTTTGCATGGCAAGGTCGCGCTGGTCGATGACCAGTGGGCCACTGTCGGCTCGAGCAATCTCGACCCCTTGAGCCTGTCGTTGAACCTTGAAGCCAACCTGTTCATCCGCGATCACGGCTTCAACCAACAATTGCATCAGCACCTGCAGTCGCTGGCCAGCGAAGAGTGCAAGGCCGTCACCTTGGAGCGGATGGTTCGCGGTTACTGGTGGCGTGCGCCGCTGATTTTCCTGTGCTTCCACGCCATACGTCACTTTCCGCGCATTGCCGGCTGGTTCCCGGCGCACCGCCAGCGCCTGCGCTCGGTGCAGCCGGAGGTAGAAGCCCACGGCGATATGCATGAGGGCCAGACGTGATGGCGCGTAAACGTTGGCAAATCTGGGCCAAGCGCCTGTTCACCTTGCTCTTCCTTTTGTTGATTCCAGCCTTGCTGTTCATGCTGGCGCGCAACCTGGACTGGGACGAGGTGCGCCAGTCGCTGCTGGCCTACAAGCCTGGCACTCTGGCGATCGGGTTGGCGGTTGCGCTGTTCAGCTACCTGACGTTTGCCAGCTACGACCTGCTGGCGCGTGCCTATACAGGCCACAACCTGCCTGCCAGGCAGGTGTTGCCTGTGGCATTCGTCTGTTATGCCTTCAACCTCAACTTCACCACCTGGGTGGGCGGCGTCGCGTTGCGTTATCGGCTGTACGGCCGGCTAGGTCTGGATACCGCGACGATCACCCGCATCCTGACCCTTGGCTTACTCACCAACTGGATGGGCTACATGTTGTTGGCGGGTACGGTATTCGCCCTGCGCCTGGTGGACCTGCCGGACAGTTGGGCAGTCGGGGCAACGGGGTTGCAACTGATCGGGTTTGGCTTGCTGGCAATCGCCATCGGCTACTTGCTGGCCTGCGGCTTTGCGAAAAAACGCACCTGGCAATGGCGTGATCACGAAGTCACCTTGCCTGGCTGGCGTCTGGCGCTGGCCCAGGTTGCCCTTGGCGCCAGCAACTGGGCGTTGATGGCCTTGCTGATCTTCTGGTTGCTGCCTGGCGAAGCCTTCTACCCATCGATCCTCGGGATACTGCTGATCAGTTGCGTGGCCGGCGTGGTTGCGCACATCCCGGCCGGGCTTGGCGTGCTTGAGACGGTGTTTCTGGCGTTGCTGCATGGCCAGATGCAACAGGGTACGCTGGTAGCAGCATTGCTGGGGTATCGCACGCTGTATTACCTGCTTCCGCTGCTGTTGGCAGTCATCACGTACCTGATTCTGGAGAAACGCGCCAAGGCCATGCGCCAGCGTGATAATCCGGCCTAGCGCTCTACAGGGCATCGGCGCGGGGAATTGGGGCTGCTGCGCAGCCCATCGCCGGCAAGCCAGCTCCTACAAGGAATCTCGCTCTCCTGTAGGAGCTGGCTTGCCGGCGATGGGCCGCGCAGCGGCCCCGATCAATTAGGACTTATCTTCCTCATCAACCACATCATCGGTCCACGGCTCACCGTCCAATGGCGCCGAACGCGCCAGTTCAGCCTCATCCAGCCCAAAACCACCGCCAATCTCGTTAGCATTGACTTGCCGCAACGACTGGTCTGCCGGCCCTTCGCCGTCACCCTCTTCAAACGGGTCGCGAGCACCGGTCTCGTCCAGCAAGGTATCCGGGCTCATGTCGTCATAGGTGACGTTGTCTTCGTGCAGGCTGTCGCTCAACGCTTCGCCGCCGGTCATGCCACTTTCGGCGACGCGCTGTGGTGGAAACTCATGCTCGTCTTCACGGGCAGGTCGTTCGTCGCCCACCCGCCCTTCGCGTTCGTCGTGACGGTCACTGAAGTCCAGCTCATGGACACTGCCCATGCGGTCTTCGGTGTCGTCGATTTCGGTAGGTGTGTAAGGCTTGGGTTCATCGGGGCGAGACATGTGCGTACTCCGTCAGTGGGCTATACACGGTCGAC
The DNA here is from genome assembly GCF_014269205.2 of Pseudomonas kermanshahensis. Taxonomy (NCBI): domain Bacteria; kingdom Pseudomonadati; phylum Pseudomonadota; class Gammaproteobacteria; order Pseudomonadales; family Pseudomonadaceae; genus Pseudomonas; species Pseudomonas kermanshahensis. Next base: position 2,701,328 of record NZ_JABWRY020000001.1, read on the forward strand.
TGCGCCCACCACGGGAAAATTCAGAGTTTTTACGCCGGGGGCTGGGCCGCTTGTTGCGCACGGTGCAGTTCGTTGGTCAGGTGCAGCCGCATCGCTGCCCGGGCGGCATCGGCGTCCTGGTGCGCGAGTGCAGCATAAATCTGCTCGCGCTCACGCACCTGTTGTGCGCGTTGCTGTTGGGTAACGTTGCTCTGCGCGCCACGCATCAGGGTATCGGCCAGGTGGCGCATGGCATCGATAAAGAAGCTGTTGCCGGTGCACAGGGCAATTTGCAGGTGAAACTCGAATACGATGCGCGTGCTGTCCTGGTGCAACGGCCCCACAGCATTGGCTTCGCCCAGGGCGTCGGCAATGGCCTGCAACTGGCTTGACGTAGCACGCTGCGCAGCAAGCGCAGCGCACTCCACCTCCAGGCTCAAGCGCAATTCGATGAGCGCCACCGCATCGAGGGCGCTGCCCTTCTCGTGCTGGCTGTCCTGAAAGTCGCCTGGCCGGGTGGTGTCGACCACGAACGTGCCGATGCCTCGGCGGGTCTCGACCAGGCCCTCTGCCTGCAGCCGCGACATCGCTTCGCGAACCACGGTACGGCTGACCTTGCGCGCCTCGGTAAAGGCTTGTTCGGTCGGCAACTTGGTGCCCGCCGGTAGCTCGCCGGCCAGTATGCTACGTGACAGTTCAAGCACCAGTTGCTGGGCCAGGCTGACACGTCGTTCAGGGTTGACACGCTCCATCAGAGGATCCATTCAAAAACCAGACGATGAACGATTGTAACCGCAGTTTTACGTCAAAACGCACTATAATGCCCGCTGATCTCACAAGAGCACGATGATGTCTGACCTCACGGCTATTGCCCGAATCAAACCTCGCCGCCTGGCCGAATCGTTGGTCGAACGCTTTGCCCAACGCATGCGTGACGGCACCCTCAAACGCGGCGACAAACTGCCCACCGAAACGCAGATCATGGCCGCCGAAAGCGTCAGTCGCTCGGTAGTGCGTGATGCGTTGTCGCGCATGCAGGCGGCAGGCCTGGTCGAGACCCAGCATGGCGTCGGCACCTTCGTCCTCGACATGCCGGCACCCGAAGGCTTCAACGTCGGGCCCGCTACCATTGTGCTGTTGTCCGACGTCCTCGACCTGCTGGAGTTCCGCCTAAGCCTGGAAGTCCAGGCTGCAGGCATGGCCGCCGAACGGGCCACGCCACAGGCCATCGACGAGCTGGAGCAAGCGTTGCAGGCGTTGCTGCAAGGCCCGGAAAAGTCCGGCAGTACCACCAACGCCGACTTCCAGTTCCACCTGAAGATCGCCAAAGCGGCCGGCAACCCGTACCTCATCGACATCATGAAACACCTGGGCACCAAGCTGATCCCGCGCACCCGGATGAACTCCGCCTATACCGGGCAGAGCAACCGCAGCACCTACCTGGCGGGGATCAACGCCGAACACCAGCAAATCTTCGACGCCATCGTCAGCAAGCAGGTCGATGCGGCGCGTGCGGCCATGTTCCTGCATTTGAGCAATAGCCGCATGCGCCTGCGCGAGGCGCAGAAACACCAGGCTGTCTACAGCGAGTGAGCCGCTTCAGGCGCCGGTTGCACATCCTCGAAGACCAACCCGTCGCTGGCACTGACCTGCCACGGGTTGGCACTGCCGGTTTCGCTGAAGTGGACCGTGTCGAACCGTGAGCCCTTCAAGCCATCGATCTTGGCCTTGGCCGGCCCGCTGAAACGCACACGCTCGAAGGACAGGCCTTGGTGGTAAGCGCCGTGCAGGCTGTCGCCCTTGACCTCGATCGCCGCCAGTTGGGCATTCTCGACCGTTACATTGCTAACCCGCACATCGCGGAACTGGCCGGCGATGGTCGACTTCTTGTAGTCCAGCTTGGCGTTCGGGTCGTTGTAGTCGAGGGTGAAGATGAACGCCTGCTTGACCGTATTGCGCATCGCCGAATCACGGAACACCACATTACGCGCGCCACCGCCCATGAAATTGGTGCTCTTCATGCGTAAGCCGGTATCGGTGCCGTCAGACACGTTATCTTCGGCCAGGATGTTCTGGATCCACGCCCCCGTGTGGCTGCCAGCCACGACCATGCCGTGGCCCTTGCGGAAGTAGTTGTTGAAGATCCACGCGTCTTCCTGGGGCCTTTGCTTGACCGCATCGGCGCCGGTGCCGGCTGCGAAGTTGACGCAGTCATCGCCGGTGTCGAAGAAGTTGTTGAACACCAATGCGCCGCGGCTGTTGGCGAATTCGATGCCATCGCCGTTGTTGGCGTCGTAGGTCTTGTGCGTGGTGTTGGCCAGCACCACGTTCTCGGTCTCCAGGTTCATGATGCCGTGATAAGCCGGGTTGAGGACCGTGAAGCCGCCATAGAACACGTTCTTGACGTTGCGCAAGGTGACCAGCGACGAGCGCATTTGGCCATAGGCATCCTTGACGTTCATGCCTTCGGCCACGGCGCGAGCGACCTGGGCCTTGGCCAGCACGCCGTCCTGCAGGTAGCGGGTGTTGTCGCTGGGCAGGTAGAACGGCAGCGGTTGGCCACGTTCATCGACGATGTCGGCGTTGCGCTTCCAGCCATTACCATCAATGACCCCCTTGCCGACGATGCGTATGTTCTCGAATGCCTGGTGCGCACGCGGGTCACGCGGCAAGGCGTTGATCAGCGAGGCCGGGCGTACGGTGGTGGAGTACGGGTACTGGATATAGCCATCGCGGGGGTAGTCTTCGGCGCGCTCGGACCCGAGCAGGGTCGCGCCCTCGGCGATTTCCAGGGTCATGTTGCTTTTGAGGTACAGCGCGCCGCTTTTGTAGGTACCTGCTGGCAGCAGCACTTTGCAGCCGACGGTGCAGGCGTCGATGGCCTTCTGGATGGCGGCAGTATCGAGGGTCTGGCCGTCGCCCTTGGCGCCATAGTGGCGCACGTCGAACAGTGCCGGCACGGCGGTCGTACGTTGGACGATTACCGGGCTGTCGGCCGATTCCTTGCCGGCGTGGTCCACCGAACGCACGGTGAAGCGGTATTCAGTGTCGGGGGCCAGGCCAACTGCGGTGTAGCTGTGGATGGCGATACGGTGGTGGAAATTGCGCGTGTCCTGCTCGTAGAAGCGGTCGATATAGGGTTTGGCCGGGGACACGTGCCCGTTGTTGGCGTTGCTACCACCGAGCAGCTTGCCATTGGCGTAGACGTGGTAATCGGCGATGTCGGCAGGGTCGGCGGGTTTCTCCCAGACCAGGATTATCTGCTGGTCGTCGTAGGCCAGCGTCGGGACCAGGACTTTGCTCGGCGCTTCGAGTGCCCAAAGGGGTGAACTGAAGCCGAGTGCCAGGACAGTCAACAGTGATCGGGTGGTCGCGGTGTTTGCATGCGGCATGGGGTTATCTTCCTTGTTTTTGCCTGTGACAGTTGTGCCTTGGGGGGCGCTTTGCGGCCCATCGCAGGCAAGCCAGCTCCTACCGGGCAGCGGTGGCCTGTGGGAGCTGGCTTGCCTGCGATGGGCTGCGCAGCAGCCCCGGGTCGCTTCAGACGAGCGCCATACGCGGCGATTCAGCACTGAAATCGCGGCTGGCCTGCACCAGCATGCGGGTGTAGTCGTGGCTGGCCAGGTCCTGGCTCAAGGCTTGGCTGTCCAGGCGCTCGACAATCCGCCCCTGTTGCATCACCGCGACCTTGTCGCACAAATGGCTGACCACACCCAGGTCATGGGTCACCATCAGGTAGGTGAGTTTCTCGCGCTGACGCAGGTCCGCCAGCAGGTTGAGAATCTCTGCCTGCACCGACACATCGAGGGCCGACGTCGGCTCGTCCAGCAGCAACACCCGGGGTTCGAGAATCAGCGCCCGGGCGATCGCCACGCGCTGGCGTTGCCCGCCTGACAGCTGGTGCGGGTAGCGGTAACGGAAGCTGTCGTTCAAGCCGACCTTGACCAGGATGTCGTTGATGCGGTCATCGCGCTCGCCCAGGCCATGAATGGTCAACGGCTCGCGCAACGCGGTGTCGATGGTGTGCCGCGGGTGCAGCGAACCGTAAGGGTCTTGGAACACCATCTGGACCTTGCGAAAGTGTTCCTTGGGCAACTTGTGCTGCAGCGGGACGCCGGCAATGCTCAGCGCCCCGTTCCAGTGCCGGTACTGCCCGGCCAGGCAGCGCAAGACCGTGGTCTTGCCCGAACCCGACTCGCCCACTAGGCCGAACGACTCGCCGTCTTCGACCGTCAGGTCGACATCGTGCAGCACCTGGTTGCAGGCGGCGCCCACACCAAAACTCAGGTTCAGCGATTGTGCTTGGATCATGCTCATGTAAGTTCCCTCAGCAGGTGAGCCACAGCGGGTCGCGTTGCAGGACCGGCAGGCGTGGGCGGCGGTTGTCCATGCTCGGCAGGGCCGCCAGCAGGCCACGGGTATAGGGGTGTTCGGCATATTGCAGGTCGCAGGCGGCCAGCGACTCGACCACCCGCCCGGCATACATCACCAGCACCCTGTCGCAGTAGTTGCGGACCAGGTTGAGGTCGTGGCTGACGAAAATCAGCCCCATCTGCTGTTCCACCACCAGTTCTTCGAGCACATTGAGCACCTGCTGGCGTACCGACACATCCAGCGCCGAGGTCGGCTCATCCGCGATGATCACCTCCGGGTTGGTGATGACCATCATGGCGATCATGATGCGCTGGCCCATGCCGCCGCTGACTTCATGCGGGTACAGGTTGTAGACCCGCTTGGGGTCACGGATATGGACCTTTTCCAGCATCAGCAAGACCCGCTCACGGGCCTCGCTGCGGCTGGCCTTGTGGTGCGCCAGGTAGGCTTCGGCAATCTGATCGCCCACCTTGACCACCGGGTTGAGCGAATACTTGGGGTCTTGCATGATCATCGAAATGCGCTGGCCGCGAATCTTCTGCATGGCCTTTTCGCTGGCACTGAGCAAGTCGACATCGCCGAACTGCAGGGCCTTGGCAGTGATCTGCGTGCTATTGGGGTGCAGCTTGAGCAGGCTGCGCCCGACGGTGGACTTGCCCGAACCGGACTCGCCGACAATGGCGAGCTTCTCGCGGCCCAAGGTGAACGACACATCGCGTACCGCGTGCATTTCTTTCTTGCCATTGACGAAGCGCACATTGAGCGAATCGACAGTGAGTTTGAGCGTCGACATAAAGCCTCCAGTTACTCGCTACGCGGGTCGAGAATGTCCCGCAGGCCATCGCCCAACAGGTTGAACGCCAGGCTCACCAGCATGATCGCAGCCCCCGGTACGGCCACCAGCCACCAGCATTCGAGCATGTAGCGTCGGCCGGTGGAGATCATCGCGCCCCACTCCGGCAACGGCGCCTGCGCGCCCAGGCCAAGAAAGCCCAATGCAGCCGCGGTGAGGATGATGCCGGCCATGTTCATGGTCAGGCGGATGATCACCGACGACAGGCACATCGGCACGATGTGGCGCAGGATGATCCGCGTCGACGACGCGCCCTGCAGCTCGACCGCAACGACAAAGTCAGCCTTGCGCAGCGACAGCGTTTCGGCCCGCGCCAGGCGAGCGATCGGCGGCCATGAGGTCAGCGCGATGGCGACCACGGCATGCTCCAGGCCAGGGCCGAGCGCAGCAATGAACGCCAGCGCCAGCACCAGGCTTGGGAACGAGATGAAAATATCGGTGATGCGCATGAACACGGTGTCGACGACGCCACCGAAATACCCCGACACCGTGCCGATGAACAACCCGATCGGGCCGACGATCACGGTCACCAGGGTAATGATGTACAGGGTGATGCGTGAGCCGTACACCAGCCGGCTAAAGATGTCGCGGCCGTACTCGTCGGTGCCGAACCAGTGCGCGGCACCGGGTGCCTGCAGGGCGTTGGCGAGGTTCTGCACGACCGGGTCATGGGTGGCGATCCACGGCGCGAAGGCGGCGACCACCACCAGCAGCAAGGCCACCAGCAGGCCAGCCAGGGTCATCGGGTTGCGCAGCAGGTGGCGCAGCACCCGCAGGCTGCTTTTGTACAGCGCATCGACACTGGACGCAGGTGCGTTGTCGGCCTGCGGCTTGTCGCTTGAAACGGTAGAAGACAGGTTGGCAATCATCGGCATGTTCTCGATGTGAAATCATGGCCACCTGGGGCGCCCGCAGACGCCCTCGGCAGTGTTCAGCGTTGCTTGTAGACGCCCAGGTAACGGGTCGCCTCGGCGTCATCGCCGGTGAAGCCCTTGACGTCCACTGCACTGACGGCGGTGTCGGTCATCTGCGAGATCATCATGATCGGGCCGACCTGTTGGTCGTAACGCTGCTGTGCCTGGTGGTACAGGTTCAGGCGCTTGCCGGCGTCACGCTCGACCCCAGCCTGGTCGATCAGCGCATTCAGCTGTTGGTCGAAGAACGACGCGCGCCAGCCCTGGAAGTTGGGCAGCCCGGCGGCATCACTGTTGTCGGGGTTGTAGACGAAGGTGCGTAGGCTGAAGTACGGGTGCGGATAGCGCTCGGCCCCACGGGCCACGATCATTTCAAAGTTGCGCGCACGCATGGCGCCGTACACCTGGTTGCCGGTGCCGGTGACGATGCTGGCCTTGATGCCGCCTTCGGCCAGGGTCGATTGCATGCGCGCGGCAATGTCGATGAAGGGCGGTTCAGACAGCGTCCGCAGCGTGGTACTGAAGCCTTCCGGGTAGCCGGCTTCGCTCAGCAACGCCTTGGCTTTGGCCACGTCGAGCCGGTAGCCAGGGTCTGGCAGGCGCGCGTCCAGGCCCAGTTGCATCGGTTGCTGGTTGAGCATGCCGTAATGCGGCATGACCTGTTCGTCGATGCCTTTGTAATCAATCAGGTAACGCACGGCTTCGCGTACTTTCGGGTTGGCGAACTCCGGCTGCTTCATGCTCATCGCCACGTAGTACATGGTGCCGCGCTGCAAGGGCTGCACCTGCAACTGGTCAGAGCGCTCGACGGCTTTGATATCCGGTGCGGCCATGCCGTAGGCGAGGTCCAGGTCGCCGCGTTCGAGCATCAGGCGCAGCGATTGCGACTCGGTCATGTGCCGCACCAGCACCCGCTTCATTTTCGCCGGGCCAGCCCAGTAGCCGTCGAAACGGTTCATCACCAACGCATCGTTGGCACTCCACTTGGCCAGCGTGAACGGGCCGCTCCCCGCTTCATGGGTGACCAGCCAGGCGGCGCCGAGGTCGCCGTTTTTTTCATGCTTCAGCACTTCTAGGCGGTCGACAATGACCGCACTGGGCGAGGTCGCCAGCGAGTCGATCAGCAGCAGCGGGTCAGTCGGTTGTGGCAAGTCGACCACCAGGGTCTGTGCATCGGTGGCGCGGATCAGCGCCTGGATGTTGTCGACGTTGTAGCCGTAGGCCTTCCAGGTGGTGGCCAGGCCGAAGTTGAGCTTCATCACCCGGTACAGCGACCAAGCCACATCCTCGGCGGTCAGCGGGTTGCCGGAATGGAATTTGACGTCGTTGCGCAAATGGAAGGTGATCTGCTTGCCGTCTTCGCTGATGTCCCAGCGTTCGGCCAGCTGTGGCAGGTGTTTTTCCGGGTTGCCCTGGTCGCGCTTGACCAAGGTGTCGTACAGGTTGGCGTTGACCCCGGAGGCATCCAGGCCCGGCGCATTGGCCGGGTCGATGGAAAACAGGTTGACCATGCTCATGCCGACGATCAACTGGTCGGCAGGGGTCTTGGCCTGCACGGCGGCCATCGGCGCCAGGGCCAGGATTGCACCCAGCAGGCTCATGTGCAGCGGGGGAAGTGCAGTCTTCATGTGGGCGTCCTTCTTTTTATAGTTATGCAATGTGTTCACGCAGCCCCTGGGGGCTTAGCGGGTCCTTGGGTCGAACACCTTGTACAGGGCATCGCTGATCAGGTTGAGGGCGACGAAGATCAGGCCGATCACCAGCACGCAGCCCATCACCGCGTTCATGTCACCGAGCATCAGGCTGCTGGTGAGGTATTGGCCAAAGCCCGGCCAGGCGAACACCGTCTCGATCAGCACCGCGCCTTCGAGCAGCGAGCCGTAGGCCAGCGCCACCACGGTCAGCAGTTGCACGAGGATGTTGCGAAACGCATGGCCCCACACCACCTGGCGACGCGACAGGCCCTTGACCCGCGCCGTGATGATGTATTCCTGCGACAACTGCTCGAGCATGAAGCTTCGCGTCATGCGGCTGATATAGGCCACCGAGTTCAAGCCCAGGATCAGCCCCGGCAAGATGATGTGGCGCAAGGCACTGCTGAACGCCTCCCAGTCACGCGCCAGGGCGGTGTCGATCAGCAGCAGGCCGGTCACGTCCGGGACCATGCCGTCGTAGGCGAGGTCGATACGCCCTGCCCCGCCCGCCCAGCCGAGCCAGGCGTAGAACACCAGCAGGCCCATCATGCCCACCCAGAAAATCGGCGTGGAGTAACCGAACAACGTGATCACCCGAGCCACATGGTCGCCCAGCTTGCCCTGGTTGCTGGCGGCAACCACACCCAGCGGCAGGCCGATGAGGATGCCGAACAGGATCGCCAGCGTGGCCAGCTCGATGGTCGCCGGGAACACCCGCTTGATGTCCTCCAGCACCGGGTGGCCGGTGAGCAGCGCATTGCCGAAATCACCGTGCAGCAAATCGTTGAGGTACAGCCCGAACTGGGTCCAGATCGGCTTGTCCAGGCCCATCGCCTGGTAGACCTGGTCATAGGTGGAGCTGTCGGCGTCCGGCCCGACCACGGCCAGCACCGGGTCCAGCGGCATCACCCGACCAATGAAGAATGTCAGCGCCAACAGGCCGAGCAAGGTCACCAGGACCGTGCTGGCCCGTCGGGCAGTGGCAGACACGCGCGTGCCCAGCACAGAGGCAGTCGAAAGCAACATAACAGGCTCCTGAAAAAGCGTTCAGCAAACACCGAGGCGTAAGGGGCGCGGGCGCCCCCGTCCCGCTCATCGCGACTTGTAGACGTCTTTGTAACGGGTGGTGGCCGCGCTGTGGGCCTGATAGTTCTGCACGTCGTGGTACAGCACCACGGTGTCGGTCATCTGCGACACCGGCAGAATCGCGCCCACTTGGGCGTCCAGGGACGTCTGGATCTGCTGGTACTGGGCCAACTGGCGCGCCTTGTCCGGTTCGACTTCGGCCTGTTCGATGAGGGTGTTCAACTCAGGGCTGTAGAACGACGTGCGCCAGCCCTGGAAGTTGCTCAGCTTGGCTTCATCACGGTTGTCCGGGTTGTACACCAGGGTGCGCAAGCTGGAATGCGGGTGCCGCTCGGCACCGCCGCCGCCGCGGCCTACCAGGATGTCGAAACTGCGTTCGCGCATGGCGCCGTAGATCTGGTTGCCGGTGCCGGTGACGATGGTGGCCTGGATGCCGGCCTGGGCCAGGGTGGCCTGCAGGCTGGAGGCAATGTTGATGAACGGGGGTTCGGTGAGCACGCGGATGGTGGTCTTGAAACCATTGGGGTAACCGGCTTCTGCCAGCAGTTTTTTTGCTTCGGCCACGTTCAGGCTATAGCCGGGATCGTCCAGGCGTGCCGGCAGGCCCAGCGGCAGCGGGCGCTGATTGAGCTGGCCGTAATGCGGCATGACGGTCTGGTTGATGCCCTGATAGTCGATCAGCGAACGCACGGCCTTGCGCACGCGGGCGTCGTCGTAGGGTTTTTGTTTGACGCTCAGCGCCACGTAGTAGAGCGTGCCGCGCTGCACGGTCTCGGTGCGCACCTTGTCGGACTTCTCCAGCGCTTCGATGTCCGGGGCGGACATGCCCTTGGCCAGGTCCAGGTCGCCGCGCTCCACCATCAGCCGCAGCGACTGCGATTCGGTCATGTTGCGCATGACGATGCGCTTGAGCTTGGCCGGGCCACCCCAATAGCCGTCGAAACGGCTCATCAGGATCACGTCGTTGGCACGCCAGTCATTAAGAATGAACGGGCCGCTGCCAGCGGCATGGGTGGTCAGCCAGGCGGCGCCCATGTCGTCGCCCTTCTGGTGTTGCTGGACGACCTTGCGGTCGAGGATGAACGCGCTGGGCGAGGTCGCCAGGGTATTCAGCACCAACAGCGGGTCGGTCGGCCGCGGCAGCTCGAGGACAAAGGTGTGTTCATCGCTGGCGCGCATGTACTGGGCGACGTTGCCCGCCGTGAAGCCGTAGGCCTTCCATGTCGAGGCCAGGGCCAAGTTGAGCTTGAGGATGCGCTGCAGCGACCAGGCGACGTCCTCGGCACTGAACGCGTTGCCGGACTGGAACTTCACGCCTTCGCGCAACTTGAAGGTGAGGGTCTTGCGGTCATCGCTGACCTGCCAGCTTTGCGCCAGCGCCGGCACCAGCTGGTCCGGTTGCTGCGCATCCTGCACCAGCAGCATGTCGTACAGGTTGGCGTTGACCTCGGAAACGTCCAGCCCGGTGGCACCGGCTGGGTCGAGGGACAACAGGTTGATCATGCTCATGCCGACGATCAACTGGTCGGCCGGCGTCTTGGCGAAAGCAGCAGGTACCGAGGTCATTGCCAGCGATGCAGCAAGGACCCCTGCCCAGAATGTGGGGAGAACGCTCATGTGAGATTGCCTTTTTATAGTTATTGGACTCTCGGGCGGCACGCGAGGGCGCGTGCCGCCATGCACGAATCAGAAGCGTTGCAGTGTGTGGGTCTCGACGTAGTCGAAATCGATCTCTTCACCCAGGCCCGGCAGGTCCGACAGGTGCACGAAGCCGTCCTTGTCCATCGGGTCGACCAGGCGCTTGAGGTAGGCCGGTACTTCGTCGTAGTCGAGGAACGGGTGCAGCAGGCCGCGCTCGTACCAGGTGCAGTTCTTGATCGCCCCGACCACGGCCAGGTTGGCTGCGCCGTTGCCGTGGATCTCGCAATCCATGCCAAATGACTCGGCCATGTGCGCCACCTTCAGGCATGGGGCGATGCCACCGACCCCGGCAACCCCGGCACGCAGGATGTCACACACATCGTTCTTGACCCAACTGGCCCGGCTCAGGTGCTTGCCACCCAGGCTTTCCGGGCCCAGTACCGGGATGTCCAACTGGCTGGACAGCCAGGCATAGGATTCGGCGGAGTCTTCCATCATCGGCTCTTCGAACCAGGCGAAGTCGAGCTTTTCCAGGGCACGGCCGATGATCAGGGCGTCGGTGCGGCTGTACCAGTGGTAGCCGTCGATCATCAGGGCGATGTCCGGGCCGACTGCCTCGCGCACCGCGGCGCAGGCCTTGATATCCATGCTCACGCTGGGCGCGAACGACACAGGCGGCATCCAGGTGTGCAGCTTGATCGCTTTATAGCCGCGCTTGACCAGGGTTTCGGCAAAGCGCCCGTATTCCTCAGGGGTCGACAGGCCACCTTCAAGCTCATCGCCACACATGGTAGAGCCATACGCAGGCACTTTGTCGCGGTAGCCACCAATCAACTTGTGCACCGGCACATTGAGCTTGCGCCCGGCCCAGTCCCACAAGGCCTGCTCGACCAACGCCAGGGCGCGATCGGTCAACTGGCTGGCACTGCCGCGCTGCCAGTGGGCGAGGTCGTGCCAGATCTTCTCGCGGTCGAAGGCGTTTGCGCCGACCAGCACTTTGCGCACGAAACCATCGAGCACGTAGGGGCGGATCAGTTCAGGGGCACCCAGTGCATAGCCTTCGTTACCGCATTCGGTGGTGATGCGCAGCAGCGCCATCTTGGCCTGGGTTACGTCACCGGGGTGGGCATGGCCGGCGCTGTCGACAGCGCGGCGCGTGGGGTAGGAAAAAACCTGGACGTTTACAGCAGTGATGATCATGGACGTCTGAGCCTTCTTATTGGATTTGTGGCGGGTGAGTCACGCTCTGGAGGTCATCCTACGTCATCATACAACTTTTGAAAAGCACCCCTTAAAAACTTTAAAAAATGGCTTTGCCTTCTGATTTTTTACCTCTTTTGGGATACCGATCGCATTCCTATGGTTGCACTAAAGCCTCTATATCAGGCATTTCAAAGGCGATCCGAGAGGGTCGTCCGACAACCACTGAAGAAATCGTAGACAACCGAAATGTTGTACGATAACTTTGCCGCATCTGATCGCGGCGCCCTGCCCCTTACCGCATCCGATCGTGACCACCCGCTTCAAAACGACCTCAACAAAAACAAGAAAAGAAGATCGAATGAACACCACACTCCGCAATCTCATTGCTGTCAGTACACTCGGCCTGTCGTTTTATGCCTGCGCAGACTCGGCCAGCATCAACTACCGCCACGGCTACACCGAAGACGACAGCATCCATTCCGACCGGATCAAGCTGAACTACCGGATGGACACTGGCCTGGGCTTCGCCGCCGAGATCAAGTACAAGACCGCCGGCGACCGCGAGGACGTGGCGTACGACAACATGGTCAACAACGGCCATGAGTTCACCGTGGACTACAACTACAAGCTGAGTCCCAAGTCGACCCTCACCCCCGCGTTCCAGATGGACAGCTCCAAGGACGCCACCACCTACAAGTTCGGCTTGAAGTACAACTACAAGATCAGCGACACCTGGTACGTCGCCACCCGTGTGCGGCACGACGCGCGCAACCTCGACCGCGACCAGATCGACCACTCCAAGGCAGACCGCGCCAAGGACAACCAGAACACCACTCGGCTCGAAGGCTGGCTCGGCTACACCCCGAAAGGGCCGTGGGCCTTCGAGTACCAGTACATTTATTTCGACACCGACTACATCCGCTACGACAACAAGAAGAGCGACTACGAGCAAAACCTGATCGTCAAGTACAAGCTCAACAAGCAATGGGCGCCGTTCATGGAAGTGGGTGACATCAAGGTCAACGCCTACACCGACGACCGCCAGGCCCGCTGGCGCCTGGGCATCCAGTACAACTTCATGTAATGCCGCGCTGCCGGGTGCCTGCCAGGTGGCCCGGCGTTGTCGCCCAACTACCCCCCAACCACCCCTCACGCCAAGGCGCTCGCCATGACCACACCCTCCTCGCCCACCCAGGGCAAACCGTTCAACCGCCTGCTGCTGACCGGCGCCGCCGGCGGGCTCGGGCAGATCCTGCGCGAAGCCCTGCAGGCGCACGCCAACGTCGTACGGGCTTCCGATATCAGTGCGATGGCGCCCGCAGCGGGCGCCCATGAAGAAGTGATCAGTTGCAACCTTGCGGACAAGGCCGGTGTACTGGCGCTTGCCCAAGGCGTGGATGCCATCGTCCACTTGGGTGGGATTTCCACGGAGCGTGCGTTCGAAGAGATTCTCGACGCCAATATCCGCGGCACTTTTCATATCTATGAAGCGGCACGTAAGCACGGGATCCCACGGGTGGTGTTCGCCAGCTCCAACCACGTCACCGGGTTTTATCCGCAAGACGAGCAGGTGGATGCGCAGTCTGTGCGTCGCCCAGACTGCTATTACGGGTTGTCGAAATCGTATGGCGAAGACCTCGCCACCTTCTATTTCCACCGTTACGGCATCGAGACCGTGAGCCTGCGCATCGGCTCGTCATTCCCAGAACCGCGCAACATGCGCATGCTCTCGACCTGGCTGAGCTATGCAGACCTTTCGCACCTGGTAGAACGGGCCTTGCTCGCTGAAAACGTTGGCCACACCGTGGTGTATGGCGTGTCGGCCAACCGCGAGCTGTGGTGGGACAACCGCTACGCGGCGCACCTGGGCTTCAATCCGCAGGACAGCTCGGAGCGCTTTCGCGAAAAACTCGAGCAACAGCCAAAACCTGCCACTGACGATGCCAGCGCGCACCTGCAAGGTGGCGCCTTCACCGTCGCCGGCCCATTCGGCGACTGACCCCGCGCTCTGCCACCCTTTAAAGCCCCTTGCACCCGAGCGGTGCAGCGGGCTCATGCCATCAGAATGCTCACCAGCATCTGCGCAGGCCGGCTCAACTCCACGCCCTTGCGCGTGACCACTTCGTACGGCTCGCTGCGCGACTTCAGCTGCAGCGGCAGGCGCACCAGCATGCCATGGTCCAGTGCGACCTTGGCCACATCCCACGGCATCACAGCGAGCAAGCCCGGGTCCTGCAGCAGCATCGACAACGTGGTGAAGGTCGAGGACGTTTCAATCGGGTATTGCGGAAAGCTCAGGCCCGCTTCGCGGAATTCGCGCTCCAACGTCAAGCGCATGGGCATGTTGACTGGGAATACCACCCAGCGTGAACTGGCCAACTGCGCAAGGTTCAAGGTCTCGCTGCCGGCCAGGGCGTGTGCAGGGTTGGCCACCAGCACCAATTGCTCCTGGTGTTTCGGCACGCTGTCGTAGGCGGCGGGCCGCGGGCTGACACTGGTCCGGCAGATCACCACGTCCAGGCGGCCCTGGTCGAGCAGGTTGAGCAGGCGGTCGCTGGTGTCCTCAACTACCGACACCGACAGGTCTGGCTGGCTTTCACGCAGGCGCGCCAACCCCTCCACCAATATCGGCACCGCCCCCATGATCGTGCCGACCGACAAACGCCCCCCATGGCCCTGCAGAATACCCAGCATCTCTTCACGCAGGTGTGCCAGGTCGTTACTGATCAGGCGCGCGTAGCGCAGCACGCAACGGCCCAGGTCATTGGCCTCGAGGCCCTTGCTGGTGCGCTCGAACAGCACCGCGCCCAGGGTCGATTCAATCTCGTTGAGGGCTTTTGTCGCCCCCGGTTGGGTGATCGACATGGCCTCGGCCGCTTTATGAATCGAGCCCAGCTCATCCAGGCTGATCAATAACCGCAACTGGCGCAGGCGAAGGCGCGAGGCCATGGAACTCAGGGGTGGCAGCATAGGGGATCACTTAAAGTTATCACGGGGTCAGCAGGTCTCATTAGGCAGCAACAGCGGGGAAAATTAAAGTGACCTGCATCTTCAACAAGAACAACACAGGAACCCGCATGCGCCTGATCCAATTTGAAACCGGACCCGGCCAACGCCACGTCGGCGTGGTCGAAGGCGACCTGATCCAGGTCGTGCGTGATACCCACTCCATGCGTGAGCTGGCCTTGGCCGCGATCCGCAACCACACCAGCCTGGCCGCAGAAGTGCTCGAACGCGGCCTGGACAGCACGCAACACTGTTACAGCCAGGCCCTGAGCGACTGCCGCGTACTGCCCCCGCTGGACCACGAAGACCCAGCCCATTGCCTGATCAGCGGCACCGGCCTGACCCACCTGGGCAGTGCTGCCACCCGCGACAAGATGCACCAGCAAAAAATCGACGATGCGGCGGCGTTGACCGACACCGCGCGGATCTTCCAGTGGGGCATCGAAGGGGGCCGCCCTGCACCGGGCACCGCGGGCGTACAACCGGAGTGGTT
The DNA here is from genome assembly GCF_014269205.2 of Pseudomonas kermanshahensis. Classification (NCBI taxonomy): domain Bacteria; kingdom Pseudomonadati; phylum Pseudomonadota; class Gammaproteobacteria; order Pseudomonadales; family Pseudomonadaceae; genus Pseudomonas; species Pseudomonas kermanshahensis. The sequence continues at coordinate 2,716,571 of NZ_JABWRY020000001.1, forward strand.
CTACAAGGGCGACGGCTCCATTGTGGTCCGCCCTGGCCAGGCCTTGCAGCGCCCGGCCTTTGCTGAAGATGCCGGTGAAGAGCCCGAGCTGGCCGGCCTGTATGTGATCGGCGATGATGGCCAGCCCTACCGCCTGGGTTTTGCCATCGGTAACGAGTTTTCCGACCATGTGATGGAACGGCGCAACTACCTGTACCTGGCTCACTCCAAATTGCGCAGTTGCGCCTTTGGCCCTGAACTGCGGGTCGGTGAGCTGCCCCGCCACCTCGATGGCATCAGCCGGATTCGTCGCGGCAACCAGGTGATCTGGGAAAAGGCCTTCCTCAGCGGTGAGGACAACATGTGCCACTCGCTGGACAACCTGGAGTATCACCACTTCAAGTACGCCCAGTTCCTGCGCCCAGGCGATGTGCACGTGCACTTCTTCGGCACGGCGACCTTGTCGTTCGCCGACCAGATCAAGCCCGCCGAGGGCGATGTGTTCGAGATCAGCCTGCCTGATTTCGGCGCCCCCCTGTGCAATGGCATTGCCGGGACGCCTTCGGCCATCTCACCTGGCGAGGTGAAGACGCTCTGAACCGACGGCGGCGCAGGGCCGCGCCGCCGCGGCATTTCATAACAATCACAACAGTGAGATGAGCATGAAACACACCCCTTACCCGGCGGCCACAGCCGCCACGGCCAGCACAGACACCGCCAAGCCGACCACCGTGCGCTGGCGGATCTTCCTGATCCTGCTGTTGCTGGCAGCGATCAACTACATCGATCGGGCGTCGCTGTCGGTGGCCCTGCCCTTGATTTCTGCCGAGTTCGAACTCACCCCAGCACTTGAAGGGTTGATCCTCAGCGCGTTCTTCTGGTCCTACGCCCTGATGCAGATCCCGGCCGGTGTGCTGCTCGACCGCTTCCAGGTGCGCAACATCATTGGTGTCGCCACCATCGGCTGGGGCGCCTTCCAGGCGCTGGGCGGCTTTGCCCACAACTGGATTACCCTGCTGGTCACCCGCATTGGCCTGGGCGTGGCCGAGTCGCCGATCATGCCGGCGGGCGCCAAACTCAACGGCGCTTGGTTGACCCCCAACGAACGTGGCCGCGGCGCCACCCTGGTCGACGGCGGCGCGCCGCTGGGCACAGCGTTTGGCGCGATCATCATCGCCGGGCTGATCACCTGGTTCGACTCCTGGCGCATCGCCTTCATCATCGCCGGTGTCGGCACCGTGGCGGCAGGCATCTGGGCCTGGTGGTACATCCGCAACCACCCCAGCGAACACCCGCAGGTCAACGCCGCCGAGCTGGCCTACATCACCCAAGCCAACGACGCCGCGACCCAGGCCAACGGCAACCGCAAGGCGGTACTCAAAGAGCTGCTGAAAAGCCGCTCGGTGCTGTGCATGTTCGCCGGCTACGCCTGCTACAACAGCGTGTTCTATGGCCTGCTGACCTGGATGCCAAGCTACCTGCACCAAGCCCACAACCTGGACATCAAGGCCATGGGTGGCGCGACCTTCCTGATCTTCATGTGCGGTTTTGTCGGCGAGCTGGTGGGCGGCTGGATCTCGGACAAGTGGAAAGCCAATGGCGGCCAGCCGAACACGGTCATGCGCAGCATGTTCGCAGGCTCCGCTGCCGTCGCCGCGCTGTGCATCCTGCTGGTGGCCTACACCCCCGATGCTGCACGGGTGATCGCCCTGCTGTGCGTGGCGCTGTTCTTCATCCGCTGGTGCGGCATGTACTGGTGCCTGCCGGCCATTCTCGGCGGTAAATCCAAAGCCGGCGTTCTGGGCGGCAGCATGAACTTCTGCGGCAACATGGTCGGCGTGCTGGTACCGATCCTGATCGGCCTGATCGTGCAGTTCACCGGTTCGTACTTCTTGGCCCTGATCTTCTTCGTGGTCATGGCCTTCGGCCTGATGCTGTTCTCTGGCCTGATCGACTATCGCGAGCGCGGGCTGGCCTGAGCCACGCGCCCTATTGAGGTAACTGTCATGCAACTCATTACAACAACAGGCAGTGAACGCGCTGCCCACGCCGTGATCCGACTCAACCCGCTCGACGACGTGCTCATCGCCCGCCAGGCCCTGCCCGAAGGGTTGCTGCTGGACGAAGGCATCACCGTTCGCCAGCCAATCCCTGCTGGGCACAAGGTGGCGGCGCGCGACATTGCGGCCGGCCAGCCGCTGCGCCGCTACGGGCAGATCATCGGCTTCGCCAGCCAGGCCATCACCGCAGGCGAGCATGTGCACGTGCATAACTTGGCAATGGGTGACTTTGCCCGTGACTACGCCTTTGGCGTCGATGCCCGTGGCGCGCAGGCGCCCAACGACGACACCTTCAGGGGTATCGTCCGGGTCGATGGCCGGGTCGCCACGCGCAACTATGTCGGCATCCTCACTTCGGTGAACTGCTCGGCCACCGTGGCCCGGGCAATCGCCGACCATTTTCGCCGTGACATTCACCCCGAAGCGTTGGCGCCGTACCCGAACGTCGACGGCGTGGTGGCCCTGACCCATGGCGTCGGTTGCGCCGTCGACCCCTCTGGCGAGGCCTTGGCCATGCTGCGCCGGACCTTGGGCGGCTATGCCGTGCATGCCAACTTCGCCTCGGTGCTGCTGATTGGCCTGGGTTGCGAAACCAACCAGATCCCTGAGCTGCTCGCCGCCCAAGGGTTGCAAAGCAGCCACACCTTGCGCACCTTCACCATCCAGGGCACTGGTGGCACCAGCAAGACCATCGCCAGCGGCATTGCCCAGGTCAAGGCGTTGCTCGCCGAAGCCAACCAGGTCGAGCGCCAGCCAGTCAGCGTGCGCCACCTCACCGTGGGCCTTCAATGTGGGGGTTCGGACGGCTACTCGGGCATCACCGCCAACCCTGCGCTGGGCAATGCCGTGGACCGGCTGGTAGCCGCAGGCGGTACCGCGATCCTGTCGGAAACTCCCGAAATCTACGGTGCCGAGCACTTGCTGACGCGCCGCGCCGTAAGCCAGCAAGTCGGTGAAAAGCTGATCGCCCGCATCCAGTGGTGGGAAGCCTATTGCCAGCGCATGGGCGCCGAGCTGAACAACAACCCTTCGGCCGGCAACAAGGCCGGTGGCTTGACCACCATCCTGGAAAAATCACTGGGTGCGGTCGCCAAGGCCGGCTCCAGTGACCTGGTGGATGTGTACGAATACGCAGAGCCGGTGCGCGCCCATGGCCTGGTGTTCATGGACACCCCCGGTTATGACCCGATCTCGGCCACTGGCCAAGTCGCCGGGGGTGCCAACTTGATCGCTTTCACCACCGGCCGCGGTTCCGCCTACGGCTGTGCGCCCTCGCCGTCCATCAAGCTGGCGACCAACACGCGCCTGTGGGAAACCCAGGAAGACGACATGGACGTCAACTGCGGCGGCATTGCCGACGGCAGCATGACCATCGAAGAGCGCGGCGAGCACATCTACCAGATGATGCTGCGCATCGCATCGGGGGAGCGCAGCAAGAGCGAACAGCATGGCTACGGGCAGAACGAGTTCGTGCCGTGGCAGATCGGCGCCATTACCTGACTGCTTGCCTTGATGTACCTGCCTTAACGATTATCGGAGCCCTCATGACCCAGATCCTTGGTCACAACTACATCGGCGGCCAGCGCTCGGCGCAAGGCAATTCGCTGCTCAGGAGCCTGGATGCCAGCACTGGCGAAGCGCTGCCCGGCGCATTCAGCCAAGCCACCGAAGCCGAAGTGGATGCGGCCGCAAAGGCTGCTGCCACGGCCTTCCCGGCCTACCGCAACCTGCCGGCCGAGCAACGCGCAGTGTTTCTGGAGGCGATTGCCGACGAACTCGATGCACTGGGTGACGCCTTCATCGCCACGGTATGCCGTGAAACGGCCCTGCCCGCCGGCCGAATCCAGGGGGAACGTGCCCGCACCAGCGGCCAGATGCGCCTGTTCGCCACGGTACTGCGCCGGGGTGATTTTTACGGCGCCCGCATCGACCGCGCACTGGCGCAGCGCCAGCCGCTGCCGCGCCCGGACATACGCCAGTACCGAATCGGGGTCGGCCCGGTTGCCGTGTTCGGGGCCAGCAACTTCCCGCTGGCGTTCTCCACCGCAGGCGGCGATACCGCATCGGCCCTGGCCGCTGGTTGCCCGGTGGTGTTCAAGGCGCACAGCGGCCACATGGCCACCGCTGAAGGTGTAGCGGATGCCATCTTGCGTGCCGCGGTGCGCAGTGGCATGCCGGCGGGCGTCTTCAACATGGTCTACGGTGCGGGCGTCGGCGAGTGGCTGGTCAAGCACCCGGCCATCCAGGCCGTGGGTTTCACCGGCTCGCTCAAGGGCGGTAACGCGCTGATGCGCATGGCTGCGGAGCGGGCCCAGCCGATCCCGGTGTTTGCCGAGATGTCCAGCATCAACCCGGTGATCCTGCTGCCTGAAGCGCTGGCTCAGCGAGGCGCCGCACTGGCCCGCGAGCTCGCTGCGTCCGTGACCCTGGGCTGTGGCCAGTTCTGCACCAACCCAGGCCTGGTGCTGGGCATGCGCTCTGCTGCATTCAGCCATTTTGTCGAGCACCTGCAAGCACAAATGGCTGCGCAAGGCGCCCAGACCATGCTCAACTCCGGCACCCTGGCCAGCTACCGCCAGGGCCTACAACACTTGCACGCGCACCCCGGCATCACCCACCTGGCCGGCGCCGAGCAAGGCGAGCGGCAGGCGCAGCCGCAACTGTTCAAGGGCGATGTCAGCCTGCTGCTGAACGGCGACCCGCTGCTGCAGGAAGAAGTGTTCGGGCCCGCGACTCTGGTCATTGAAGTTGAAGATCAGGCGCAACTCAGCGCCGCCGTGCAAGCCCTACGCGGGCAACTGACCGCCACGGTCATTGGCGAAGCAGCAGAACTGACAGGCTTCAGCTGGTTGAGTGAATTGCTCCAGGACAAGGTCGGCCGCGTGTTGTTCAACGGCTACCCCACTGGCGTCGAAGTGTGCGATGCGATGGTCCACGGCGGCCCATACCCTGCCACCTCGGACGCCCGCGGCACCTCGGTGGGGTCGCTGGCGATCGATCGCTTCCTGCGGCCCGTGTGCTTCCAGAACTACCCTGATGCGATGCTGCCCCCTGCGTTGCAGAACGCCAATCCGCTGGGTATTTGGCGCCTGGTCGATGGTGAGGGCAGCCGCTCAAGCTGCTAAAGGCCCTTCTACCCCCGTCGAGCCGCCAGGCGCTCGACGGGGGGAAATTTTGAACTCCCCTCACCGCACCCCCTCCCACCTGAAGAGCCCCCGCGATTCTTCAGGACCCCGCCATGGCCAAGCCCCTGCAGGAATACCAGCGCAAGCGTGACTTCAATGCCACGCCCGAGCCGAGCGGTAAACGTGGCCGGGGCCGGAAGCCCCATGCCCTGCAGTTCTGCATCCAGAAGCACGACGCCAGCCACTTGCACTACGACTTCCGCCTGGAACTCGACGGCACGCTCAAGAGCTGGGCCATCCCCAAGGGCCCGTCGCTGGACCCGAAGGTGCGGCGTTTGGCCGTGCACGTCGAAGATCACCCGCTGGACTACGCCGATTTCGAGGGCAATATCCCCGAAGGCCATTACGGCGCGGGCGATGTGATCGTCTGGGACCGTGGCATCTGGGAGCCTGAAGGTGATGCGCAGCAGGCCTATGCCAAGGGCAAGCTGCGCTTTCGCCTGCAAGGCGAGAAGCTCAATGGTGTCTGGAACCTGTTCCGGACCCACCTGGCGGGCAAGAAAGAGCAATGGATGCTAGTCAAATCGCACGATGGCGAAGCCCGTAGCGAGGCCGATTACAGCATCGTCGAAGCCCAGCCCGACAGCGTGCTCAGCGAGCGCACCCTGGTCCCCAGGCGTAGCAAGCCTGCCGAAAAAGCGGCGCCGCGTACCCGCAAACGCAAGGCAGGCGCACAGAAGGCCCCGTTACCCGACACGCTGCAACCGCAACTGGCGACGCTGGTCGACTCGCCACCCGCCGGCGACTGGTTGTACGAGGTCAAGTTCGATGGCTACCGGATTCTCGCGCGCATCGACGGCGATGACGTGCGTCTTTTTACCCGCAATGGCCACGACTGGACCGCCAAGCTGCCCCATCAGCGAGATGCACTGCGCACGCTGGGCCTCGACTCGGCCTGGTTGGACGGCGAAATGGTGGTCAATGACGAACACGGTGTGGCCGACTTCCAGGCCCTGCAGAACGCGTTCGATGTCGAGGACGATCAGCACATTCTCTACTACTTATTCGACCTGCCCTTCCTGGGCGGCGAGGACCTGTGCCAGTTACCGCTGCAAGCGCGGCGCAAAACCCTGCAGCAATTGCTTGAACAGGCCGACGCGCAGTGGCTGAGGTTTTCCGAAGGTTTCGATCAACCGGTCGACTCCCTGCTCGACAGCGCCTGCCGCATGAACCTGGAAGGCCTGATCGGCAAGCGCGCCGACAGCCCTTACACCGGGCGCCGCAGCGCCGACTGGGTCAAGCTCAAGTGCCAGCAACGCCAGGAGTTCGTGATTGTCGGCTACACCGACCCCAAGGGCAGCCGCAGCGCTTTTGGCGCCTTGCTGCTGGCCGTGCACGACGACAGCGGCGCGCTGCGCTACGCCGGCAAAGTCGGTACAGGGTTCAGTGCTGCCACCCTGGAAACCATTCATGCGCGACTCAAACCGTTGGAAACCCCCAAGCCGATGCTGAGCAAGCCACCGACCGGCGCCGAAGTCCGGGGGGTGCACTGGCTCAAGCCGACGCTGCTGGCCGAAGTCGCCTATGCACAGATGACCCGAGACGGCGTGGTGCGCCATGCGGTGTTCCACGGCCTGCGTGATGACAAACCTGCGACCGCGATCGACCTGGAGCACGCCATGCCTGGCAAGTCCGTGGCCAAAACCAAGGCTCAACACAAGCCCGAGGCGTTGGGCGAATTGCGCCTGACCCACCCTGACCGCGTCATCGACGCCACCCGCGCCACCACCAAACGCCAAGTCGCCGAATACTATGCGCAGGTGAGCCAATGGATCCTGCCCCAGCTGAAAAACCGCCCCGTGGCGCTGGTACGCGCGCCCGATGGCCTCGGTGGCGAGTTGTTCTTCCAGAAAAACGCTGGCCAGCTGCACATCCCCAACGTGGTCAGCTACGACAAGAAACAGGCCGGCCAGGCCGCCATGGTCATCAACCGCGCCGATACTCTGCTGGGCGCGGTGCAGATGAACATGCTCGAACTGCACACCTGGAACGCCACCGACAAGGACTTCGACAAACCGGACCGCTTCGTGCTCGACCTGGACCCGGACCCGGCGCTGCCCTGGAAAGCCATGCTGGAGGCCACGCAGCTGACCTTGACCCTGCTCGACGAACTTGGCCTGAAGGTGTTTCTGAAGACCAGTGGTGGCAAGGGCATTCACATTGTCGTGCCGCTGACCCGAAAAGCGGGCTGGGACGAGGTGAAGGACTTCAGCCATGCGATCGTCGATTACCTGGCCAACCTGTTCCCTGATCGCCTCAGCGCCGTGTCGGGGCCGAAGAACCGGGTCGGGCGCATCTTCATCGACTATCTGCGCAATGGCAAAGGCGCCACCACCGCCTGTGCCTATTCCTTGCGCGCCCGGGAGGGCCTGCCGGTGTCCGTGCCGATCTGGCGTGAAGAGCTGGCCCAGCTCAAGGGTGCCAACCAATGGCACATCGGTAACCTGCACGAGCGCCTGGCCGAGGTGGACGACCCCTGGGCCGACATGGGCAAGACCCGTCAATCGATCACTGCGCGCATGCGCAAACAGCTAGGGCTGGGCTGATGAGCATCATTCAGGACTTTGATTTGAATACCCTCGACCGCCTGTTGCGCAGCTTCACCGAAAGGCCGCAGGCACTGAACCTCGATACCCAACTGCCGGCGCTGATGCAGGCGCTGCAGGCCGACCACCTTGACCTGCTGCCCCTGCCCGGCCAGGGCAACACGCTGCGCCGCTGGCAGAGCCTGGCCCGCATTGCCGGTTGTGACATGGCCTTGGCCAAGCTCTACGAAGCCCACACCGATGCCTTGGCGATCCTGGCCGAATGTGGTGCCGCGCACCATGCGCAGGACGGCATTTGGGGTGTCTGGGCGGCGGAACCGCCAGATGCCCGCGCACGTATCGTCGAGCGCCAGGGCGAGCAGGTGCGGCTTTCGGGCCGCAAGGCGTGGTGCTCGGGCGCCTTGCAAATCGACCGCGCCCTGATCACGGCATGGGGTGAAGACGACCAACCGCAGCTGGTGGCCATAGAGCTGTCGCACCCCAGCCAAGGCTTGCGTATCGAACAGTGGCAGGCGGTCGGCATGGCCATTACCGCGAGCGTCGAGGTCGAGTTCAACCATACCCCTGGTATTGCCATCGGCCGGCCCGGGCAGTACCTCTCCAGACCCGGCTTTTGGCACGGGGGTGGTGGCATCGCGGCGTGCTGGTACGGCGGCGCCGAGGCCCTGGCGGACTACCTGCGCGAACACTGTCGCAACCCGCGGCCAGACCCGCACGCCGACGCGCACTTGGGGGCTGTGGACGCCGCCTTGTGCGGTGCCAGGGCGGCGCTGCGCGAGTGTGCGGGCTGGATCGACCGCCAGCCGGGCGCAGACGCCTGTTTCGAAGTACGGCGTACCCGCGCACAGGTCGAACAGGCCGTCGAGCACGTGATCCATCACGTGGGGCGCGCCTTGGGCGCCTCGCCGTTTTGCCGCAGCAGCCACTTTGCCCGGTTGAGTGCCGACTTGCCGGTGTTCCTGCGCCAGAGCCACGCCGAGCGTGACCTGGCCGCCCTCGGACAGCAGCTGGCTACCCTGCCGGCAGGAGCCTGGCAACTATGAATTTGATCGAGTCGAGTAGCGGTACCCCCTGGTCGGCCTGGCAGCACGCCGCGCACCTGGCCAGGGCCACCTGGATCGACCCAGGGCAACTGTGCCCGCCTGGCCGCCGGCTTGTACTGATCGCCCCGCACCCGGATGACGAAATTCTCATGGCGGGTGGTTTACTGGCAGGCTTTCATGGGCGCGAGGACGACCTGGTGTTGGTCTCCGCTACCGATGGCGAAGGCAGCCACCCAGGCTCCAGCCACTGGACCGAGCACCGCTTGCGCAGGCAGCGGCCGCTGGAGAGCCGCCACGCCCTGCAACAGCTCGAACTTGACCTCAACCGGCTGGACTGGCGCAGGCTGCACCTGAAGGACGGCGCGCTGCCGCGGGACGAGGCGTTTCTAGTCAACCACCTGAGCCAGTTGCTCAAGCCTGACGACGTGCTGATGGCCACCTGGCGCAACGACGGCCACTGCGACCACGAGGCGGTGGGCAGGGCCGCCGCGCAAGCGGCAATGGCGCGCAAGGTGCAATTGGTGGAGGTGCCGGTCTGGGCCTGGCACTGGGCGCAACCTGACGACCCTCGCCTGCCCTGGCCACGGGCTCATCGCGTGCAGCTGGATGAAACCCGCCTGGCCCGCAAGCGCAAGGCCTTGGCCGCGCACATCAGCCAACTCGAGCCAGATGAAGGCCAACCGCCCGTGCTGCCAGCGAACTTGCAGGAGTGCCTGCTACAGCCTTTCGAATTGGTGTTCTTGTAAAGGGAGTTGTCATGAGCCTCGACGCACAGTATTTCGCCGACCTGTACGCCAGCAGCGAAGACCCTTGGGCCTTTCGCACCCGCTGGTACGAAAAGCGCAAACGCGAGCTGGTCATGGCCAGCCTGCCACGCCAATGCTATGAGCGCGTGTTCGAGCCTGCGTGCGCCAATGGCGAGCTGAGTGCCTTGCTGGCCGAGCGGTGTGCAGACTTGTTGTGCCAGGACTTGAACCCAACTGCCGTAGGCCTCGCGCGGGAACGCTTGGCCGGGGTCAGCCACGCCTCGGTCGAACTCGGCAGGCTTCCGGGTGATTGGCCCGGTGGGCGCTTTGACCTGATCGTGCTGAGTGAGCTGGGTTACTACCTTGATCCCACCGATTGGTTGCAAGTGATCGAACAGTCAGCCGCCAGCCTCAGCGACGACGGCGGCCTGCTGGCCTGCCACTGGAAACACCCGATCGCGGGCTGCCCCCAGGACGGGCGTGAAGTGCATCGCATGCTGGGCAAGCATCTGCCGCTGTACCCCGTCTATCGCCATGAAGAAGCGGACTTTCTGCTCGAATACTGGTCCTGCCAGCCCAGCGTGATCGACCTCGACGAGACCTGCCCATGATTGCCGTGGTCATACCCGCGCACAACGAAGCGCGCCGCCTGGGTCGTTGCCTCAAGTCCGTGCGGGCGGCTGCAGACCAGGCTGAGTTGGCGGGCTATCGGGTCGAAATACTGGTGGTGCTGGACCGCTGCAGCGATGGTAGTGCGGCGGTTGCCAGGCGGCACCAGGTGCAGACACTGGAAGTGCACGCAGGCAATGTTGGCATGGCGCGCAGTGCCGGCGCGTCACAGATGATCGAACAGGGCGCCAGCTGGCTGGCCTGTACCGATGCCGACAGCCAGGTGCCGCCGCATTGGTTACTGTCGCAACTGGCGTGTGGTGCGGACGTGGTCTGTGGCACCGTGCATGTGGAGCGCTGGCAGCCCTGGCAGAATGCCGCGTTGCGCCGGTTGTACCTGAGCCATTATCAGGCGCGAGAGGGGCACCGGCATATCCATGGCGCCAACCTTGGGGTCAGTGCACAGGCGTATTTGCGTATCGGGGGGTTCCAGCCGTTGCCGGCCCATGAAGACGTACAACTGGTGCGCGACCTGGAGGCGCACGGTGCGCAGATCTCCTGGACGGCACGGCACAGCGTGGCGACCAGCAGCCGACGCGACAGCCGCGCCCGGGAAGGGTTTGGGGATTTTCTGGCAGGCCTTGAAGCCTCCCCCTCCTGAGTCGCAGGCTTATAGCGCTCCCACAGGAGTGGGCTGCCGATACATAGATGGAAAGATCAAGAAGCCTTCCGGGTCCGCTTGGCAGGCTTCTTCTTGCCAGTAGCCCCACCCTTGCCCCCCAAACTGCGCTTGAGCAACTCGGTAAGGTCGATGATGTCGGCACTTTTCTCTGCACTGCCGCCCTCGCCCTTCTCGACCACGCTGATCTTGCCTTTACTGGCCTTCTCTTCCACCAGGTCCATGATCGTCTGGCGAAACGCATCGTGGTATTCATCCGGCTGCCACGGCCCGCTCATGTCCTCCACCAGCCGCTTGGCCATGTCCAGTTCACGCTTGTCTACCTTGGTGTCGGTCACGCTCTTGTCCAGTTCCAGCGTCTCCAGCCCTCGCACTTCCTCTGGCCAGCGCAAGGTGATCATCACCAGTGCATCGTCCAGCGGGCGCAGCAGCGTCAGGTGCTGACGGGTATGCAACACCACCGTGGCCAAGGCCACCTTGCCGGTACTCGCCAGGGTCTCGCGCAGCAGCGCGTAAACCTTGCCGCCACGGCGGTCGGGGGCCAGGTAATACGGGGTATCGAAGTGCTGAAGGGGGATTTCACCGGCATCGACGAACGAGAAAATATCAATGGTCTGGGTCGCTTCTGGCCGGGCCGTGCGGATCTCCTCCTCGCTGATCACCACATAGCGGCCTTTTTCATACTCCACACCTTTGACGATGTGCTCCTTGTCGATTTCCTTGCCTGTGACCTTGTTGACCCGCTTGTACCCGACCGGCTCCATGCTGCGTTTGTCGAGCCAGTCGAAATCCACCCGCTCGGTGCGCACAGCGGTATTGAGCGAGACAGGGATGTGCACCAGCCCAAAGCTGATCGCGCCTTTCCAGATTGCCCTAGCCATCGTTAATCACCTCCCGCCAGGCCCCGCGTCTATCGGGGCTTCTACTGGAAGTGACTGCGGCGCGCCGGGAAGGTTTAGTCAGGCTGCCCTGCGGCGGGCAGCGCCGCTTTTTTAGCTGAACAACACACGCTTGAAGGCTTCGGCGGCCAAGTGAACCTGCACCGACCAGTCGTCTGCCGCGTCGCTGCCGGCATCGTCTGAAATGTACTTGAGGCACACGAACGGAATGCCTTCGTCACGGGCGATCAGGGCCAGCACATAGGCTTCCATGTCGACGATATCGTAAGGTGCCTCGCCGTGACTGACTTCGAAACTGTCACCACTGCCGCAGGTACCCAGGGCAAGCCCGGGGATTTCCTCGCCGTGTTCCAGCAGCACCGGGATGTCAGACAGCGGCGTCTCGTACCGGGCGAAGCCCAATGGCGTGACGTCCATGTCGCGCTGCACGAAACGGGTACAGCACACCACCTCGCCCTTGCCATAGCGTTGGCTGCCGGCAGAGCCCAGGTTGACGATCAACTTGGGCTTGCGCTGGGCAATGGCCTTGGTCAGTGCGATGGCGGCATTGACCTTGCCGATGCCGGTGAACACGGTGTTCACATCGGCAAACACAGTGCCCGCCTCTGCCTCGAGGGCGAAGACAAAAAGCGTGTCGGTCGGGGTGATCTGGGGAAATTGCTTGATCAGCATCATGGCGCAGGACGTTCCGAGTGGCTGCAAAGGGCGCGGCCATTTTCGGTCAACCCTGTGTAATTGCAACCCCAGCCGTTGGCAATCCGGCGTGTCCTTGCGTCACCACTTGCTCGACCACGGCCTGTAAAGCGTGTGCTGCGCTTTGCCCATCGGCGTGAGCGCGCTCCAGGCAGTGCAATTGCCGATCCGCGCTGGTGCCCTCGCGCAGAATGCCGTGGGCATGCAGGAAGGCGCGTTCGGCGTCGACAGTGTCGACCGGAAACTGGCCCTGCAACTGCCCAAGCCAGCCTTGCGCCGTGACCGGCTGCTGCGCATCGGCACCGATGAATTGACCATGGCGCCCATAGCGCATGGCTCGCCAGTAGTTTTCCTGTGCGACCCAGCGCAGCTCGCGATTGAAGGGGCTACGTTCATGCCTTGGCTGCAGGCTGTGCTCGACCAAGTGGCGAAACACGCCGGCAATGCTCAATGCGTCCTCAAGGCAAGGGCAACCATCGCAGATACGTAACTCGACTGTCGGAAAGCGCTGCGAAGGCCTGATCGCCCACCAGAAATCACCCTTTTCTGCCAGTGAGCCGGTCCTTTGCAGCAAGGCTCGGTAGCGCTCGTAGGCGGGCCAATCCGCTAATGGCTCTGGCAACCCCATGTGAGGCCACTCGCCACAAATGACCCGCCGGTAGCTCATGTAGCCGGTCGCCTGGCCCAGCCATAAGGGTGACGATGTGCTGAGCACCAGTAGCAACGGCAACCAGGGCACCAGGCGATTGATCAGTTGCATGCGATCGCAGTCAGCCGGTACGCCTACGTGCACGTGCAAACCGTTGAGCAGGCTGCGCCGTGCCACATGCCGGTAGTCGTCGAACAGCTGGCGGTAGTGTGCCGAGGCTGCCGGCTTATGCCGTAACCAAGGTGCATTGGGGTGGCTGGCTGCGCCATACAGGCCCATACCCTGCGCCGCCAGTACGTCGCTCAGCCGCTGCCGCGCATGCACGAAGAATTCCCGTGCCTGGTACAGGTTAACGAACACCGGTGAGGCGACTTCTATCTGGCAGCGGAACATCTCTTGGGCAAAGTACGGCCCCAATACCTCTCGGCAGTGCCTGGCCAGGCTCGACGCTGGCAACGTTGGGACCTTGCCGGTGGCAAGGTCCACCAACAGGTATTCCTCTTCGAGGCCAAACGTGCAAGGCCGGAGCATGCTGGTTCAGCCGTCGCGGGTAACAGTAAGCGCTACGGCGGCTATGCGCTCGACGTGTTCATAGCCGGGTTCGGCCAGTTGCTCGCCGAACACATCAGGGTCGATTTCCCGGTAGACCCAAGACCACGCCTGGCCCGCCAAGCGCAAACGAACAGCCTCAAGCAGCGGGTCGCGGCCTTCGATGATCGCCACACCGGTATACAACAACAAGGTGCCCCGAGGGCTCAGGCGCTCCAGAGCCTGTTCGATGATACGCAGCGACAGCGCTTCGCCCAGCGCCCCACCGCCGTGGCGGTAGGTGCGCGCGCTGAGGTCCAGCATGTAAGGGGGATTGGCGACGATCAAGTCGAATCGGCCGCTTAGGCCGTCGAGCAGGTCACTGGCCACCACCGACACGTTGTTGATACCCGCCAAGGCGGCATTGATGGTGGTGTAGCGTAGCGCAAGCGGGTTGATGTCGACCGCGCTGACCTGCGCATGCTGAGCGGCGCGCGCGATGATCAACGCGCCCACGCCGGTACCGCAACCGATGTCGACCGCATGCTCCACCCGACACGGGCTGTGCCGCAGGTGATCGTGGATGACCTGGGCAAAGCGGTAGCTGTCGGGGCCGAAGAATACTGCGTCGCAGGCGTGGGTCGGGTAAGCCGAATGGACCAGCAGCAGGTCATCCAGCGTGGACCAGCGCACCGAGCTGGCCATCAGCCCGCCGTGGTGCTCCAGCACTTGCGCGCGCTCCAACGGGGCTAATTGGTCGGCAGGCATCTGCGAAGGCGCAAACGGTCGGCTCCAGCCGAACACGTCGCGCACGTTCGTCGCCTGCCTGGCGTCATCGCGGGCATTGTTGCGGGCATGGGTGGCCGGGCTGACGCAGGTAAAGCGGTAGCCGTCGGCACGCAGGCGCTGGCCCAGTTGCAGCAGTACCTGGTCTGCCTGGGACAGGTCTGTTTCAAGCAGCATCAATGGCATCCTTCTTGAGCCAGGCCGGTTGCACGCACGAAAGCTTGAGTGGCCAGCAACCCCTCAGGCAATGCATGACGATTGCCGGCCATGCGCTCTACCAGGGTATCCAGCGAGGCCGTCTGCTGGTTGAAATCGGGCAGGCTTTCACCTGGCAAACCCGTGTCCCAACTGCCCGGCATCACGCGTCGCGTGCTGGCTTGCCAGCTGTCAGCGATCCAGTCATGCCACAACTGCTTTTCGTACGCGGTGAATACCCCGAACATGGGCGCAGTAGGCCCATCGATCAGTGCCCACCAGCGGCTGTGCACTGGGTTTTCTCCGCGCCGAATCCAGCCTTGGGCCTGCAGCGCATCGACGAAAGCTGGCATGGCGCCCGGTTCTGCCAACCATTGATTGATGGTGCGCTTTTGCAAGCGGCAGTGGTCGGAGTGCATGTATTGACCATACTGGCGCTTGCGCTCCAGGGCAGCGAACAACTGCGCCTGCAGGTCGAATTCACCGATCAGGGTGGCCGCTGGCGTTCCGAGTTCGTTAAGCCTGTAACCGCGTCGCACCCGTTGATAGAAGGTCTGCGGATCTTCTGCCGGGCACAGCTGTTGTAAAGCCTGGATAGACAGATGAGCATGGCCACTGGCAGCGTTATCAATGGTCACATGCAGTTGGAAGTAGTGGCCATCGATACCCAGCTCTGCCAATTCATACGTGGTAATCAGCAGGTGCAGTGGCGGCTGCTCATAGCCCAGGTTATAACCCAGTACTTCGGGTAAAAAAGCGTCACCGTGCGCGCCAAGGGCGAGCTGCACGGCGCCCTGCAGATAGCGACTGTCATCCAGATGTGACGGTTCCAGGCAGCCAAGACGGCTCAGTAGCCGTTGGTAGATCAACACGTGGTTACAACGCGGATCGCCATTGCCCAGCTCTTCAAGGTAAGTGCGGATCAGCCCGTGGTAACGCGGGTCCTGCCAATGCTGGAGGGTGCCGTGCAGCCACGCCCCATCCACGGCTTTGGTCGGCGCGATTTGTTGCAGAAACCACAACGCATGGGCGCGGTTGCTGAAATACCGGCGTGCTCCCCCTTCGCGTCGCTGCTGTAAGTATTCGGCATAGGCTTTGGCAACCTCGGCGGCATGCTGCGCGCTCCAGGCAGGGAGCTGTGAGGGGCTGGGCGGAAGGTCGTCGGGGTGCTGCTCTACGCGGGTGATCTGTTCATCAAGCCACACAGCGCTTGTGCCGTCGTGACCTTGCAAAAGGCTCTGGTACCTGTGCTGCAGGCTATGGCTTGCGGTCATAGACCTTTCATGTATAGCGGTCTTGCGGGTCAGCACCGTCATGCCGTGTTCCTCTGAATGCAGTGCCAGGTCGCCCCGGCACTGCGTATTCCTCAGTTACGAACGGCCGCCTTTACGGCTGGTGTCGTTGGGCATGTTGCCGCCCGAAGACTGACCGCCTTTGCGTCCGGCTTCAGAAGCCTTCTCGCGGTCGTTGGCGAAGTTGCCTGGGTTCTTGCTGCCGCCTTGGCTGCCTTCCTTGCCCTGGGTGCCGGTGCGGCTGTTCTCTTTGTTAGCCATGGTCGTGAAACCTCATATGACTTCAGGAAGCACGGCGTTTTGCCGTACATAGCTTCGGAGTTCGGCGATATCGAGGGATTCGTTTTATTGCGAGAGGTTCGGACCGGTGGCATTAAATAAGCAGTGGTTGCTTATTTGGCGCGCCAAGCGCTCCGGCGCTTTACTCAGCGCCGGACGGGTCCAGCTTGACTTGGCAACGGCCCAGCCAGCCGCCTGTTGCCGCCCAGCCCAACGCAATGGCCGCGCCAATCAGCATCGCCAGTTGCGGGTGCTCCCCCAGCACATCCAATGCCCGCTTGAGCCAACCGCTGAGGGCGTCACCGCCGCGGTAGACCACAGTGTCGATGAAGTTCTTGGCTTTGTACTTGTCTTCTGCCGACAACACGGTGAAGAGCATCTCCCGCCCCGGCCGGACGAGCGCATATTCACCGGCCCGACGCACCACCATCACCACCACGAAGGCGGCGAACACTGGGGCCACTGCCAGCCAGACAAAGCCTGCGGCCATCATCAACGGCACCGCCACCAGCAATACGCCCACGCCCATCCTTTTCGCCAGGCGCCCGGTCAGAAACACCTGCGTGAGTATCGCCAAGGCCTGGACAACGGTGTCGATCAGGCCGAACACTTGAGTTTGCCGGGTACGGTCGGTGAAGGTTTCGCTGACAATACGCGCCTGTTCGAAGTACAGGAACGTGCTGACACTGGCCAGCAGCACCACGAACAGCGCGATGCCCAACAAATAAGGAGAGCGCAGCACGGCAGTAGCCCCCGCGAACGGGTTGCCACCCAACGGCTTGGACGTCGAGCGCTGCAGATGGGCCGGCAGCGGATGACGGTCTCGCCAGCGCTGCAAAAACAGGGCAGCGCCGGTGCTGCCTAGCAGAAATAGCCCGGCCAGTACCAGCAGGCCTTCATGCCCCAGCGGGCCCACCAGCAAGGTACCCAGGATCGGCCCGCAGAGGCCGCCCAGGCTGGCACCCGCTGCCAGCAGGCCAAACAACCGTTTGCCTTGTTCGGTGGCAAACAGGTCCGCGAGCACGCTCCAGGCCAGTGAAATGGTCAGCAAGTTGAACACCGACAGCCAGATATAGAACGCGCGCGCAGTCCATACATCGTCCGGGGCCTGGGCAAACAGCACCGCGAACAGCAACAGGTTGCTGGTGAAGAACCCGTAGGTCCAGGGCAGGATTTGCCGCCGCCTCACCTTGGATGCCAGCCAGCCGAACAGCGGCAGGCATGCCAGGGTGGCGACGAAGGTGCCGGTGAACAGCCACTGCAGGTTATCCACGCCACCGGCCACACCCATGGTCTCGCGCACCGGGCGCAGCATGAAGTAGCCGGTGAACAGCAAGTAGAACAACAACAGGCCGGCAACCACCGCCGGCCCTTCGCCCGGTTGTATGTTCAGCCCTTGGTCCAGACGCCGCCGCCAGCCTTGCATGGTGTCAGCCGAACTGTTCGATCAGCGCCTGTTGCTGCGCCTGGCTGAGCAATGGCGTATGCCCGGCCTTGAGCTGATCGAGCTGGCGATCAGGGCGGCTGGTGGCGGGAATGACCGTGGTCACTGCCGGGTGGCTGATGGCGAACTTCAGAAACAGCTGTGCCCAGCTGCCGATGCCCACTTCTGACGCCCAGCCAGGCAACGGTTGGTCCTTGACCCGGGCAAACAGCCGGCCGTCATCGAACGCCCGGTTGATCAGCACCGCGACGCCCTTGTCTTGGCACAATGGCAGCAGCTCACGCGCGGCCTGTGGGGCGTTGACCGAGTAGTTGATTTGAATGAAGTCGAGCGGTTCGCTACGTACGATCCTGGCCACTTCATCCTGGCCGCTGTTCAGGTAATGGGTGATGCCGACGTAGCGGGTCTTGCCCTGCTGCTTGAGTTCGCGGGCGTAGGGCAGTTGGGTCTGCCAATCGCGCAGGTTGTGGATCTGCAGCAGGTCGACCTTGTCGGTGCGCAAGCTGCGCAGGCTGCTTTGCCACTGCGCTTGTGCGTCGGCCTGGCTGTCGGCGGCGATCTTGGTGGCTAAAAAACACTGCTTGTGCCAGCCGCCCTCTTCCAGCAACTGGCCCAGAATGCTGTCGGCCCCCCCGTAGTTGGGCGAGGTGTCGATGACCCTGCCGCCACCTTCGAAGAAGGCCTTGAGCACCGCGCCGAGCTGCTGGTACTGAGGCGAGCCGGCCTCGACCTCGAAACTGCCAGAGGTACCGGCACCGATGACCGGCAAGGCCTCGCCGGTGGAAGGGATAGTGCGCGTCAGCAGGCCACTCGCCGCCCCTGCGTGCAGCCAAGGGCTTGCGGCCAGCAACCCCAAGGCTGCACCGGCGCGTAGGACATCACGACGTGCATACATGGAAAAGCCCCCGTCATGAACCGGAAACTTTCAAGGCTAGCCGCTCTACCCCGCCTCGGCGAGTGATTCTGTATCTGGATGTTAGCGATCAGGCCTGCAACAGCAGGCGCAGGTCCAGGCCGGTTTCACCCATCGGCGGGCACCAGTAATAACCACCGGTCAGTGGCCGGCTGAAACGGTAGAGGCCGTCGATGATGCCGTCTTCCAGGCCGCTCATGCGCCGCAGTTGCACTTCGAAGGCATCGAAGCTGTGGCCCAGCGCCACGAAGGCAAGGCCAGCACCACGGGCGTCAGCCCAGGCGACCGAGCGACGGACCATGAACGCCTCAGGTTCGAAGCTTTCCTGGGCGGTGCGTTTGACGTGCGCGGACGCCGGGGCGTCGTCAAGCTCTTCGTTGTCGCTGAGGCGGCGGCCGATGATGTTGTCCTGGTCCGCCTGGGGCAGCGACTTGAAGTACTCCAAGTCATGCTTCCACAGTTGGAACGCGGCAAAGCTGGAACCGTTGAGGCCAGGGGGCGCGTCGTCAACGATGGCGGCTTGCACGGCGTCTTCGTCCACCGGGTTCTCGGTGCCGTCTTCATAGCCGGTCAGGTCGTGGCCACCCCGGTGCAAAAAGCCATCGACGCTGTCTGCCAGGCGCAACGCCGGTGCCAGCGCGTGTTCCAGGGCCTGGGCCCGCAGCAGCAGGTCGCCACGCTCGTTACCCCGCAGCCACAGCCACAAGGCGTGCTGGGTGCTGGGGTTCTCCACGGCGGCGTCCAGCAGCGGGAAGGCACGCAAACCCGGCACGTCACGGCCCAGGGCCTTGGCCAAGGGCGCGCCGACGCCCAGGATCAACTGTTGGCCGTCGACCTGCGGCAGCAAGGCGTCGAGTGCGGCGGGCAGCGCTTCGGGCGAGTGCAGCGTGAAGAACAGGTGGCGGGCATGGGCCGGCACCGGCGTGGCAAGCAGACCTTGCTGAAACGGCATGACAGGCTAATCCTCGGTAAAAGCGCGCATGCTACTGCGCCGGGACGCCCATCGCAACGCGGCATGCAGACGCTGCGCACGGTGCACTCGGTAACAAAAGGTTACCAAGAGGTGGCGCTTTGCAATTAGCTATCAATGCAGTGCCACCTACACTCCTCGGAATCCTTTGTGCGACTCCCTGATCCGAGAGCCCCTTCATGACTGCCTCGCCCCTGCTCACCGCATTTCTGCCCCTGGCCCTGGGCATCATCATGCTCGGCCTCGGGCTGTCGCTGACCCTGGCCGATTTCGCCCGTGTGGTGAAATACCCCAAGCCTGTGGTGATTGGCCTGGTCTGCCAGATCCTGTTGCTGCCGCTGGTGTGCTTCCTGATCGCCAACGGCTTTGGCCTGGAGTCCGCCCTGGCGGTGGGGCTGATGCTGCTGGCGGCCTCGCCGGGGGGGACCACGGCCAATCTGTTCAGCCACCTGGCCCACGGCGATGTGGCATTGAACATCACCTTGACGGCGGTCAACTCGTTGATTGCGATCCTCACCATGCCGCTGCTGGTGAACCTGTCGCTAGGCTGGTTCATGGCCTCGGACCAGGCCATCCCGCTGCAGTTTGCCAAGGTGTTGCAGGTGTTCGCGATTGTCCTCCTGCCGGTGGCGCTGGGCATGTTGATCCGCCACTTTGCCCCGCGCTTTGCCGCACGCATGGAAAAACCGATGAAGCTGGTGGCGGCACTGTTTCTGGCCTTCACCATCATCCTCGCGCTGGCCAAGGACTGGCAGACGGTGGTCGAGTACGCCCCCGTGGTAGGCCTGGCTGCCCTGTTGTTCAACGTACTGAGCCTGGCCGTAGGCTACTGGGTGCCCCGGCTGTTGAAGATTCCCAAGCGCCAGGCCATCGCCATCGGCATGGAAATCGGCATCCACAACGGTACCCTGGCGATCGCGCTGGCCTTGAGCCCTTCGTTGCTGAACAACGCCACCATGGCGGTGCCGGCGGCGCTGTACAGCCTGATCATGTTCTTCACGGCGGCAGGGTTTGGCTGGTGGGTGAGCCGCGGGCACGTGGCAGAAACCGTTGAGGCTGAGGGCAACGCGGTCAACTGAGCGCCGTGACGGTCAGGGCCGCTCGCGTCGGTCGCGCAACTGGCGCTTGAGCACTGCAAGGGGCGGAGCGTAGAAAAAGCCGAACGACACGCTGCCTTGCCGGCCTTTGACCGCATGGTGAAGCCGATGGGCACGATGCAGGCGCTTGAGGTAGCGGCTGACTGGCCGCGGTTTTTTGGGCCAGTGACGATGAAAGAAGCCGTCGTGAGCCAGCACATACAACAGGCCGTACCCCGCCACGCCCCCACCCACCCACTGCAAGGGGGCGTACCCGGCTTTACCCAGCGCCACCAGGCCGGCGGCGATCAGCCCCAGCGCAAGCAGGTAAACGTCATTGGTCTCGAGCATGCCCAGGTGTGGCTCATGGTGCGAGCGGTGCAGCCACCAGCCCCAGCCATGCATGATGTACTTGTGCGCCAGTGTGCCGACACCCTCCATGGCCACCAGTGTGCCGAGCAGCACGGCGAGATTGAACAGCATGTAACGGGTCCGGGTGATCGCAAGGGAAGGCGCAAGGTTACCGACTACCCGCCTATTTTTCCATGCAGGCGTGACGGGCTGTAGGCACTTTCCTGATGAAGCCCTTGTCATGTTTTTACCCTTGACCTCGCCTATCTCGGGGCGTAAGGTCCGCGACGCAATTTCGCATCCCCAAACAGGAGTCCTGCATTGGACAGTAGCCCCAGTCGCTTGCGACAGGCCCACTTGGCGAGCTAGTCCGGCAGTGCCCTGCCACTGTCTCGCCGTCATGGCTTGATGGTGGATTTCTTCAGCCCCCGTGGCTGCAGCTTCCTCTTTTCTTCCCTTCTGTGGTCCTGCGCATTTTCTGGTTATTCAACCACGCCAACACCAGATGGCGTTCATGCGGGCGTGTGCCCGTGGAAGAGGTTTGCTATGGATTGGAAAGTCTTTCTGCTGCGTGTCAGCATCGCCCTGCTGCTGGGTGCCCTGATCGGCGCCGAGCGTCAACTGCGTCAACGCCTCACTGGCTTGCGTACCAATGCGCTGGTCAGTACCGGCGCTTGCCTTTTCGTACTGATGACCCAGGCTGTGCCGGGCATGGCCCCCAACGACGCCTCGCGCGTGGCCGCTTATGTGGTGTCGGGGATCGGCTTTCTCGGGGGCGGCGTGATCATGCGCGACGGTTTCAACGTGCGCGGCCTGAACACTGCCGCCACGCTGTGGTGCACGGCCGCCGTTGGCGTATTGTGCAGCCTTGGGCTGCTGCTGGAAGCGACACTGGGCAGCTTGGCCGTGTTGTGCGCCAACATCCTGCTGCGCGACATCGCCCAGCGCCTGGACCGCCAGGACATCGTCCCGGCCACTGAAGTGGAGCAACGCTTCGAAGTGCGTGTTGTGTGCCGTGCCGAGGATGAAATCCAGGTTCGCAGCCTGATGCTGCACAGCCTGGGCGACCCGGAGCTGCGCCTGCAATCGCTGCACAGCGAGGACCTGCCCAACCCGGCGCGCCTCGAAGTACGCGCCGAACTGCTGGGCAACCCGCAGGCACCGGCGCAGCTGGAACGGCTGGTCAGCCGGGTGAGCCTGGAAAAAGGTGTAAGCTCGGTGCGCTGGCAGTTGCAGCCACAAGAGGTGGCGGCAGACTGACGCCCACCCATCCCACGGTTTGCAGGACCCGACTGTGCATATACGCCCTACCCTCACCCGCGACATCCCCTGGCTGGCCGAGGTCGAGCGTTCAGCCGCCCAGGCCTTCGCCCAACTGCCGGCGCTGGCGTGGCTGGCACAAGGCGATGTGCTGGACAGCACAGCGCATCAAGGATTCGTCGATGCAGGCGCAAGCTGGCTGGCGGAGGGTGACGCCGGGCAGATCCTAGGCTTTGTGTGCGCACGGCGGGAGCAACAGGCATTGCACATTCATGAAGTTTCCGTGCGCCGGGAGGCTCAAGGGCAAGGGATCGGGCGCCTGCTGCTGAATCAACTGGTCGATGCGGCGCAAGCCGCCGGCGTTCGAGAACTGACCTTGACCACCTTTGTCGACGTGCCCTGGAATGCACCTTTCTATGCACGCTATGGGTTCGAGGCTATTGATGAAGGCCTGTTGTGCACGCGGCTGCGGGACATTCTGGCCAACGAGCATGCCCATGGGCTTGTCGGGCGTTGTGCAATGCGCATGAGCATCGATTGAACAGCGCCTGCCGTGCTCACCCTTGATGGGCGATCATGGGTCTACACCTGCCGAGGCATTGTTAGCCACGCAGTAACCGTCCCGCCCCTGCCCCTTGGCCTGGTACAACGCGCTATCTGCCGCCGCCATCAGGCGCTCGGGCGTTATGGCTTGCCGAGCCGGGTCGCCGATGGCAATGCCGGCACTGAATGACACCCGCCCCAATGGGCTGCCGCCGTGCTCGATCACATGGCGGCGCAACACCTGCTGTATTTCCTGCACGATAAGCTCGGCGCCCGGCCCATCGGTGTCGGGCATCAATAGCGTGAACTCCTCGCCACCGAAGCGCACCGCCAGGTCTGCCGGGCGCTTCAACGCCTGTTGCAGCAGCTCGGCGAAACGCCGCAGGCACTCGTCGCCGGCAAGGTGCCCGTAACGGTCGTTGTAAGCCTTGAAGTAGTCGAGGTCGAGCATCACCAGCGCTACTGGGTAACCTTGCCGTCGAGCCCGCCGCACCTCGGGCTCGAACACTGCATCCAGCCGCCGGCGGTTGCCAAGCCCAGTCAGGCTGTCGGTCATGGCCAGGGATTTCAGCGTCTGGTGCGCCTGGTGCAAGGCGCGCTCTATCACAATGCGTTCGCGCAGTTGGCGCAACACTACCCCGCCGAACGCTGCCAACCCCACTAACAACAGCAACAGCACAGCCACTGATTTGATCGCGTCGTGCCGCCAGGGCGCCACTATGGATTCCCGCGACAGGCCAGCCTCTACCACCAACGGGTAACTCGACAGCGCCCGGTAGGCATATAGGCGAGGCGTGCCATCGACTACCGCGACTGCCTCGACCAGCCCTTCATCGGCATAGGGCAAGTGGTTGCGAAAGACTTCGCTGTTGGCCAATGTGCGCCCAACGACCCTCGAAACGAACGGGCGACGGACCAGAATCGTGCCGTCACGTTTGGCCAGCACCAGCGCGCCACGCTCGTCGATCTTGAAATCGCCGTAATAGCGCACGAACCAGTCCACTTTGATCGTGCCCAACAGCACCCCGGCAAAATGCCCGTCGGGGTACTCCAGGCGCCGCGAGATGGGGATGATCAAGTCGCCAGTCGAGCGGCTTCGCACCACCGAACCGATGCGTACCTGCCGGTCGCGATGATTGCGGTGGTAAACGAAATAGTCGCGGTCAGCATTGTTGAGGTTGGGCGGTAGGGTCGCCTGGTCGGTAACCAGCCAGCGGCCATCCGCGCCATACACGAACAGCCCGTGCAACTGCGGCATGAGCGCTTTTTGCCGCGCAAGCAATGCCTGCAGGCGCGGGCGGTTCATATGCTCGAAACCATCGCCCTCCAGGCGCTCGGCCAAGGACGCGCTGACGACATCCACTTGGCGAATGGCGTCCTCGGCGTGTTGCGCCGTCGCCCGAGCCAGGTTGGTCACCATGTTTTCGGCATTGCTGAACGCGTGACGGTAATCACGCCAGATTCGCCAGCCTTCTACCATCACGAAGGCCAGCATCACCACCACCATGAACGCCAGGACCTGGCGGAACAACGCCACAGCGCGGCCCTCGCCCGCTACCGCGAGGTGCCCATCGTCATCCTGTTTCCTGGCTGCGCACATCCTATTCCCTTGTTGTCTCGCGTTCGCCGCTTATGACTATAGTTCAGCGCTGCTTACGCGAAGCCAGCTCGATCCACACCGGTGCATGGTCGCTGGCCTTGGGTTCGTTGCGTACCCAGGCGTCCACGCCTGCAGCCTTTAGGTAAGGCGCAAGTTCAGGGTTGAGCATCACATGGTCGATGCGCAGCCCGGCGTTACGCTGCCAGTGATTGCGAAAATAGTCCCAGAAGGTATAAACCCGCTCGTCAGGGTGCAGGTGGCGCAGCGCATCTGTCCAGCCCTGGTTGAGCAAACGCTGGTAGCAATCGCGGGTCTCAGGTTGCAGCAACGCGTCCTTGAGCCAGGAGCGCGGGTTATAGATGTCGAAATCGGTGGGGACGACGTTGAAATCGCCGGCTAACACTGCCGGGTGCCCGCTCTTTTGCAAACTGGCCGCATGGTCGATCAGGCAGTGGAACCAGCGCAGTTTGTAGTCGAACTTAGGCCCGGGTTGCGGGTTGCCGTTGGGCAGGTAGAGGCAGCCGATGATCAGCCCCTGCACCGCTGCCTCCAGGTAGCGGCTCTGGGCGTCATCCTCCATGCCGGGTAGGCCGCGGCGCACTTCGAGTGGCTCACTGCCACGCGCGAGAATAGCAACGCCGTTCCACGAAGGCTGCCCTTGGTACAAACACCCGTAACCCACCGTTTCTAGCGCTTCACGCGGGAACTGCTGGTCGGGCGCTTTCAGCTCTTGCAGGCAGGCGATGTCAGGCTTCTCTCGCTCTAGCCAGGCGATCAATGCCGGCAATCGGCTGCGAATACCGTTGATATTGAAGGTGGCGATCTTCAGCGCTTTCATGCGTCAGGGTCGTCGATATGCGCCTGTACTGCATCTTCGAGCGCGTTGATGTGTGCCTGGTCGGCCATGGCCTTGAGCTGCAACCAGTCATCCCAGTCGATGGCGCCGTCATCACGCAGGGCTTCGGCCGTGCGCACCAGTTCATGATGATAGGCATCCGGTGACTCGCGCTGGTAACTGACATCGTCATACTGGGCGTACCAAGCCTGCAACTCAGGAATGCTGCGTTCAATGCTCATGTGCGTGGCTCCTCGCTACCCGCTTTGAATGTGTGAGCCTTGCCCTGCGCCAGCGTTCAACCTCACTGAGAAAAGGAGCCGGCCGGCAAACTCTTTAAACCTTTGCCGCCTGCGAGCGCTCAACTGTAAGCGACACTGAAGTCGCGCCAACGGTTAAGGAGTGAAGCATGAGCAATTTATTGATCAAGCGCATCGGGTTGTCGATAGCATTGGGCCTGGCCTCTGTGCATGCGATGGCAGCGAGTTCCGATGATTTCGTTGACGCGGCCACCGAAGCGGGTATTGCGGAGGTGGTGACAGGCAACCTGGCCAAAGAGAAAAGCCAGAGCGCCGACATCAAATCATTCGCACAGCAGATGGTGACTGACCATACCCAGGCCAACCAGAAGCTTGGCGACATTGCCCGTAAACTCGATATTTCTGTCCCGGATGAAGCAGCGCTGACCGACAAGGTCAAGAAGATGATCTTGGAATGGCGTGATGAATCCTTCGACAAGTCTTATATCAACAACCAGGTCGATGCCCATGAGAAGGCCGTCGAACTGTTCAAGAAAGAAGCGGCATCGTCCGATAAGGCTGAACTGAAGGCATTCGCCAGCGCTACGCTGCCTAAACTCGAACAGCACCTGGAGCATGCCAAGGCACTTCAGGCCAAGCACGGTAAGTGAGGCCAGATATGAGTAATGATGCATTGCGCTCGGAAGTGTTGACCCGTCTGCTGCATGCCCACCCCGAGGGGTTGGGCAAGGAGGTGCTGGACAACTACCGCGGTGAAAAAGCGGTGGCCGGCATGTTGAAGACACTCCAGGACCACGGATTGATTCACGATGGCGCCGTTGCCATAGACGGTGATCACCGCATTAGCCTGCAGTATCCGATAAAGCTGTCCGCTTCGGGGGTAGAAGCCGCGAAGCAATTGGCGCGCTAGCCAACGTGAATGCGGGGCCGCTCAGCGGCCCCTTCTCTCATTTATCTTTCTCGACGTCACGCGGAGCGATAGCCGGGCCTTGCGGGTCAACCTGCGGGTCTTCCAAGTCTGGTGAGTCCGGGTCGAACCCCAGGTCTTCCTGTTTGTCACCGTGATCGGAAGAATGAGGCCCCTCTTGCTGTGTGTGCTGCTTTCCAGGCGTTGGCATGGCACTTTCTCCTGTGAATGTATACGGAAGAAAGCATCAGCCCGAGGAAGTTTGATTTATCAGTAGCTCATTTTGCTTGAGTGGCTTCGCTCAATTGCGAGCGAACCGCCTTCAGCGCCTCATCGCGCTCTAGCAGCTCATCCTGCAGACGCTGCACTTGGCGCACCTGTTCGGCATACAGTTCGCGCTTGTCTTCCAGGTTTTGCGTTTGCACATCCAACTGCCGCCGCATTTCCTCGGTCGCCCCTTGGGCTTGAGCCAAAATCGTTCGCAGGCCCTGAATCTGCGCGTCCCGCTGTTCAAGCAGTTCGTCACGTGCCTTGCGTTCGTTGGTGGCCTGGCGATGCTCGCCGAGCAAGCGCTCGTTATCACGGTGCAGGCGGGTCAGTTCGTCCTGCTTGACCATCATGCCCTGCTGCAGTTGCCGTACTTCAACTTGCAACTGTTGCAGTTGCGCCTCGTGGCGGCGCTGGTCCTGCTCGCGCTGTTCGCGGCTGGCGCTGCGGTAGTGCTCCAGGGCATCTCGGGCGTGGCGATGCTTGTCTTCGAGTGACCGCACCTGCTCTTCCTTGTCGTTCAGGCGCAACTGCAACTCGCCCAATGACTGATTGAGGCTGGCACTGCGCAGTTGCTCAGCCTGCAAGGTGCTTTGCGTGGACAGCAGTTTCTCCGATTCGGCAGCCAGTGCCGCGTCCTGGATCTTTTGCTGTTGATGCGCCGCAGCCAGCGCTTCTTGGGCCAGCTGCAATTGTGCTTCGAGCTGTTCGCGTTGCTGGGTGAAAACGCTTTCGGCCTCTTCGATGCGTATATCCGCCTCTTCCTGTAGCTGTGTTGCCAACTGCCCGACAAAACGCCCAAGCGTGTCGCTCAACCCAGGGGCGCCCGCCGTGGCCACGGTTTGCTGGCCATTGAGCTCCTTCAGGTAGCGATGAATCGTGCTTTTCGAGCCGGTGTTGCCCAGCTCAATACGTACCGCATCGATGCTGGGGTTCTCCCCGCGGGCGATCAGCGCCTGACGCGCTTGCTGCACTACCACCTTGTTGATACCGCCCCGGGCCATGCGTGCTCCTACGATTTTGTACTGGAATACGTAATATGTAATTACGTACTAATTTTGACCGTTCATCACCTCTAATTCAAGTGATATCTAACATGGAATAATCACGGCTTATCGCATGTGAAGGGCTGAATAAGCGGTTTTTGACTGGGAAACGCGTACACGAAGCGCAGAAAGCAAAACGCCCCGCCTGGCAAAAGCCAGCGGGGCGTTGCGTTTGCAGCGTGCAGCGGTGTCAGGCCAGGCGTTCGACCTGCGCCGGCGTACGCCGCATCAGCACCTTGCCGTTGCGCACCGACACCAGCGCATGCCCCTGGCTGCGCACCATCTCGTAATCATCCGGCGCCGACAGCAGCAGCAGGTTCGCCGGCCGCCCCACCTCGATGCCATAACGCTCCCCCAGGTTGAGCGTGCGGGCGCTGTTGTCGGTGATCAGGTCCAGGCAGCGTTGCAAGTCTTCGTAGCCGAGCATGTGGCAGATGTGCAGCCCGGCTTCAAGAATGCGCAAGATGTTGCCATTGCCCAACGGGTACCACGGGTCGACGATCGAGTCCTGGCCAAAGCACACGTTCATGCCCGCCCGGTCGATCTCCGCCACGCGGGTCACGCCGCGGCGCTTGGGGTAGCTGTCGAAGCGCCCTTGCAGGTGAATGCTCTCGGTCGGGCACGAGACGAAGTTGATGCCCGACAACTTGAGCAAACGGAACAGCTTGTAGCAGTAGGCGTTGTCGTAGGAGCCCATGGCCACGGTATGGCTGGCCGTGACCCGGGCGCCCATGTCGCGCACCCGCGCTTCTTCGGCCAGCACTTCGAGAAAGCGCGACTGCGGGTCGTCGGTTTCGTCGCAGTGCACGTCCACCAGGCAGCCGGTTCGCTCGGCCAGGTCCATCAGGAACTTGACCGACGACACGCCCTGGTCGCGGGTGTTTTCGAAATGCGGAATACCGCCGACCACGTCGGCGCCGATGGCCACGGCTTCGGTCATCAGCGCCCGCCCGTTGGCATACGACTCGATGCCCTCCTGCGGGAAGGCGACGATCTGCAGGTCGACCAAATGGCGCACCTCCTCACGCACTTCGACCATGGCCTTAAGGGCAGTGAGCTTGGGGTCGGTGACGTCGACATGGGTGCGCACATGCTGGATACCGTGGTCCACCAGCATGTTGATGGTCTTCTTGGCGCGGCCCTTGATGTCTTCGTGGGTGGTGATTTCCTTGCGCTCGGCCCAGCGTTCGATGCCTTCGAACAACGTGCCGCTCATGTTCCACTTCGGCTCGCCGGCCGTCAGGGTGGCATCCAGGTGAATGTGCGGCTCGACAAAGGGAGCAACCACCAGGTTCTGTTTGGCATCCAGGTCATCAGCGCCGCCTGGCGCCACCGGGTCGCCCTGTGGCGTGATGCTGGCGATGCGGTCACCGTTCAGTTCGATGCGAAACAGGCCAGCCTTGCCTCGCAGTTTTGCGTTGATGATGTTCATGGCGTTACTCCTTGCCTTGGGCTTCGGTCATGCGCCACACCAGCATGGCGACCGAAGCATTCATACGGAAAAGCGGGTCGTCCAGCGACTGCCCACTCAGGTGTTCGATGCGTTGAATGCGCTGATTGATGGTATTGCGGTGCAGCCCCAGGCGTTGCGCGGCTTTCAGGCCGTTGCCGTTTTCCTTGAGCAGGGCATCAAGGGTATGCACCAGTGTATTCGGGTGCTTGCGGCCGGGCGCGATCAGCGGCCCTAGTGTCTGGGCGACGAAGTCGTCGATCAACGACCGATCGACGATCCCTTGCAGCAGGCGCAGCACGCCCAGCTCGCTGAAATCGCAATAGCCATTGGCGGGACGCAGGTTTTGCGCCACTTCCAGGGCCTGGCGGGCCTCGTTGAGCGCGCGGCGGTAGTGCGCGCAATCTTCCGCGAGGCTCGACAGCCCCATATAGAGGCCCAACTCCCCTGCCACGCCCGCCAATTGCCGGTGCAGCGCGGCCAGCGTAGCAGGCAAGCCCGGTGCATCGGGCAGCAACAGTACGAACAGGTCACCCGGCAAGTGGGCCGTCACGCTGCCCGGCCGGCTGCGGCACCAGGCCTCCAGCTGGTCTTCAAGGGCTTGGCGAATGCCTTGCCACAAGCGCTCGCCTTGGGCCAGCCCATGGCGCTCGAATACGCCATCGACGCCCGACAAACGCAGCGCCAGCAGGCGTCGCGGCTCGTCCAGCGCCAGGGCCAGGTGCGTTGCCCGTTGCCGGGCGATGGCCAGGCTTGGGTAGTCGCCGGTCAACAGCTGCCCGAGGATGTCGTTGCGCGAGCGGCGCACCTGGGTCATCTGCACCAGGGCCGTGCCGATCAGGTGGGTGACCACGACCATTTTCAGCGCATAGGGCTGCTCAATCAACGGCAAGCCCAGTTGCTCGGCGCGGGCAACCACCGCTGGCGGGATTGCCTGGATGAAAGTGCCGCCAGTGAGGATCACCAAGCCGGCAATACCCTCGGCCTCGCCGTCTTCCACCAGGCTCAGCAGGTTGGCCTCGCCACGCGGGTGGTTGATGCCGGTGACGAACACCAGTTCGCCGCCCATCACCCACTCGGCGATGCCCTCGTTCTCTGCGACGTAAGGCCAGCGCACCCGACGCTGCAGGTTGCGTGCGCCTGCGCGCACGGTCATCTCCTGCAAGCCAGGCAGGTGCAGAATGTCTTCCAGTGCCAGGCTCACGGCTCGACACCGGCCTCGCCCACCACCCGGCGCCGGCCGCTCAGTTCAAGCAAGAGGATGTAGCACAGCGCCGAGGCAGCAATACCTACCAACGGCGCAACCCAGGGCGAGGCATACGCCAGTACCGCGCCGACGGCATAGGCACAAAGCCCCCTCAGGTTGTAACGCGGCAGGGTGGCTGTGGCCAATGCGGGATACTGGCCACGGTGGCGATACCAGAAATCGGCCATGATCACCCCACCTACTGGCGGGATGACCGACCCCAACAGCACAAAAAACGGAATCAGCAATTCGTACATGCCGCCGATCGCCAGCACAATGCCCACCCCTGCCGCCACCAGCGTCGCGGTCCGCCGCCGCTCACTGCGCAGCAGGTGGCAGGCAGCTGCCGACACGTTGTAGATGGTCGGGCCCTGGATGGTCCAAAGGTTCAGGCAGAGCATCACCACCGCCGCGAACGACAGGCCCTGCAGCATCATCACCTCGACGATGTCGGCCTGCTGATACACCATCGCGCACCAGGCACCGGCAACCACCATCAGGCCGTTGCCCAGCAGAAACGCAACGATGCTGGCAACCACCGCCACCCGCCCGCTGCGTGCCAGGCGTGTCCAGTTGGTGGCCTGGGTGGCGCCACTGGCGAAGGTGCCGAAAACCATGGTCACGGCCGCCGAAAAAGTCATGGTCTCGTGTGGCACCACCGCGGCAAGGCCAGCAAAGCCACCGGCATCGTGGGTGGCGATGTACATCGACACCAGCAACAGCACGAACATCAAGGGCACTGATACCCGCGACAACAGGTCCAGCCCTTTGAAGCCGATAATGGCCGTAATACTGAAGCCCAGGCCGAACAGCACCATCAGCGGCACAGTGAAGCCGCTCGCCAGGCCCAACAATTTGACCAGCACGATCGCCACGGTCGCGGTGCCCCAGGCGTACCAGCCCAGTTCAGCGAACCCCAGCAAGAAGTCGGAGAGTCGGCTGCCCGCTTCACCGAAGCAGAAGCGGCCCATCAACACGGTGTTCAGCCCACTGCGTGACGCGATGAACGCGAGGGTTGCGGCGTATAACGCCAACAGCGTGTTGCCGACCGTGGCAACCCACAGCATGTCGACGAAGTTGAAGGCCATGCCCAATTTGCCACCGGCGAACATCGTGCCAGTGAAGAACGTGAAACTGAACAGCACCATGGCTATCGGTAGCAGGCCCTTGCGGGACGACTGCGGGGCTTCGCAAAGCGGGAATTCGGTTGGTGAGCTCATTGCACGGGGCTCCGGGTGGTAGACGGGAGCAGGAAGAGCAATATGCGGGCCGGTTTTACAAGGGATGGAAACCGAAGCGCAACGGGCGAACAGCACAGACAATACTGTGCACTCTGCACATTTAAGCATCGAATGAGTCGAGATGATGTGTGCCAGCTGCCTTGATTTGAGGCATTTACGCACCAAAGGTGAACAGCGTTGAGTAGTTTTCACCCATGCTTCAGCCAGGGCTTTGCCCGTAAGGCCCCGCGTCACGGGCAAGCACACGCCTTACATGCATTATTCAAATATCATCGCTATTTTTTATTCGTAAAAATAATAATAAAAATAGATCAAAACAGTATTTCTTCCCGCCCCTACCCCCTTGCTACAGTCCCTTCAGACCCGACCCCTCGCATGGTGGAGGCCCCGATTCATCCCCCTGCGAGCCCTGCCCTTGAAACGGCGGACATGGCAGAACGGATGATCGGCAAACGATCATTTCCTCCGTGAGGTACTGCCATGAGCCAACCTGCTGCGCGCCACAGTGTCGCCCGCCTGCCCAACCTCGACCATCGCCTGCAAATCACCGCTGCGCCCACGTTAAGCGACCCGCTCGCCGAGCGCCTGCACCGCAAGCAGCGCCTTGCAGCGTCCTATCGGCTGTTCGCCGAACTGGGCTTTGAAGTAGGCCTGGCCGGCCATTTTACGGCACGCGACCCGATCGAGACCGACCACTACTGGATCAACCCTCTAGGGGTGCCGTTCTCGCACATCCGCACCCGTGACCTGCTGCGGGTAAACGGCGAAGGCCAGGTGGTCGAAGGTGACGGCCTGCTTAATACCAGCGCCCTTGAGCTGCATTACGCGTTGCAACGCGCCCGGCCTGACGTGGTGGGTATTGCGCACCTGCATGGCTTCCATGGGCGGGTCTGGTCAGCGCTGGGGCGCTTGTTCCAGCCAATCACTGCAGAGTCGTCTGCCTTCGCCGGTGAGCAGGTGCTGTTCGACCGCCACGCCCTGCGCACGCCGGAAGGCGGCCTGCTGCAAAACCGCGACCAAGTGGCACAAGCCTTCGTCGAAACCTTCGCCGACAACAACCTGCTGGTCTGGCAGAACCACGGCCTGTGGACCACGGGCCAGACTGTGGAAAGCGCCGCCTGGCGCTTCATCCTCGCCGACGACAGCGCCCGCGCCCACCTGCTGGCTTACGCTGCCGGCCAACCGCGTATCCCGGACCTTGACGAAGCCCAAGTCGACCCTGCCCAGCGCGAGCTGTTCGGTTGGCTAAACTTCCTGCCGCTGTGGGACCGCATCGTCCAGCAACAACCCGACCTGTTGGACTGAGGCGCACCCCATGGCAATCAGCATCAGCCGCCGCACCTTGCTACGCCACAGCGCCATTGCCGGGCTGGCCGTAGGCTTGGCCCCCGCCCTGGTACGCGCCAATGAAGCCTTGCGGGTTTGGCGCTACAAGGGCCAGGCCGCGAGTTTTCTCGCCGACGCGGGGCAAGCGCAAACACCCTACCCGCTGCACTGGGTAGACGTGCCCGGGGGCGCCATGGTGCTGGAGGCCTTTGCCAGCAACAGCCTCGACTACGCCTTCATGAGCCCGGTGCTACCCCTGTTCGCCAGCGTGGCCGGTAACCCGCTGGTGTTGATCGCCAGCTACCAAGGCGAGCAGAACCGCAGCAGTGTGATCGTCAAACGCAGCAGCGGCATCGCCTCCATCGCTGACCTCAAGGGCAAGCGCGTGAGCTTCGTCCGCGCCACCGACACCCACTACCTGATGCTCAACCTGCTGCGCGACAACGGCCTGACCCTTGCCGATATCCAGGCCAGGCCCATGCCTGCCCGGGATGCGCTGGTGGCATTTCAAAACGGCCACCTGGACGCCATCGTCGCCGGCGGTATCGGTGCCCTGCAAGCGCAGACGGCCATGGATGGCATGGCGCTGGCCGACGCCAGCCCCTATCACTGCGGCAACTACCTGATTGCAACCACCGCCCAGGCGTTGCAGCAGCCGGGCAAACAGGCCGCCATTCGCGACTTTTTGCAGCGCGAAAAAGCCACTTGGGACTGGGTCGAGCACAACCCCCATGAATGGGCTGCACGTAACCATGCCCTTACCGGGATTTCCAGCGACCTCTATTTGCAACAGTTCGCGCAACGTCAGCAGCCCTGTCGGCTATTGCCCGTCAGCGAGGCAGACATCGTTGCCCAGCAACACATCGCCGACCTGTTCCACGACAGTGGGTTGATTCGCCAGGCACTGGATGTGCGGGGCTTCTGGGACGACCGCTTCACCCCCTTGCTCAGCGGCTAGAGACCCGCGCGGCACCCCGCACCGGCGCGCGCCGGACGATTCACAGGCACCTAGCCACGGGAGCAACGGACCTCCTGCGGGCCAGGCTGCGCCTGCACTGCGTGAAACACCTTATGAGAGCCCGTTCGATCGCACATCCAGGGCCTGATCTGCCAATCGAACCCAAGGAACAGTCATGAAGTCTGTGTTTACCTCTTTAACGCTGGCACCCGCCGTATTCGCTGGCTACCTGCTCACCCCCCTGGCCATGGCAGCGGAGGATGATGCCGCCCTCGACACGGTGATCGTCACCGGCTCGCGGGGCAGCGAAGTGCGTACCGTCACCAGCAGCCCGGCACCGATCGACGTCATCGACAGCAAGCAACTGGAGCAAACCGGCGAGTCCAGCCTGCGCGGTGCCCTGCAGAAAACGCTGCCATCGTTTTCCCAGCGCCCTTCCGGTTCGTCCAATGACAGCATCGCCCGCCCCTATAGCTTGCGCGGGCTTAATGGCTCCAACGTACTGGTGCTGGTCAACGGCAAGCGCCGCCACAACAGCGCAGTGATCAACCTCGACTCCACCGCCGCCTACGGGACCAACCCGGTGGACCTGGACATGATCCCCATCAGTGCCATCGACCACGTCGAAGTACTGCGCGACGGCGCCTCGGCGCAGTACGGCTCCGACGCCATCGCCGGGGTGATCAACATCATCCTCAAGCAGCGCGACAACGGCGGATCGGCCAGCACCCAGTACGGCCAATACTATGAGGACGGCGACGGCGGTAACCTGCGCCAAACCCTCAACCAGGGCCTGGCCCTGGGCGACAACGGCGGCTTCTTAAACTATGCGTTGGACGCCAAGTCGGTCCAGACCGCCACCCGCTCACGCGCCGCCACCGGCAACCTGTATTTCGCCGGCGACCCCCGCAACGACACCGCCGACCGCGAAGTGCAAAAAAACGGCCTGCCCAAGATCAAGGCCATCAACCTGTCGTATAACGCCGAACTGCCGGTGAGCGACGCGCTGACCCTGTATTCCTTCTCGACCTTCAGCAAGCGTGATGCCCGCGGCGGGCAAAACTACCGCCGGCCCAATTCCACCAACATCATCCCCGAGATCTACCCGGACGGCACCGCCCCCTTCTACACCCTGGAAGAAACCGACTACCAGGCAGCCGCCGGTGGCAAGGGTGAGTTCGCCGAATGGCACTGGGACCTGAGCTCCACCTTCGGCCGCGACAAAGGCCAAGCCGGTGCCGACGAGACCCTCAACGCCTCGCTCGGCCCGACCAGCCCGACCCGCTTCGACACCTATACCAATACCTTCGACCAGTGGACCAACAACCTCGACCTGACCCGCGCCTTCGAGGTTGGCTTGGCCAAGCCCTTGCAGGTTTCCTGGGGCCTGGAACACCGCCACGAACGTTACAAGACCGAGTCCGACGACCCGCTCTCGTACATCAACGGCGGCTACTTCTACCCCAGCGGCCCCTTGGCAGGCCAACCGGCAGCGGTGGGCGCCCAAGGCGCCATTACCCTGACCCCGGAAGATGAAGGCCAACTCAGCCGCAACAGCTACGCCAGCTACCTCGACCTGGGCCTGACCCCGACGGAAAAACTCTGGCTCGGCGTGGCCGCGCGCTTCGAAAAATACGATGACAGCAGCGGCAATACCCGCAGCGGCAAGTTTTCCGCACGGTACGACTTCACCCCAACCTTTGCCCTGCGCGGCACCCTCAGCAACGGCTTTCGCGCCCCGTCGCTGTCGCAGTCGGTCTACGCCCAGACCGCCAACCAGTACACCACCGTCGACGGTGTGGCGCAGTTCGTCGAAGCCAAGACCGTGCGGGTTGATTCGCCGTTGGCCAAAGCCCTGGGCGCCGAAGACCTCAGCCCGGAAAAGTCACGCAACATCAGCCTCGGCCTGACCTGGCAACCCTTGCCGCAGGCCAGCGTGACCCTGGATGCCTACCAGATCGAAATCCGCGACCGCATTGCATTGACGGGCTTTCTTTATGGCAACGGCGTCGATCAGCAACTGGTCGCCAACGGCTACAAGCCAGGCTACCGCGTCAAGTACTTCACCAACGCAGCTGACACCACCACCCGTGGCGTCGACCTGGTGGCCGACTACCGCGTCGACTATGGGCGCTTTGGCCGGGTCAAGTACGGCCTGGGGGTCAACTACAACAAGACCATCATCGACGACATCAAGCAGACACCGGCATCGCTGCGCGCCGCAGGCAACAACCTCGAACTGTTCGACCGCGTCGCCCAGGGTTACCTGACCGTGGCCAACCCCAAGACCAAGCTGATGCTCAGCGCCAACTGGCAGATCGAGCGCTTCACCATCAACGCCGGCCTGACCCGCTACGACAAAGTCATCGCCCGCGACGCCAACCCCGATTATGACGTGACCTACGGCGCCAAGTGGCTGACTGACCTGGAAGTCGCCTACGCCCTGACCGACCACTTCGATGTCGCCGTGGGTGCCAACAACCTGTTCGACGTGCGTGCCGACAACAACGGCTACCCCGCCGGCGATACCAATGGCTTCCCCAAGTTCGGTGCCATTTCGCCGTTCGACCCTTACGGCGGCTTCTGGTACACGCGCATCGCCTACAACTTCTGACCCTACCTACACAGCGCCCGCCGTGTGTGGCGGGCGCCAGGAGAAACACCATGAGCCACGGCCCGTTCATACTCGGCGCGTTCATCCCCGGCACCCTCAGCGGCAGCGCCTGGCGCCTACCGGAGGCACCGCTCGATACCTTCAAGAGCCTGGAGCATTACCAATACATTGCCCGCAAGCTGGAAGCCGGGCGGTTTCACGCGCTTTTTTTCAACGACACCCTCGACGTCAAACTCGACCTGGCCCTGCAGCGTGGCCCCAACAGCGTGCGTTGGGACCCTTTGATCCTTGCCCCGGCGCTGGCCGCCAGCACCCGCCATATCGGCCTGATCGCCACGGCCAGCAGTACTTATAACGAGCCCTACAACATCGCCCGCAAATACGCTGCACTGGACCACCTGAGCGGAGGCCGAGCCGGCTGGAACCTGGTGACGTCGCTGGGCGGCGGCGAAAACTTCAACCGCCAGGAGCACGTCGAACACGATGACCGCTACGCCCGTGCCGAAGAGTTCTACGACGTGGTCAGCGGCCTGTGGGACAGCTGGGCCGACGATGCGTTTGTCCAGGACAAGGCCACTGGTACCTGGCTGGACATCGACAAACTGCATGTGCTCGAGCATCAGGGCGAGCACTTCCAGGTGCGCGGGCCGCTCAACGTGGCGCGATCGCCGCAAGGTCACCCGGTGGTCGCCCAAGCCGGCGCTTCTGTGGCTGGCAAGCGGCTGGCAGCGCGGGTTGGCGAATTGATCTTCACCGCCCAGCACACCATTGCCCAAGGCCAGGCGTTCTACCAGGAGACCAAGCAGGCCGCCGCCGGTTTTGGGCGCCGTGCCGATGCACTGAAAGTGTTGCCGGGCGTCTCGCCGGTAGTGGGCAAGACACAGGCTGAAGCCCAGGCCAAGTACGACCGCCAGCAAGAACTGCTGGAGCCCAAAGCCTTTCTCAGTTCCATCTCGCGTTTCGCCAGCCTCGGCTACGACCTCTCGGAGTTGCCCTTCGACGAAGCAGTGCCCCTGCCCCCAGAGACTTTCACCACCAACACCCACCAGAGCCGGCAAAAGCTGGTGTTCGACCTGATCCGCCGCGAGCGGCCGACCGTGCGTCAACTGTTCAACCAACTCACCTCCGGCGGCCATCGCATCCTGATCGGCACCCCGCAGAGCATCGCCGACGACCTGCAGGCCTGGTACGAAGCCGGCGCCGCCGATGGCTTCAACATCATGTTCAGCGGCCTGCACTCAGCCATCGATGACTTCGTAGATGGCGTGATCCCAGAGCTGCAACGCCGCGGCCTGTTCCAGCGCGAATACGCCGGCACCACCCTGCGGCAAAACCTAGGCCTGCCTTACCGCGCCAACCGCTTCTTTTAAGGAGAGCCCATGTTCCGACCCCTGGCGACACTGAGCCTGGCCATCGCCCTGAGCCTGGCCGGCTGCGATGGTAAAAGCGTGCAGCAGGCCAACACGGGCGCCCCGGCGCAGCCGCAGCATGGCGGCGTGCTGCGGGTGGCGTTCGACGGCGACCCCAACTGCATCGACCCGCAACAGGCGGGCAACAACACCGCCCTCAACGTTGGCCGGCAACTGGTGGACTCGCTGACCGACCAAGACCCGCAGACCGCCGAGATCGTGCCCTGGCTGGCCGAGCGCTGGGAAGTCAGCGACGATTCGCGCCAGTTCATCTTTCACCTGCGTGAAGGGGTGACCTTCAGCGACGGCAGCGTGCTGGACGCCGCAGCGGTCAAGGCCAATTTCGAGGCCATCGTCGCCCTCGGTGCCCAGGCACAACTGGCCAGCACTTACTTGGCTGGCCTTGAAACCGTCGAAGTCATTGGGCCGCTGAGCGTGCGCATCCGCTTCAAACAGGCCAACGCGCAGTTCCTTCAGGCGACCTCGACCATGAGCCTGGGGCTGCTGGCACCCAGTACCCTGGCACGTAGCGCCGAACAACGCTGTCAGGGCGCCTTGGTGGGCTCCGGGCCATTCAACGTAAAAAGCTTCGAGCACAACCGCCTGGTGCGCATCGAGGCCCGCGCCGATTACGCCTGGCCGTCTTCGCTGGCCGAACACAAGGGCCGTGCCTGGCTGGAGGCTATCGAGTTTCACATCCTGCCCGAGTCCGGTGTGCGCCTGGGCAGCCTGCTGTCCGGGCAAATCGACGTGAACACCAGCGTGCCGGTACAGGACGAAGCGGTGCTGCAGGCCCAGGGTATTGCGTCCATCGCGCGGTCCAACCCAGGCATCGTCTTCAACCTGACGCCCAACGAGTCCCGCCCGCCGCTGGACGATGCCAAGGTGCGTCAGGCACTGAACAAGGCGATCGACCGCAGCCAGTTCAAGGGCGTGATCTCCCGCTACCAGAAACCAGCAAGTTCCGTGCTCGCCAGTAGCACGCCCTACTACCAGGACCTAAGCGCGGTGCTCGCCTACGACCCACAAGGTGCCGGCCAATTGCTGGACAGCGCCGGCTGGCACAAGGGCGCCGACGGTTGGCGGCAGCGTGAAGGCAAGCGCTTGAGCTTTGCCCTCGACTACTGGCAGGCCAGCACACCGGTGCTGGAATTGGTACAGCAGCAACTGCGCCAGGCCGGCATCGAGCTGCGCCTGAACAAGTCCACCATCGGCCAAGTCAGCCTGCTGCAGGCATCGCTGAACTACGAACTGTGGTTCTTCAACCTGACCCGCGCCGACCCGGACGTGCTGCGCACGGTGTTCCTCGCCAGCGGGCGCAACGTCAACGTGCGAGGCCCGCTGGCACTGGACCAGACCCTGATCGATTCGGCCGCCAGCCTCGATGTGCAAAGGCGCGGAGCGTTGATCCACCAGGCCAGCCGCGAGCTGCTCGAGCAGGGCCACGTGATCCCGCTGGTCGAGGCCGCTACGGTCACGGCGTTCCGCGATGCGGTGCGCGGCCTGCATTACGAGGCCTCGACCCGCTTGCAGTTCTACGACACCTGGCTGGCACAGCCGGGGAGTCACTGACCGATGAACGCCCTGAACCATCACCCCGCGCACCTGTGGCGCCTGGCCCAGTCACTGCTGGTGCTGTGGGCAGCGTTTAGCCTGTCGTTTGCCATCCTTTATGGGCTGCCCGGTGACCCGGTAGCGATCCTGCTGGCGCAAAGCGGCGAACCGGGCTCGGCAGACCCGGTCAAGGTCGCTGAGCTGCGCGCTCGCTATCACCTCGACGGCAGCCTCTGGCAGCAGTACACCGGTGCCCTGTGGCGGTTGCTGCAGCTAGACCTGGGTACTTCGCTGCAGACCGGCAAGCCGGTCAACGCAGCCCTTGCAGCGGCATTGCCGGCCACGCTGGCGTTGGCCTTGACGGCGCTTGGCCTGGCGCTGCCACTGGGCATCTGCCTAGCGCTCGCGGCCCATCGCGTGCGCCAGCGACCGTTGCAGAGCGTGCTGCACAATGCCCCCGCTGTGGTGGTGTCGCTGCCGACCTTCTGGGTCGGGCTGGTGCTGCTGCAACTGTTTTCCTTTCAACTGCACTGGCTGCCGGCCATGGGTGGGCAAGGCTTGGCCAGCCTGGTTCTGCCGGCCGTGACCTTGGCCCTGCCGTGCGCGGCGATGATCGCCCAGGTGCTTGGCCGCTCGATCGTCACGGTCAGCCAACAGCCCTTTGTTCAGGCCCTGCGCAGCAAGGGTGTCGGGCCATGGCGGCTGCTTGGCGGGCATATTCTGCACAACGCAGCGATCCCCTTGCTGAGCCTGGCCGGCACCCTGCTGGGCAATCTGCTGGCCGGCGCGGTGGTGACTGAAACCGTGTTCTCCCGTGATGGCATCGGGCGCTTGGCCCAAGGTGCTGTTGCCAGCCAGGACATCGCTGTGGTCCAGGGCGTAGTACTGCTGGCCGCCGCCTTGTACGTGCTGACCAACGTGCTGACCGACCTGGCCTACCCGTTGCTCGACCCCCGTATCCGCCAAGGAAGCCGCCTATGATCCTGCAACCTGCCTACCGCCTGGCACGCCCGGTGCGCTGGCCCAGCCTGCCACTGACGCTGAGCGTGGCCTTGTTCATCGTGGTGCTGGGCTGGGCCTTCTGGCCGAACCTGTTCAGCAGCGCCGACCCGCTGCTGGCTGACCCACGCCAGGCCCTGCAAGCCCCCTCCGCCGACCACTGGTTCGGCACGGACCACCTGGGCCGCGACCTGTATGCGCGTTGTGTGCATGGCGCGGCACTGTCGCTGCAGGCCACCAGCATCGCGGTACTGATCGCCCTGGTTGCCGGCAGCCTGCTGGGGGGCATTGCCGGCTGGTTCGGTGGCGTCGCCGACCGGCTGCTGGCGATGGGGGTGGAAGTCCTGATGGCGATTCCTGCCTTGTTGTTGGCGATGGCCATCGTCACCGCCCTGGGTTTCGGCACGCTGGAAATCGCCCTCGCCGTGGGGCTTTCCTCGGTGGCGATGTTCGCCCGCCTCGCCCGTGGCGAAGTCTTGCGCTGGCGCCGCCGCAGCTTTGTCGAAGCGGCGCAGGTGGCCGGGGTTGGCAGTTGGACCAACCTTTGCCGCCACGTGCTGCCACATGCCGCGGGGCCGTTGCTGGCCCTGGCCGCACTGGAATTCGCCAGCGCTGTGCTGGCCGTCTCGGCGCTTAGCTTTCTGGGTTTCGGCGCGCCGCCGCCCCAGCCGGAATGGGGCTTGCTGATCGCCGAGGGGCGCAACTACATGGTCGTCGCCTGGTGGTACACCACCTTGCCTGGCCTGGTGGTGGCCGCAGTGGTCCTGGCCACTCAACAACTGGCGCGCAGCCTGCAACAACTTCAAGGAGCAGCGTGATGAGTTCGCCATTGGTTCGTATCCGCCAGTTCCGCGTCGACTACCCCGGCAGCCAACAACCCGCCGTACAGGCGTTGGACCTGGAGATTGGCGCGGGCGAAATCGTCTGCCTGGTCGGCGAGTCCGGCTCAGGCAAGTCCACCACCGCTGCCGCCCTGGCGGGTCTGCTGCCGGCTACAGCACGGCAAAACGGCCAACTGTGGCTACAGGGCCAGGCACTCGACACCTTCAATGAGCGCGACTGGCAAACCCGTCGTGGCCGGCTGGTCGGCTTCGTGCCACAAGACCCAGGTACGTCGCTGGACCCGGTCAAGACCATCGGCGCCCAGGTAATCGAAGCCATGACCGTGCATGGCGTAGCGCACAGTGAAGCCCATGCCAAGGCGCTGGTCTTGCTACAGCAAGTTGGCCTCAAGGCACCTGAGCAACTGCTGCGGTGCTACCCCCATCAGTTGTCGGGCGGCATGTGCCAGCGGGTATTGATCGCCATCGCCCTGGCCAATGACCCGCCGCTGCTGATCGCCGACGAGCCCACCAGTGCCCTCGACGTAAGTGTCCAGCGGCAGATCCTCGACCGTTTGCAGCATTTGGTGCGCGCGCGCGGCAGCAGCCTGTTACTGATCACCCATGACTTGGCGGTGGCGCTGGACCGGGCCGACCGTATTCTGGTCATGCGCCACGGCCAACTGCTCGAAAGCGGCACGCCCGAACACCTGTGGCATACCCCCAGCCACCCCTACACCCGCCAGTTGCTCAATGCCTCACCCTTGGCACGGTTGCAGCAGCGTCGTACCCGCCCGGCCGATCACCCTGCGGCGCCCTTGCTGCAGGTCACTGGGCTGCAGCGGCGCTTCAACCGCCAGGGGCCGGCGGCGGTGGCGGATGTCAGTTTCAGCCTGCCTCGTGGCAGCACTACCAGCCTGGTTGGCGAGTCGGGCTCTGGCAAGTCCACCACGGCGCGCATCATCCTGGCCCTAGAGCAGGCCGACGCAGGCAGCGTGTTGTTTGATGGCGAGCAGGTGCTTGGCGCAGGGCGCAAGCAGTTGCAGGCCTATCGGCGCCGGGTGCAGTTGGTCTACCAGAACCCTTGGGCTGCACTCGACCCGCGGCACAACCTGCTGGACATCATCAGTGAGCCGCTGCGCGCCTTCGCCATCGGCAACCGGCGCGATGATCGCCAGCGGGTGGTCGAGCTGCTGGAGCGTGTCGGGCTACCTGCCGACTTGCTGCAGCGGCGCCCTGGCCAGTTGTCCGGTGGGCAACGGCAACGGGTCGCCATCGCCCGTGCGCTGGCCGCCGAGCCGGAACTGTTGGTACTGGATGAGCCGCTGTCAGCGCTGGACGCACCGGTGCAGGCGCAAGTGCTGGAGCTGTTGCAGACCTTGCAACGCGACCTGGGCCTGACCTATCTGTTCGTGTCCCACGACCTTGCCACGGTACGCGGCATCAGCGACCAGGTGCTGGTGATGAGCCAGGGCAGGCTTGTGGACCAAGGGCCTACCGAGCAGGTATTCGAGCAACCAGCGAGTGAGTACACACGCCGCTTGCTGGCGGATATGCCAGGGTGGCGAGGCCTGCAGCCGGCCCCACTACCCTTGCCTACCCGTCATGCGCGATCCGGGTAGGAGCAGCCTTGTGCTGCGAAGAGGCCAGTGGCAGCAGCGAAGATTAACGGTGTCTTCACCGGCCTCTTCGCAGCGCAAGGCTGCTCCTACCTGGAGTTTCCAATGATCAACGAGGACCATTGATCCCTACTTCGCGCCATCCAG
This sequence comes from Pseudomonas kermanshahensis, assembly GCF_014269205.2. NCBI lineage: Bacteria > Pseudomonadati > Pseudomonadota > Gammaproteobacteria > Pseudomonadales > Pseudomonadaceae > Pseudomonas > Pseudomonas kermanshahensis. The sequence continues at coordinate 2,759,595 of NZ_JABWRY020000001.1, forward strand.
CCCCATCTGCCAGAAATCGGCCTCCAGGCTCGACGCCTGGCCAAAGATCCCTGCCAGCTCCTCGAAGCGTTGTTCGGTCATGCTCCGCGCGGCCAGTTCATCCAGGTGCTTGCGGGCATTGGCCGCCACCTGCTGATACCCTTCCCCGGCATACTCAGCGATCCACTCACGGTAAGGGTGATCGCTCAGGTCACCAATCCGCTCAGCCAACGTCCGGCCAATTTCCGCATAGCCGATCACACAGGGCGCCAACGCCACATGCAGCTCCAGCAAATCGCCGGCGGCGCCGCAGTCGAGCACATAGCGGGTGTACGCCACCGTGGCCTGGTGCTCGGGTGCGGCCTGGATATCAGCCTGGGTCAGCCCCCAACGCGCGCACAGGCGCAGGTGCAGTTCGGTTTCGTCGAGAATCGCCGCGAGGCCCGCCTGGGCGGCGCGGATGTCGGCCGGCAAGCGGCTCTTGTAAGCGGCCAGGGCCCAGGCGCGGGCGAATTGGATCAGAAACAGGTAGTCCTGCACCAGGTACGTCCGAAACGCCGCCTCGCTCAGCGTGCCTTCGCCCATCTGCTGCACGAAATCATGCTCGACATAGCGGTGCCACTCGCCCGTGGTGGCGGCCTTGAGGCGATCGAAAATATCCATGCTCACGCCTCCCCCTCGTAAACCGCATCGAAGAAGGCCAGCTCCAAGGCCACGGTACGCAGGTAGAAATCGGTGCTCAGCTCGGCTTCCTGCGGCCCAACGCGGTCCAGTTCGGCCTGCAGGAAGGCGACGAACGCCTGGAACGCCGGGTTGTCGTGCAAGGTGATCCATTCGGCATGCACGAAGTGTTCAGGCAAGGGTTTCGGCGCCTTGAGCGCCCAGTCCAGGTACAACCCTTCGGCGACATTCAATACTGCCAACGCGGCGGCGTACGAGCGGGTGGCGGCCGCTTCACGCATGATCGCCTTGAAGCCTGCGGTCGGCGCAGTGTCTGCGGCCTCTGCGCGTTGCGCCGGGCTGACGTCCAGCGCCTCGAAGGCGCGCAGGAAATAGGTGTTTTCATCGCTGGAGATCATGCCGGCGAACTGGCCGAAGCGCAGGCGTGCCTCGAAGGTGTCCGCGGTGGCGATCGCAGCGCCGAGCAGGGTCAGGAAGCTGTCGAGAAAGCGGTGGTCCTGCACCAGGTAGCGGACCATGATCGGGTCCGGCAGGCTGCCGTCGCACAGTTGGCTAACGAAGCGGTGCCCGATGGCCGCCGACCAGGTCGGCTCGCTCTGACGGCGCAGGGTTTGCGTGAAACGTTCGGTCATGATGCTGTCCTCTGCAGGGGGTGACAGCGAGACCGTTGAAGCTGGCATGGACTGGCCTCGCAGTGAGGCCGGCAAAAAGGCAGGTTTCATGTCCCATCCCTTCGCCGGCATGATCCGGATCAGGTTCGAAGGGTCACCGCGCTGCAACGCTCAGCGGTTTCTCAGCCCGTTGCCGGGCTCCCCTTGGTGGCCCACAGGTATACAGCAGGTAGGAAGGTGCTGTCACGCCCCAAACTCTGGGCCTTGGGTGACCCGCTTGTGGGTACAGGTCCCCAGCCTGGCACGCCATTATTTAGCGCGACTCAGGTTTTTAAAGGATTTGTTTAACAAAGCATTACCGCAACATCTGTTGGCACAGCCGTTGCTCAGGCCCTGTTACTAGGCAAAACGCCATTGATGGCCCCAAGCCATAACGCCGCGAGCGAGGCACCAGGCAATGAAAACACCTGCCGTGAGTCACCCAACCAGGCACACATTCAAACTGTCTGCCGTCACCGTGCTGATGCTCAGCCTTGGGCTGAACCCGGCAATCGCGTCTTCCCTCGATGACGTCGGCCAGCCCCCGCCGACCGACCCCTCGGCCTACACCGACCAGCCGGACGACCCAAACCCGGCGTTGCTCAACCTGTACACCTTGCCGGAAGCCAACGAAGGCTCGTTGGAGCTCACCGATGGTGCCTACGGTGACCGTTCGACCGTGCGCCAGGACAACGTACTGCCGCCCGCCCTGCAAACCTCTGATAAATACCCCACCAACGGCAAGCCCAGCCCGCTGTTCGGTGCGCGGCCGTTCACCCAGCAACTGCTGCTGTTCGAAGAGTTCGGCCCGGAAAAGCTCGACCCCAGCATCCCGGCACCGGACCTGACCTTTCCTGTACCGACCCTGGGCGCGGCCCCCGCACAAGATCCCAATGTGGTCGCCCGCAGCGGCCCCAGTGGCACCGCCCTGGAAGCGTTCCTCAAACAACCAGGCTTATACCCATTCCCCACCCAGTATTCCAACGTGCTCGACCGCAACCCGTGGAAGGCGCAGATCGAGATGTTTCTCAACCGCCACCCGGTCGGCTCGCCGGCTGAAGGCCGCCCCCCAGGAAAAGGCTGGTCCCATCAGCGTTGGAACGAGTTCTACCCTCAGGCTGCGTTCAAGACCGCCCAAGCTGGCGCACGCATCAACCTAGGGTTGCGTGACCGCAAGCAAATGCACAACTATGCGGTCGGCGAGTTCGCGCCGGGCGGGCTGTACTACCAGACCTCGGACATCCCCACCACGTTGGGCACCACCAAGGGCATCGACACCCGCTTCCACCCAAGTTTCCCTCTACAAAACCACAAATCGCTGTGGACCTTCGACGGCACCTTTCCGCCCAAGCTGCTGATGGTCCGCTATGGTCAGCCGATCTTGATGCGCCATTACAACGCCTTGCCGATCGACCCGTCGGCCAACGGCGGCTTTGGCCTGCACACCATCTCGACCCACGAGCACAACGGCCACTCCCCGGCCGAAAGCGATGGCTTTGCCAACGCCTACTTCTTCCCCGGCCAGTACTACGACTACCGGTGGCCGGTGCAGTTGGCCGGTTACGACACCATCAACACCCGCGCCCAGGACCCGCGCGCGGCGTTCCCCTGCTCACCGGGCGAAACGCTGTACGTCAACGACACCTCGCCGGGCCTTAAAACCTGCGAAAACGGCAGCATCAAGATTCGTGGCGACTGGCGCGAAACCATGAGTACCCATTGGTTCCACGACCACATGATGGATTTCACGGCGCAGAACGTCTACAAAGGCAACGCCGTGATGATGAACTACTACAGCGCCCTGGACCGCGGCAACGAGGCCCTGCAGGATGGCGTCAACCTGCGCTTCCCCAGTGGTTCGGCCATGCCGTGGGGCAACCGCGACTACGACGTCAACCTGGTGATTGCCGACAAAGCCTGGGATGCCAACGGCCAATTGTGGTTCAACCCGTTCAACACCGACGGCTTCCTCGGCGACCAGATCCTGGTCAACTGGCAGTACCAACCCAAGCTGAAAGTACGGGCGCGCAGCTACCGTTTCCGCATCCTCAATGGGTCGGTGTCGCGCTACTTCAAATTTGCCGTGGTGCGTGAAATCGCTGGCAGCAGCGGCGAATTCAAGGGGCCGACTGGCTCCAATGTGTCGTATGCCCGCGTGCCGTTCCACATGATCGCCAACGACGGCAACATCATGGAACATGCCGTGCCATTCGACGGCACCCTGGACCTCAACGGTGACGGTGACCTCAAGGACAACAACGGCATTCTGCCGCTGCAAGCCATCGCCGAGCGTTACGACATCATCATCAACTTCGCCAAGAACGGCATCAAGGCAGGCGACAAGCTGTACTTCGTCAACCTGATGGAACACCAGTCAGGCAAGGGCCCGAACCAGGCTATTTCGCTGGCGGACGTGCTGTCGGAGAAATACAAGGCGGTCATCAAGCAGACCAGCAAGGGCCCGCAGTGGGACCAAGGCGACCCGGTGGTGGGCAAGTTCCTGCAACTGTTGGTGCAACCCTACAGCGGCCAGGACCTGAGCATGGACCCAGTCGCTTATGAACCTGCCAAGCCGGGCAAGGCCGCAGGCCTGAAGATGATCCCGCTGACCCTCGACCGCAACGCTGTGGCTGACCAGGCCAAGCTCAAGGATGCCCGCCACCGCGAGTTCATCTTCGGCCGTTCAGACGGCACCGACACCGACCCTTGGACCATCAAGACCGATGGCGGCTTCGGCTACAGCATGGACCCACGTCGCATCAACGCAGCGCCGCAACTGGCCAGCGAAGCCACCCAAGGCGGCTTTAGCGGCGACGGCACCCTGGAAGTGTGGAAGATCAAGAACGGCGGCAACGGCTGGAGCCACCCGGTGCATGTGCACTTCGAGGAAGGCATCGTGCTCAGCCGCGACGGCAAGGCACCGCCAGAGTGGGAAAAGTGGGCGCGTAAGGACGTCTATCGCATCGGGCCGGATGCCGATTCGTCGGAAGAAGTGGAAATGGCCATCCGCTTCCGCGAGTTTGCCGGCACCTATATGGAGCACTGCCACAACACCCAGCACGAAGACTCGTCGATGCTGCTGCGCTGGGACCTGGAGCACCCTGGCCAGTTCCAGGTGATGCCAACCCCGTTGCCGGGTTGGGACGGTGTGGAATACGTCGCTTCTGTAGGCCTGCCGACCTTCCGCACGTCGGGCCACAATGATAACGACGATACCAACAAGCCACCGGTTGCGGTCAACGACAGTGCTGCCACCACGGCCGGCAAGGCGATCACGCTCAATGTGCTGGCCAATGACACCGACCCCGAGCGCAACCTGCCCTTGACCGTCATTGGCCTCAGCCAGCCGGATTCGGGCATGGGTACCACCAGCACCGACGGCACCACGGTGACCTACACCCCACCGGCCACCGTCGCCACACCGTTCACCGCCAGCTTCAACTACTCGGCGCGCGACGCCAAGGGTGCCGAGTCGGTCGCCCCGGCGGCGGTCAGCATCGCGGTGAGCCCGGCAGTACCGGTCGACAACATCCAGGTCAGCAGTGCCTCGGTGCAAGTGCGCAGCGGCAATCGCTACACCTGGGCGCTGGCGGGCACCACCTCGGTGGCTACCGGCAATGCCATCAACGTGACGGTGGCCACCACCAGCGGGCCGTTGAACCTGGGTGCTGCCACGCTGACCGCGGCCACCACAGGTGCCCGTTGGAGGTTGTCGGCCACCACTACCGGCAACGGGCCAGCAACACCGGCGACAGCGACCGTGACGTCGACGCTGGGGCAAAGCGTGACAGCGCCAATCAGCATCAAGTAGGCAAATCAGCTGTAGGAGCAGCCTTGTGCTGCGAAGAGGCCAGTGACAACACAATGCAATTTCGGTGCTTTCACTGGCCTTTTCGCAGCGCAAGGCTGCTCCTACAACGGTTTGTGTAGGATCTTTTACGGAGGACGACTTCATGACTGGCTCATGGCGTGTTCTGCTCGTGCTGTCGCTGTTCGCTGCCAGCATCCCGTTCTGGCCCGTGCAACCCCGGCAAGCCCCTCCCCAAGAAACCGCCACCCCCTGGGGCGCCGACTACTTCCCCAATACCCCCCTGCTGACCCAGGACGGTGAAAAAGTGCACTTCTTCGATGACCTGATCAAAGACAAGGTCGTCGCCATCAACTTCATTTTCACCGGCTGCTCCGACTCCTGCCCAGTGGAAACCGCGCGCCTGCGCCAGGTGCAAAAGATTCTCGGTGACCGGGTCGGCAAGGACATATTCCTCTACTCCATCAGCATCGACCCCTACAACGACACGCCGGCCACCCTCAAACGTTACGCCGAAAAATTCGCCATTGGGCCTGGCTGGACCTTGCTTACCGGCGAGCCTGCCGACATCGAGCAATTGCGCAGAAGCTTGGGCCTGTACATTGAAGGCCTGGAAAACGGTCGCTCCAAAGACCACAACCTGAGCCTGATCATCGGCAACCAGGCCACCGGCCGCTGGATGAAAGCCTCGCCCTTCGAGAGCCCCTACATCCTCGCCGACCGCCTGGGCAACAGCTTGCACAACTGGAAGCAAGCCAGCGCCATGGCCAACGACTACGCCCATGCGCCGGAAGTCCGCTCGCCCAGCAGCGGCGAGCAGATCTTCCGCACCCGCTGCTCTTCCTGCCATACCCTGGGCGACGCCGAGCCAGGCGTGCAACGGGGCATCGGCCCCGACCTGTTAGGCGTGACCCGGCAACGCGATGCCCGCTGGCTGAGCCGCTGGCTGAAAGAGCCAGATCAGATGCTTGCGCAAAAAGACCCACTGGCGATGCTGCTGTACGAGCAATACAACCGCCTGGCGATGCCCAACATGCGCCTGGGCGATGCCGAGGTCGCTGCGCTGATGACCTACATCGAAGAAGAAACCACACGCTTGCAGACGCCTTTGGCGGATACAGCGAAACCTTGATGGCAAATAATCTTACCGTCATCAACCTACTTATACCGCTGCACGGCCCGCAACTAATTAGATTTCCGTAGCCTTTTCGCTTTGGCCAATACTGATTGCCAGATGCCCTTGCGGACAGGCACTTCAACAATAAAGCCCAACTTGTGCCATTCTATATTTCCAGATGAACCCTGCATTTTACCTTCGATCACTAACTTGCGAGCCAACTTAGTTTGCTCAACACTTAATTTTCCCACGGAGGTAGTCATAGAATCGTTCCACCTCAGCAACGCTGGGACCTGGGCTATTGCAATACCCTCTTTAGTCATTGTAAAACCGTAACGCCTGACGAGCGGCCCAAGTGGTTGATACAAAGCTGAGGAAGTTCCGGGAACGGGTGATTGCCTACCCATCTGTGCGGGGGGGATTGTTACGGGATCGGGTGATTGCCTACCCGTCTGTGCGAGGGGGCTTGCTACGGGACTGTTTGAAACAGCCGGCGAGGGCACTGGGGAGGTAGGTATGGCAGCAGGAGATGGCAGAGGATATAAACCCTCATCCCAACTAGCATCCCAACTAGGCGTCGAGAGCGGTGCGCCAATGGGGGAACTGGGAGGGTGGATTCTTTCTGGCGTATTCATTCCTCTGGGTTTCCCCGCGTGCCCCGAGGGATCCGTATAATTTACCGGATCGTTACTGCAGTAGATGTAGGCATTGAAACCGCCTGCACCGAAAGGGCTAAAAGAATCTGGCGTATAGAAGCGCATGAGGGATGGACTGTAAATGCGTGTGCCATTGCCTAATAGGTAAAGATGCTCCTGCAGGCGTTGTAGCTCCCCATTAAAGCCGAGTCTCGTACTGAGGGCATTGTTGTCATGCCCATAGGCTGTGTAGCGACAAGGTTCAAGTGGGTGAGCCGTATGATCGGACCGATCAAGTACCGAGTGGTTGCCATCACAAGCCAGTAATAACGTACGGCTTAAGGTCTCGTCATGCCGAAACTCAGCCAACGGCAGAGGTCCACTACGAACGAAAACAAACTTCCCCCTGGTGCTCATCACAACACTTGGGTGGCTGCCTTGATAAAAGTATTGTGTTTTGAGAACCATGCTGCCCACCGTCGACTGAACTGTATGCTTGAGCTTACCGCTGCCCTCCCTGAGAGGTAACTGGTAAATTTACCAGTCTTCAATCCTGGGAGCCGGATCAATTTGTCCATATACTGAATACCCAATATCATGGGGACGTTGGATGAGGATGAACGCAGCACCATGACCGACATCGAGCGCTACGTCCGCGCCGCCACCCGTGACAACACGCGGCGCAGCTACCAGGCTGCCATCGACCATTTCGAGACCCAATGGGGTGGCTTTCTGCCGGCCACCGCCGAGGGCGTGGCCCGTTACCTGGCCGACCACGCCGAGCAGCACGCGGTGAGCACTTTGCGTCAACGCCTCGCGGCCCTCAGCCAATGGCACATCAGCCAGGGCTTCCCCGACCCGACCAAGGCGCCGCTGGTGCGCCAGGTACTGCGCGGTATTCGCACCCTGCACCCGACACCGCCAAAACAGGCTGCACCGCTGTTGCTGCAACACCTGCAAACTGCCGTGCAATGCTTCGAGGACGAAGCCCGCCAGGCACGCGAATGCCATGACTTGACCACCCTGCGCCGAGCGCGTCGCGACACGGCGCTGCTGTTGCTGGGGTTTTGGCGAGGGTTTCGGGGGGATGAGCTGGCGCGCCTGCGCGTCGAGCACATCCAGGCTGAAGCCGGTGTCGGTATCACCTTGTTTCTGCCTCGCAGCAAGGGTGACCGCGAAGCGCTTGGCGTGCAGCACCGCACGCCGGCACTCAAGGCATTGTGCCCGGTCAGCGCTTACCTGCAGTGGATCGAAGTGGCTGGCATCGCCCATGGCCCAGTGTTTCGCAAGCTCGACCGCTGGGGCAACCTCAGCGACACGCCGCTCAACAGCAACAGCCTGGTCGGGCTGCTCCGGCGCATGCTGGAGCGTGCCGGGGTACCGGCGGCGTTATACACCGGCCACTCGCTGCGCCGTGGTTTCGCCACGTGGGCCACGGCCAATGGTTGGGAACTGAAGTCGTTGATGAGCTACGTGGGTTGGAAGGACGCCAAGTCAGCACTGCGCTACATCGACTCGGCGCAACGCTTTGGCGAGTTGGCCGTGTTACCGGCCAGCCAGGTGCACAACCTCATTCCTTGAAGGCGTGGCGCGCAATGCCGCCGATTTCCGGGCGAATTGCATAGAGGTCGCCGGCATCCGGGTAGTGCCGCAGCTCCACAGCGTTCATGCCGAACCGCGCGGTGGTGATATACAAGGTGGTCATCCCTTCACCGCCAAAGCAGCAACTGGTCGGGCGCGTCACCGGCATCACCACCTGGTCGGTCAGGTGGCCGTGACGGTCGTAACGCAGCAGGCAACTGCCATTGAACTGGCACACCCACAGCCCGCCTTCGCGGTCTAGCGCAATGCCGTCTGGGCGCCCCAGCTCGGCAGGCGTTTCGGCAAACAGCGTAACCTCGGTCAAGCGGCCTTCGGGCAGGTACACGGCGCGGTAGATGGCGCGGGCGACCGAGTCGACGAAGTAAACGCTGTGCCCGTCTTCCGACCAGGCCAGCCCGTTAGGCAGCGCCATGCCATCGTGGATCACCTGGTCGCTCAGTTCCGCGTCGAAACGGAACAAGGCGCCGGTCTTGCCACTTGGGGCTTCGTCCATCAGGCCGCTGACGAAACGGCCCTGGGGGTCGCAGGCACCATCGTTGAAACGGTAGGTGGAACGCGGGTGAACCGGCACGGAGTATTGCCGCACCTTGCGCGCGTTCACGTCCAGAATGGCGACACTGGAATCCTCGGTGAAGATTAGGTTGCCCTGGTCGGTCAGGGCCAGGGCGCCAATGCGTGCGGCCGACTCATACAGGCTTTCGACCTCGCCGTCCGGGTTCAACCGATTGATGCGCCCATCGGTGATATCGACGAAGTACAGCGCGCCGCTGCGCGCGTCCCAAACCGGGCTCTCGCCCAGGTCGGCGCGGGTGTTGGCGACCTTGACCGGTACGTAGTGGCATTCCTTGATGCGGCTCCAGCGTTCGGCCACTTCCTTGAAGTTGCCCGCCTGTACCCGCGCCAGGTCGCGTGGGTAGCTGACGCCGCTGTTCTCGGTGAAACGGGTGGCGGTGAACTGCCCGTTGCTGGCACGCAGGATGTAGCCCGTGTCGCGGCACAGCGAGCTGGCCAGGTACAACAACCCTGGGGTGACCCATTCGGGCTTGAGCTCTTCCGGTGCCTGGGTCACGCCCCACATGCGAGTCTTGGCCACGGGCGAGATGGCATTGACCAGGATGCCGTGCTCCATCCCTTCCATGCTCAAGGCGTTCATGATGCCGACCTGGGCCATCTTGCCGGCTGAATAGGCCACCAGCCCCGGCTGCGAATAGCGCTGGTACATGGCGCGGTCCGAGGTGGTCAGCACCACGCGCGGGGCGGCGGAATGCTTGAGGTACTTCCAGGCATGCTTGGCCAGCCACACCGGGGCGTGCACGCTGATGCCCAGCGCGCGCTGAAGAAAGGCTTCTTCCTGCGCTTCGATGCCCTGGTAATCGACCCAGCCTGCATTGTGAATGAGGATATCCAGTGCGCCAAACTGCGCGATGGCCAGCTCGATCAATTGTTGGCAGGCGCCTTCGTCTTCCAGTTGCCCGGCATGGGCGATCGCGTTGTAGCCCTTGGCCTGCAGGGCCGCGAGTGCCTGGGCCAGCGCCGACGGGTCCTCGCCCTGGCCTGCCCGGTCAGTCCCCAGGTCGCTGATGACCACGCGGGCGCCTCGCTCGGCCAGTGCCATGGCGTAAGCCAGGCCCAGCCCTTGAGCAGCACCGGTGATGATCGCGACTTTGTTCTTGAATGGGTCTGTGATTGGCATTGCAGGGCACCTTCGATTCTCCTTTTTTACGATAACAATAAAAAAATCAATGACTTAATATTAAAAGCATGCAACTTTGATATCTCAGGGATATCACCGAGGCTTTGTCACTCGGTGGCCACGCACTATGATGGCCGCCTTGCAGGGGGGGCGCCTGCCAGGCACCCCGGCAAGTCGATGAAGGAACATAGAATGATCGAGACACGTTTGCTCAGGCAGTTCATCGCCGTGGCCGAAGAACTGCACTTCCACAAGGCCGCCATCCGCCTGCACATGGCGCAGCCGCCCCTGAGCCAAGCGATCAACCGCCTTGAAGAAAAGCTCGGCTTCAGCCTGTTTCTGCGCAACAAGCGCGGGGTCAAGCTGACTGCCGCTGGCATGGCCTTTCTGGAAACCGCCTACCGCACGCTCAAAGAGCTGGAGCAAGGCATCGAGTACGCGCGCAATGTCTCGGAAGGGATCTGCGGCAAGCTGACCATCACGGCCATCTCCATTGCGTATTACGAGTCGCTGCTCACGACCTTGCGCAGGTTCCGCGAGGTCTACCCGAATGTACGCCTGACCATCCGCGAGATGCCCTCAGCCTCGCAGGCCAAGGCCTTGATGGCCGGCGAAGCCGACATCGGTTTCATGCGCAAGCTGCCGATGCCGCCCGATACCATCGAGTCGCGGCTGTTGCTCAACGAGCAGATCATCATGGCCCTGCCCGCCAACCACGCCAGGGCCCATCAGCCGCTGGTCGACCTGCGCGACTTTGCCGAAGAGGACTTCGTCTTCACCCCGCAAGCCCTGGGCAGTGGCTACCACAGCCAGTTGATCGCCCTGTGCGAATCGGCCGGTTTCTACCCCAAGGTGGTGCAGGAGGCGGCGCAGATCCACACCCTGATCGGCCTGGTCGCCTGTGGCTTCGGCGTGGCCCTGGTGCCGGAATCGATCGCTTACTCGACGCTGCGTGAGCGCGTGCAATTCCGCCCGATCCGCCCGATCAAGGACCAGCCCACCCCAACCATGGGCCTGTACATGAACTGGAACATCCAGAACGCTTCGCCGGCCCTGGGCAGTTTCATCGCCATGCTCGACCAGGGCGCGCCGAAGCGCTTCAGCGACACCCTGCAGAACCCTCTGATCCTGTAGCCCTACACCGTCAACCGGTACTCACGTAGCCAGGTGTCCAGCGCCAGGGCCGTCTCCAGGTTGTTACGCCGCAGTTGCGAGTTGAAATAGCCCTCGGGCTGGCGCAACTCGGCGGCCAGCCGACCATGGTCGATGACCTGGAACACGGGCCTGTCTGGCGCCTTCAGCAACTGCCGAATGCGCTCGCGCAGAAAGCGCTCATAGGCCAGGTTCGCCGACGTTGGGTACGGGCTTTTGCGCCGTTGCAACACCGCAGGCGGAACCCGGTCGGCGCCGGCCTGCTTGAGCAGCCATTTTTCCTCGCCATCCTTGCCCTTGATCGACCACGGCACGTTGTACACGTACTCCACCAGTGAATGATCAGTGAACGGCACCCGCACCTCAAGGCTCGCGGCCATGCTCAGGCGGTCCTTGCGGTCGAGCAGAATCGGCAGCCAGCGCTGCAGGTGCATGTGGCAGATTTCGCGCATGCGCCGTTCCTGCGGGCTGTCCCCTGACAGATGCTCGACGCTGTCCAGGGCCTGGTGATAACAGCTGTCCTGATACTGGGCAAAATCGCAGGCCCGGTTGAACTCAGGGTTGATCAGCTCGGGCTGCAGCAGTTGCATGCGCGACAGCCAAGGGAAGCGCGATGCGGCCACGGCCTGCGGGTCGCGGAACCAGGCGTAGCCCCCAAACACTTCATCTGCCGCCTCACCGGAGATGGCCACCGTGGAATGCGCGCGGATCGCCTTGAACAACAGGTACAACGAGGTGTCTACGTCGCCGAAGGTGGCCGCGCTGTCGTTGGCGCGATACACCGCCAGGCGGGCCGGGTCCGACACCAACTCCCGGTTGTCGATGAGGATGGTCTGGTGCCGGCTGCCAATATACTGGGCCGCCGCCAGGGCATAAGGCTGGTCACGTTCGGGGCGAAACGCATCACCCTGAAACTGCTCGGCCTGGCCGACGAAATCCACCGAGAACGAATTCACCGCCCCGCCCTGCTCGGCCACTAACCGCTGTTGCGCCATGGCGGTCAGCAGGGTCGAGTCCAGGCCACCGGACAGCAGCGAGCAAACCGGCACATCAGCATGCAACTGCTCGCCCAAGGCATTGTCGAGCAGCTCGCGGGTGTGTTCGACCGTGGTCGTCAGGTCGTCCTGATGCTCACGGCGTTGCAACTGCCAGTAGCGGCTGATCTTCACCTGCCCCTGGGGCCGCCAGGACAAACGATGCCCCGGCGGCAATTCGCTGACCCCGCGAAAGGCCGTGCGGGTGGTGCCGCGGGACAGGCTCAAGGCATCCACCAGGCCGACCGCGTCCAGGGTGCTGGCAACCTCGGGGTGAGCAAGAATCGCCTTGATCTCAGAGCCGAACAGCAGCCCCTGCTGGTGACGGGCATAGTACAGCGGCTTGACCCCCAAGCGGTCACGCACCAGCAGAAAGTGGCCATCGCGCCCATCGAACACGGCGAAGGCGAACATGCCATTGAGATGGTCGCAGCACAGCTCGCCCCACTCCAGGTAGGCGTGCAGCACCACCTCGGTGTCGCTGCGTGTTTTAAACACATGCCCGGCCTGGCGCAACCGCTCGCGCAGAGCATGGTGGTTATAGACCTCGCCGGTGTACACCAGTACGACTTCCTCACCCGTGGCGAAGCGGTAGGTCATGGGCTGCACGCCACCGCTCAGGTCGATGATGGCCAGGCGCCGATGCCCCAGCAAGGCGTTGCGGTGCTGCCAGCTGCCGCTGGCATCCGGCCCGCGCAAGGCCAGGGTATCGGTCATGGCGCCGAGCACCTGGCGCTGTTGCGCGAGGTCGCGGGTGTAGTCCACCCAGCCTGTAATTCCGCACATGGTTCGCCCCTTACACCTGAAGACGACGGGTAGGCAGCAGGCCGATCAACGCCTGCACACGTTTGGCGATGTCCAGCAACTGTTGCTCGCTGTCGCGTCGGCCCATGATCTGTATCGCCAGGGGCGCCTTGCCGTCAGCGCTGAGGGCGATCGGCACGGTAATCGCCGGCAGGCCGCTGAAACTGGCCAGAGGGGTGAAACCGATTTTCTGGGCGTAGTCGTGATCGTCCGGAGACGGAATGGTCGAATCACCTGGTTGTGGGCTACGCCGGTCGAAGGGCCGGTTCGGGTCCATCGGGAAAATAACGACATCCACCTGGGCGGCCTCGAACCAGGCATCGATACCCGCCCGCACGGCGTCCATGCGGGCATGAATGCGCGAGTAGTCGCTGTCGCTTACCCCTTCACCCACCTTGAGCGCGCTAAGCGTTGACCAATGCAGTTCGCAGTCGAAGCGCCGCGCCCAGGCCGCAGATGCCAGCCAAGCGTCGCGCGCGCACAGCTGCCAAGCATCGCCACGGCAGGCCCACAGGTCGGGCATGGCCACTTCACGCGGGGCCATGCCCAGGTCGGCCAGTGCAATACGGGCCTGGCTCAACATGTCGAGCATTGGTGCGCTGGTCAGCGCAGGGTCGAGCGCGTGTTCAAGCACGCCGACACGGTACTGCTGCTTGAGCGGCTGCTGATCGCCCAGCAACGGCCCCAAGCCCAGCATCGGCAGCAGCAGGGCAAGGTCGTCGGCGCTGCGAGTCACCCAACCCAAGGCGTCCATGCGTGGCGACAGCGGGAATACACCGGCCAGGCTGGCGGCCTTGTGGGTCATGCGCAGGCCGACCATGCCACAGTGGGACGCCGGCCAACGCACCGAGCCCAGCACATCGGTACCCAACGAGATGTCGCACAGGCCTGCAGCCACGGAAACCGCAGAACCGGTGCTGGAACCCGATGGGTCGATGGTCGGGAAATGCGGGTTGCGGCAGCCTGCGCCGAACGCGATGTTCAGCTCGGTGGTCGCCACCTTGCTGGTCAGCGCGATACGCGGGTCGAGGTGGCTCAGCGCCTCGGCGCTGCGTTGCGGGTAGTGACGGTAGCTGCGCAGCCCCAGGCGGGTCGGCAGGCCGGCGACGTCCACGGTGTCCTTCACCCCCAGCCGGACCCACGGCGCTTCGGCTGGGCGGGTGCTGGTCAGGCAGCGATAGTGGCTGTCGGCGTGATCGCGCCACGCCTCATACTGTGCAGCCCAATCAGCCGCCAGCGCAGGGCTGCGTTCCAGCAGTTCGAGGCGCTTGCGCAGGCTTAGGCCGAGGTATTCGGGCTGTTCGCGGCCACTGGCCAGCGGCGCACCGCAGTGGTTCAGGTAATGGGCGATGGTGCCCTGGGTATCAGCGTGGCTCATGGGTGTAGTCCTTGACAGTGGATGAGGCGGCCCACGGTTGGGGCTTGCCAGTGGCAGACAGCGGCAGGTGTGCGACCCGGCGCACGGCGACCGGTCGCGGGTGGTGCGCAGGCCAGTGCTTGAGCGCTTCGCGCACGGCCTGTTCGGTTAACGTTGGCGAACTGAACAGCACTTCGAACGCTTCGGCGCGCAACCCATCGCGCACCGCTACGCAGGCCAGGGCCGGGCATTGCAGGCGTTGGCCGAGTTCGCTGGCCAGGCGCGCCAGGTCGAGCCGAACCCCGTTGACCTTGATCAGGCTGCTGGCCCGGCCCAGCCATTGAAAGCGTCGCGCGTCCAATGGCAGTACCAGGTCATCGCAACGATGATGGTGTGCCGGGGTTGCAGCGCCCTGCTCCCGCGCGATGCGTGGGCTGCTGACGTCCAGCGGGCCGGCTGCGCCGATCGGGCTTAGCAACTCGACATCGCTCAGCAGCGTCCACAGTTGCTCTGCGGTACTCTGCGCATCCAGCGCGCGATAGGCCATGGCGCCGGTTTCGGTGGCACCCAGCAGCTCGATGAAGCGCACCTGCGGCCCTGCGAAGCGGTGCACGGTGGCCAATGCGTCCGGTGGCAACAGCGATGCGCTGTGCACCACCAGTACTGAACGCCGTGCTGACAGGCGCGCCAGCAGTGCAGGCAAGAGCCGCCAGGTGCTGGCAATGGCGAGGATCACACAGGGCCCGTCGCCATCGAGTTGCGGTAAAAGCTGCTGTTCCAGCGAGCAGGCCTGTAACCGCGCGCTCAGCCATTGCGCACCGACCTCGCCCAGGATCATCCCGTAGCTGTGGCAACTCGGCGCGAATGACAGAATCTCGGTCGCGTCAGCCGCCCAGCGGCCGAGAATCAGCGCGGCCTCGTCGACCATCTGCGCGTGGCTGCGTAGCCAGTGGCGTGGCGCGCCGGTGGAGCCCGACGTGGTGAACAGATGATCGCCGCTCACGGGGTGGCCTGCAGGGTCAATTGGTCTTCGCGTTTCTGGGCGACGAACTGCTCCATCTTTTCCAGTGTTTCAAACCAGTAGCGAACGTCGTCACTCAGGTAATCCACTTCGATGGCGAAACAGGCTTCAATGGCGGTGATGACTTCGACGGCCATCAGGCTGTCGAAGCGTTCGCCTAGAAAATCGCGGAAGCTGTCACGCTTATCGATGGCGTTGACCTCGTCGCCGAGTAGTTGCGCCAGTGCCTGACGAATCTGCTGCTCAATAGAAAGGTTGCTCACGCGCCTGGTTTTCCTTGTTGATGGTGGGCATTGATCAATGCCGTTCCCGCGCTGTAGAACACGTGTTCTGGCAGGATCGGATCAAACTGCAAATAGATGAAAGCGTTCGGGTAGTGACTGACCAGGCAACGGTGCAGGCCTTCGGCCAAGGCCGCATGGGCCAGCCCGTCGCGCGCCACCGACAGGGTGATGCGCAGGTAGAACTGCAACGCCACGCCGCTGCCATCCACGGTCGGCAACGGCATGCCGGCGCTGAACACGCACCCCGGTTCCAGCGGATTGAAAAACACCATGCAGTGCGCGGTATCGGCGCCCTGCGCTTTCAGCAGGCGGGTGAACGCCAGGGCCAGGCGCTTGCGCTCGATGGGCTGCAGTGGTGCGCAGGTAACAGTAATGGTTGGCATGCCTGCTCCTCACGACAGCTGCAGGTTGGGCAGGTGCTGACGCCTGCCTTCGGCAAACGCCTGCAACAGGCGCCCCAGGCAATCGGACAGTGCGTCGTGGCCCTCCAGGTACAGCGGCGACCAGGCATGGCCTTGGCCGCTGCGCACCTTGTCGAGAAAGAACTGCAGGTGCGCGCGGTCGACCGGCAACCCCTGCGCGGCGCCAAACGCCACGGCCTGGTAGGTGCTGAGCAAATCAGGGATGCGCTGCCCCAGGTTGGCGAAGCCGCCCTGGCGCACCTTGTGCGCAACCAGCAGTTCGTTTGCCTGCTCGCGCACATCCCAGCCCACATGGTTCAGGCAGATCAAGGCTTGCAGGCTGGCACGCAAGGACGCCTGCCCTCGTGGGTAGGCGGCGTGCCCACCTTGCTGAGCGCAACTGGCCACAAAGGCCTCCAGCGCCACGAGGTCGACCCCAGCGTTATTGCCCAGTTGCTGGAGGATCGCCACCGCAGACGCCGTGGACACCAAGTCCGACCCGCGCCCCTCCCAGAACCCGAAGCCACCATCGGGGTTCTGCAATGAGGCCAGCCAGTGCCCGACCGCCTTGCGCGCCGCTGGCTGGCCGGCGAAGGCGCCCGCCGCCAGGCCCCAATTGGTGCAGCGGACTTCAGCGCCCCGCCCTGGCATGTACATGAGCCCAGGCTCGTTAGGCATCTGGCAGCCTTCGATCCAGTGCAAGGCTGCCGCCCGCTGCGCAGCGCTCAGCTGATCGCCAAGCACGGCAGCCGCCGTGGTCAGCACATCCGCCGCGCTGTCGATTTGCCGATAGGTGTAGCCACCCTGAGGCAGCGCCAAGGTCGCGATGAACCGTGCAATGTCATCTGCCAGGTGGGCCACCGGCTCTCCCAACGCCTTGAGCGAGCCCACCGCGCAAAAAGCGGCCCAGACGTCCTCGCCGTCATAGCCCTGCCAACGCACGAAAGCGCCACTGGGCCGACGCAGTGCGTCGATCCAGGCGATACACGCGTGGCGCGCCAACGGCTGCGCGTGCAATGCCGCAAGGCTAGCCGTGGCGCGGTAGGTCGCCCACAGGCACGGCTGCTCGGCAGCCTCGCTGAAACGAAAGCCGCCGCTTTCCACCTGCTGCGCCTGCAACCAGGCAATCAACCGCGGCAGGTCCCACCGCGGTGCGGGCAGCCCTTGCTGGGCCAGGGCTCGTGCGGCCATTACGCCGTAGAAGCAGGCACGGGTGTCGGCCAAGTTGCGCTGGGCAAAGTCCGCGGACCAACTGAGGCCGCCATTGCTGCACTGCAGCCCTTCCAGCCAGGCGTACAACGCCGGGGCATCGGCCACCTGCCCCTGGCACACCTCGATTAACGTGCGCACGGCATAGTGGGTGGCCCAGACATCCGCCGTCTGCCCAGGGCACATGGCGTAAGCATCACCGTCGAACAGCGTTTGCAGCCAATCGGCAGTTTGGGCGCCATGGTCGATGGCGATACCCAGGTCCTTGAGCGTTTCGGTGCAATAAAAAGTCGCCCAGGCGTCGGATGGCATGCCCTTGCTCCAGGCGAACCCCCCGTCGCGGTTACGCCGGGACTGGATATAGCTGTGCAGGGCCGGCGTATCGACGCTGTCGAGGCGCTCGACCCAGGCCAGGCTGCGGATCGCGGCGTACGTGCACCACAAGTCAGGCTGGCCGTTGCCCAGGCCGTGCCCTTGGGCAAGGGGTGACGTGGTCATTGCTTGCCCCCCACGAAGCGCAGGTTGGTCTTCTTCCAGCTTTTTTGCGAGCCACCGCTCTTGTTGATGGCCGACAAGTTGTTGACGAACAGCACACGGCTCCAGCGCAGCCCCATCAGTTGCTCGGAACGTGCCAGCAGCTGCGCTTGCAATGGGCCTTCCTGGGCGTTGTCCCAGTGCACGTCACGTTCAAGGATTAACGCGGCGCTGTCGTTCTGGCGATCGATTTCGATCACATAACCGGTGGCGTCGCAGGCGCCGTAGACCACCTCTTCGACGGCGCGAATCTCAAGGTCCACCCCGGCCACCGCAATGCTGTCGCTGTCGCGGCCATTGACCAACAGGCTGGGGCTGCTCTGCCCGGCTTGCCAAGGCGCGGTAAGGGTGACGCTGTCGCCGGTGTCCAGCCGCAGTAACGGCCGCGCGTACAGGTTCAGCGGGGTGACGACGAGGCGGCCGGTCAGGCCTTCGGCGGGCGTTACCAGCCTGCCGTCCGGCAACAGCAGCTCGAAATAATTGGTGGCCGTGGCCAGGCGCATCTGCTGGTCCGCGCCTACGGCTGCCAGCGTGCCGGTCTCGGTACTGCCATAACTGGCATCGTGTACCTCGCAGTGCCACCCGCGGGCCAAACGGTCACGAAACGGCTGGGTGTTGACCTCGCCCAGCAGCATGATCGTGCGCACCGACTGGGCAAACGTGTCGAGCAGCTCCCGCTGCTTGAGGTAGCGGGTCAGTTGCACCAGTACGCCGGGGGCGATGAACAGCACCGTGGGCCGGTAGGTGTCGAAGGTCGTGCACACCCGTTCCCAGTCGGTGATGCCGGTGGTAAAGGGATAGAGCCGTACATGCGACACGTCGAGGTATTCGCAGACGTTGGCGATCAGGTCGCCGACCGGCACGATGTCCGATGGCATCAGGTTGGCCACCCGCGCCCCGGGCTGCAGCACCGCTCGCCAGTGGCTGGCGACGCTGACGGCATTCCAGATGATGTCGTGTTTCAGGCGCGGGGTTGGGGTTGGCTCGCCGGTGGTGCCGGTGGTGGCGTAGTACTTGGCCGCATCGCCAAGGGCTACGGTGCAAAACGCCAGGGGTTGGCTTTTCAGCGCGGCCTTGGCGGTCAGCGGCAATTGCTGGAACGCTGTGAAGCTGTAGGGGCCAATCCCTGCGTAATGGCTACTGTGTTGTGCACGCGTCCAGACTGCTTGCAACTTGCGTTCATAGAATGCGGCATCGGGCACACGCCCGACCTGCTGTTGAAGTTCGCCCTCGGCATCCTTCAACACGCCGAAATCCTTATCACCATGAACTAACATCGACTCGCCCTCTCGAATAAACAGTGCAGAGAATTGGCGAGCGACGGGGGTTAAGTAAAATACTTAATAGTAAGTAGCGGTGAGAGTCGGACGGTATTACTGGGCCGAAATAGAGCCTTTTGCGTGGGTTGTATGTAGTGCTTTTCTGATCGAAATCAGCGATTCGGCCTTTGTTTATGGCGAGATATCAAACAAAGATAATTTCCATATTTGCCAAGACTCATAACTTCGGCATGGACGTGAAGGCGCGGCCTTAGGGCGCGAAAGGGCTGCAAAGCAGCCCCCACACTAGTTGCACTTACACGGAAATCTCTGACCGCGCTTACACCGCGCAGCGCCACAGCCGGGCGATATCACCGGCGCGCGCCTGCAGCAGCTCGCGGGCGTTGGCGCACGCCTGCTCCAGGCTCATCGGCCCGCTCGCCAACGCAAAAGCCGCGTCGATGCCATGGCCATACAACTGCTGATACCCCTCCCCCAGCGTGCCTGCCAGCACCACCACCGGTACACCATGGCGCTTGGCGACCCGTGCCACGCCCATTGGCGTCTTGCCACGTAGGGTCTGGGCATCGAAACGCCCCTCGCCGGTCAGCACCAGGTCGGCGCCTTGTACCAGCCCGTCCAGGCCGGCCAACTCAGCCACCACCTCGACGCCAGGTCGGAACTGCGCGCCCATGAACGCCTTGGCCGCAAAGCCCATGCCGCCTGCAGCGCCGCAGCCCGGGAAATCACGCACGTCCTCGCCCAGCAATTGCGCACAGTGATCGGCAAAGTGCCCCAGTGCCTGGTCCAGTGCTTCTACTTGCTGCGGGTTTGCCCCTTTCTGCGGGCCGAATATTGCCGAAGCGCCATTGGCACCGCAGAGTGGGTTGTCGACGTCGGCCGCAACCTCGACCTGGACCTCGGCCAGCCGAGGGTCGAGGTCGCTGGCATCGATACGTGCCAGCTTTGCCAGGGCCAGCCCCCCTTCTTCCAGTGCTTGCCCCTCGGCATCCAGCAGCCGCAGCCCCAAGGCGCGCAGCATGCCACTGCCGCCGTCATTGGTCGCGCTGCCGCCAATGGCCAAGACAATGCGGCGGGCACCCGCAGCCAAGGCGGCGGCGATCAGTTCGCCCGTACCCCAGGTGCTGCTGCGGCAGGCATCACGCTGCTGGGTGGGCACCAATTGCAGGCCACTGGCCTGGGCCATTTCGATAATCGCCGTGCGGCTCTGCGGCAGCCAACCCCAGCCGGCCTCGACGCTGTGCCCCAACGGCCCACGTACAGCCAGGCGGCGTAATTCGCCCTGGCTGGCGGCCAAGATGGCGTCCATGGTGCCTTCACCGCCGTCGGCCATGGGGCATTCGACCAGTTCGGCATCCGGCCACACCTCGGCCAGGCCGGTGGCAATGGCGCGGGCGACACCGGCAGCGTCGAGGCTGTCCTTGAACGAGTCGGGGGCGATGACGATCTTCATGGGGATTCTCCTGTCCAGATGAGCGGCATGCTGACAGTTGCCTGGCAAGGTGGCCTCGGTCAAATGCACAAGACGGCGGAGGCGTTGTTTGGGCAAATGCCTTCGGCCCGCGTTTCACTCAGCTCGCAACAACTGCAACCCCAGGTACAGGCTGAGCATCCCCTCCATCCGCAAGGGGTCGACCTCGCCCAGCTCGGCGATCCGCTCCAGCCGGTAGCGCAGGCTGTTGCGGTGAATGCCCAAGGCGTCGGCACAGGCCTGGCTCTGGCCATCATGGGCACACCAGGCGCGCAAGGTCGCGATCAGCTGACCACTGGCGTCCTTGGCGCGGATGCGTTGCAGCGGCTGCAACAGCTCATCCAGCGCATCGTCATTGCGATGCCGCCACAGCAAGGCCGGTAGCCGGTACCGCTCAAGGCTGAGCAGGCGCTCGGCCGGCAGCACCTCTTGCCCATAAGCCAGCAGGTCGCGCACCCGGCGATAACCACGGCGCAGTTGCTCCAGGCTTTGCGCCATGCACCCCAGGGCCAAGCGCTCAACCTGCCAGCCGTGACGTTCGAGGCGCTCCAGCAACCGCGCGTCGTCCAGCACCAGGCCCGCCGGGCGACACCACAGCAGCGATTGCCGTGCGGGGCTGACGCACCAGCTGTCCGGGTAACGGCTCATCAGCCAGGACGACAGGGCTTCGGCAGGCGGCCCTGATTCCAGCTCGAACAGGCAAGGTACCCTTGGCAGTTGCGGCTTCAGGCCAAGCTGACGGGCTTCATCGAGCAGCCGAGGCGAATCGCCGCTGCCGCCTAACAGCAAGGCCAGCAGGTCGTCGCAGCGTTGCCGCCGCCATTGCTGTTCAACCTGCAGGTGGCGCTGGGCCAGGAGCATTTCAGCAGTCATGCGCACCAGTTCGCCATAGGTACGCAGCTGCTGCGGGTCGCCGGTCAGGCCCAATACCCCCATCAGCCGGCCATCGAGCATCAATGGCAGGTTCACCCCGGGCTGCACGCCCTTGAGGCACTTGGCCGCGTCCACGTCGAGCTCGACGATCCGGCCGTTGGCCAGCACCAGTTGTGCGCCTTCGTGGCGGGTGTTGATGCGCTCCGGCTCGCCACTGCCCAGGATCAACCCCTGGCTGTCCATGACATTGACGTTGCACGGCAAAATGGCCATCGCCCGATCAACGATATCCTGCGCCAGGTCATGGTCGAGTTCGAACATTCAAGGGTCCTTAGGGTGGTAGGCTTTGGTCCCTGGCACAGCGCCCCTGGTCAATCGCTGTGCAAAAGCACAAAGACAGGCACGCCGCTGTCCCCGAGACTCGTCAGGGCGAGCGCCGGAACAGGCGACGCGGTGACAACCATAACAACAGAGAACCCGATCATGGCACACAGCCCAGCCCCTGACCAAGGCACGGACACCACCCGCAATGCGCTGTACCGGCGCATCACCTTGCGGCTGATTCCGTTCATTTTCATCTGCTACCTGTTCAACTACCTGGACCGCGTCAACGTCGGCTTTGCCAAGCTGCAGATGCTCGACGCGCTTAAATTCAGCGAAACGGTATACGGCCTTGGCGCCGGTATCTTCTTCATCGGCTACGTCCTCTGCGGCCTGCCGAGCAACCTGGCGCTCAACCGCTTCGGCCCACGGCGCTGGATCGCACTGATGATGATCGCCTGGGGCAGCCTCTCGACCTGCCTGCTGTTCGTCACCACCCCCACCGAGTTCTACACCCTGCGCCTGCTGACCGGCGCGGCTGAAGCCGGCTTCTTCCCTGGCGTGGTGCTGTACCTCTCGCGCTGGTTCCCGGCGGCCCGTCGCGGCGGCATCATGGCCTTGTTCATGTCGGCGATCCCGGTGTCGGGGCTGTTGGGCGGGCCGTTTTCCGGCTGGATCCTCGAACATTTCGCCGCCGGCCAGCATGGCCTTGCCGGCTGGCAATGGCTGTTCCTGATTCAGGGCCTACCCACCGTCGTTCTGGGTTGCCTGGCAATTCGCCTGCTCAGCGACGGCTACCAGAAAGCCGCCTGGCTGAGCCCGACCGAACGCCAACTGATCGAAGCCGACCTGAAGGCCGATGCCGCGAGCAAACCCGCCACCACCGGTGACGGCGTGCTCGCGGTGTTGACCAACCCGTTGATCTGGACGTTCGGCTTCGTCTACTTCTGCATCCAGAGCGGTGTGTACGCGATCAACTTCTGGCTGCCGTCGATCATCAAGAACATGGGCTTCGACAACCCTTTGCTGATTGGCTGGCTGAGCGCCATTCCGTACCTGCTGGCGGGCGTGTTCATGATCGTCTGCGGGCGTTCGGCAGACCAGCGCAACGAACGTCGCTGGCACTTGGTCGTGCCGATGCTGATGGGCGCCATTGGCCTGTTGATTGCGGTCAACTTCGCCGGCAACCCGACCATCGCCATTCTTGGCCTGTCGATCGCCACCATGGGCGCCCTCACCGGCCTGCCGATGTTCTGGCCAATGCCTACCGCCCTGCTCAGCGCAGGTGCGGCCGTGGCCGGCCTTGCGCTGATCAACTCGGTGGGCCAGATGGCCGGCTTCCTCAGCCCGTACCTGGTGGGTTTCATCAAGGACCAGACCGGCTCGACTGATGCTGCGCTGTATTCGTTGGCGGCATTGATCGTGGTCGGTAGCCTGGTGGCGCTGCGGGTAACGCGCGCAGGGGCGTTGGTCACGGCCAAGGCCAACTAGAACGCCTGTGTAGGAGCAGCCTTGTGCTGCGAAGAGGCCGGTGATAGCAGCGAACATTTGCTGTGTGATCACCGGCCTCTTCGCAGCACAAGGCTGCTCCTACAGGGCAATGCCCCCGATCGTCGGCTCGGGTCAGCAACTCATCACCACAGGCGTCAAATGGTTCCAAAGGCCCCTTTGGAGAACCCCCATGACCCAGCACGCCGTGGCCCGCCTCGATCAGCTCGACCCCAACCGCCCCCTGCGTGTGCAGGCCGGCAGTGAAGAACTCATCCTGATCCGCCAGGGCGACCTGGTGCATGCCTACCAGGCCAACTGCCCGCACGCTGGCGCCCCGCTCGAAGAGGGCGTGATCTGCTCGGGGCTGTTGGTCTGCCCATGGCACAAGGCGGCGTTTGCCGTGGACGAAGGTGCGGTGTGCGAACCGCCGGCACTGGCCGACCTGCGCCGCTACCGTGCGTGGGTCAAAGGTGATGAGGTGTGGGTGGATGACCAACCCCTGGCCAAGGCCGAGCCACCGCGGCACAGCGATGCCCGTTGTTTCGTGGTAGTCGGTGCCGGCGCCGCCGGCAGTGCCGCCGTCGCTACCTTGCTGCGGCACGGTTTCGCCGGCCGCCTGGTCTGGCTCGACCAGGAACACCAGCCGGCCTACGACCGGACCGCGCTTAGTAAATTCGTCATTGCTGGGCAAATGCCACCTGATGAAGTCCCTGCCCTGCTCGAAGCGGATGACTTGCGCAAAGGCCACCTGATCCGTCAGCACGGCAAGGTCCGCACACTCAACAGCGAGAAACGCCAGATCATCCTTGCCGACGGCCAGCACATCGACTATGACGCTTGCCTACTGGCAACGGGCGGTAAAGCGCAACGTCCAGCGCTCCCGGGGGCAGATCTGCCGGGTGTATTCACCCTGCGCTCACGTGAGGACGCCGCGCTGTTGCTCGACGCTGCAGAACCCGGGCAGCCGGTGGTGATCGTCGGCGACGGTTTCATCGGCCTGGAGGCCGCCGCTGCACTGCGCAAGTACGGCCTGCAGGTGCACCTGGTCACCCGCCATGAGGTGCCGTTGGCCAAACAATTGGGAGAACGTATCGGGCGCAGCATTCGCGAACTGCACGAACGCAAAGGCGTGGTCTTTCACGGCCCCACCGAAGTCGAACGTTTCGAAGGCCAGGCTAAGGTGGAGGCCGTGTTGCTGGCCAACGGTGAACGGCTGCAGGCGCCATTGGTATTGCTGGGCACCGGGGTCAAACCTGCCACAGCCTATGTGCAAGGGGTGGCGCTGGCCGACGATAAATCGCTGCCGGTCAATGCCGAAATGCGTGCGGCACCCGGGCTGTGGGCCGCTGGTGATATCGCCACCTTCCCCCTGGCTGACCGGCCCGTGCGCATCGAACACTGGCGCCTGGCCCAGCAACACGGCGTGATCGCTGCGGCCAACATGCTCGGCGAGCAGCGCCGCTACGAAGATGTGCCGTTCTTCTGGACCTACCAGCATGGGCGCACCTATGAAGTCCTGGGGCATGCACGGGACTGGAACCGCATCGAGTTCGTCGGCCAGCCGGAGCAAGGCGATTTCGTCGCGCTGCAATGCGTGGATGAGCAAGTCGAGGCCGTCATCGCCAAGGGCTACTCGGATGCCATGGCGCAGCTATCGCAGCGGATGAAGCGGCCGTTGCGCCTGGACGAGGCGCTGAAGCTGATTGGCTGACTTTTCCGGGAAAAAATCAGCTATGGTTTCCCCACCTCTAATAACAAGTATTTCGTGGAGCGCCCATGGCCGCGCACACCCCTTCACCCCGCGCCAGTGAACTGGCCGCCTTCGTCGACTGCCACTTCGCCGAGCGCGGCCTGACGCCAGAACCGGTGATTGCCGAATCCTGGTACCGCAGCCTCACCCAGCACCGCCTGGACCCTGAACTGCGCCACGTCGACAACATCCTCAGCGCTGCCGAAATCCGCCAGCACCAGGCCCAACACGAGGCCTACCTGAGCATCGCCAGCCAAGGCGTCAGTGGCCTGGCAAGGCGTGTGGTGGACGCCGGTTTTGCCGTGCTGCTCAGCGACGCCGACGGCATCACCCTTGATGCCCGCCTGCCAGCCGACCACCAGCGTTACACCCGCTCCGGGTTGATTGTCGGCGCGCGCTGGGACGAGTCGATCGCCGGTACCAACGGCATCGGCACTGCACTGGCCTCGCAGCAAGCGCTGACCATCCACCGTCAGGAACACTTCCTGGCAACCAACGCCCGGCTCAGTTGCTCGGTGGCACCGATCTTCGATGCCCATAACCAACTGCTCGGCTGCCTCAACGCGACCTGCCTCTATAACGACGGCCCCAAGCAGGCCCAGCACCTGACCTTGCAGTTGGTGACGCTGTACGCCCGGCTGATCGAGAACAGCCATTTCCGCCAGCGCTACCGCGACTGCCTGACCTTGGCCATCAAGCCGCGTGATGATTTCTCCGACCTTGCCGCCGAGCAACTGCTGGCCCTGGACGAAGGCGGCCGGGTGATCGGCGCCAATCGGGCGGCCTTCCTAGCGCATGCCGGCACGCTGTTGGGCGTGGCGATCGAGCAGCTGCTGCCCGCCAACATTGACCAGTTGCTCGACCTTACGCGCGGCGGTGCCCGTGGCACTCAATTGCACGGGCATGTGCAGGCGCATCTGCTGGACGTCGGCCTGCGTATACCGGCCGGCTACCGCCAATCCACGCCGTCGCGGCCCCTGCCCGCGCGGGCGGCGTACCCCACGCTTGAGCAATTGGCAGGCGAGGATGCACAGTTGCAACAGGGAGTGAAACGCCTGCGCAAGGTGCTCGACAAGGACATCGCCATTTTGCTGAACGGCGAAACCGGTACTGGCAAGGAGGCCTTCGCCCGTGCCTTGCACCAGGCTAGCCAGCGCCACGCCAAACCCTTCGTCGCGCTCAACTGTGCGGCGATACCCGAGTCGCTGATCGAGAGCGAACTGTTCGGCTACCGCGCTGGCAGCTTTACAGGTGCCAATCGCAAGGGCATGAAAGGCAAGCTGGAGCAGGCCAATGGCGGCACGTTGTTCCTTGATGAGATCGGCGACATGCCAACGCACCTGCAAACGCGCCTGCTGCGGGTGCTTGCCGAACGCGAACTGGTACCACTGGGCGCAGAGGCGCCGGTGACGCTGGATATTCAGGTGATTTCGGCAACGCACCAGGACCTGCCAGCCATGATTGGCGATAAAGGCTTTCGCGAAGACCTTTACTACCGGCTATGCGGCATGCGCATGACGTTGCCGGCATTGCGTGAGCGCAGTGACCGACGTGAATTGATCGAGCGGTTGTTGGCGGGGTTGCCGGGAGGGGCTGTTTTGCGCTTGAGCGATCAGGCCCAGCGTTGCTTGCTGGGGTATGCCTGGCCGGGGAACGTGCGGCAGTTGCTCAATACGTTGCGCCAGGCGGTCGCGCTGGCGGAAGGTGGGGTCATTGAGCTGGCAGATTTGCCGGAGGAGCTACTGAACCGTGCAGTGCCTGCCAGGCCAAAAGTGCTGGAACAGCAGGTCGAAGATGCCGAGGCGCGGCACTTGCTGGAGGTTTTAAAGCGAGAGCGCTGGAACATGAGCCTGGCGGCAGAGGCTGCGGGCATTTCGCGGTCGACGTTGTATCGGAAGATGAAGCGGTACGGGATCGTTCAGCCGAACCAGTTGGGGTGACTGTACCGGCCTCTTCGCGGGCAAGCCCGCTCCCACAGGTACACCACAGTTTTCAAGCCTGTGGACTCACCTGTAGGAGCGGGCTTGCCCGCGAAGAGGCCAGAAAAGCCAACCCTTATCCCTGGATGTACACCACCTGCGTGCGCGTGTACTCATACAACCCGTGCTTGCCATCCGCCCCGCCGATGCCGGACTTGCGCGCCCCGGCATGGAAGCCCTGCATGGCCTCGAAGTTCTCGCGGTTGATGTAGGTCTCGCCAAAATCGATCTCGCGGCTAGCCTTCAACGCCGCGTTCAGGTCGCGGGTGTACAGCGAAGACGTCAGCCCGTACTCGCTGTCATTGGCCAAGGCAATCGCCTCGTCCAGGTCATCGACCACTTGAATCGGCAGCACCGGCCCAAAAATTTCCTTGCGCATGATCTCCATGTCGGCGGCGCAGCCCGCGAGCACGGTCGGTTGGTAATGGAACCCGGCCCCCAGGTCCGCTACCTGCCCGCCGGTCACCAACTGGGCGCCCTGCCCGACCGCCGTGCGCACCATCTGCGCTACCTTGTCGAGACCGGCCTGATTGATCAGTGGCCCCATGTCCAGGTCAGCCTGGCGCGACGGGTCGCCGTATCGGGTCGCTGCCATGGCCTTGGCCACCTTGTCGACGAAGGCGTCGGCCACCTTGCGCGCCACGTACACCCGCTCGGCGCAGTTGCACACTTGGCCCGTATTGATCACCCGCGAGGCAACAATGGCTTTCGTCGCCAAGTCCAGGTCAGCGTCCGCGAGCACAATCGCCGGGGCCTTGCCGCCCAGTTCAAGGTTGAGCTTGGTGATGTTCGGCGCTGCCGCCGCCATGATCCGTGCCCCCGTAGCGACGCTGCCGGTAAAGCTGACCAGGTCGATACCGGCATGGCTCGACAGCCCATGGCCGACGCTGGCCCCCTTGCCACCGACCACGTTGAACACCCCCGCTGGCAGGTCAGTCTCGGCCACCAGCTTGGCGAATTCATAGCAGTTGATGGGCGTTTCTTCACTGGGCTTGATCACGATGGTATTGCCCGTGAGCAGCGCCGGCGCCATCTTGCGGGCGATGAGGAAGAACGGGAAGTTCCAGGGCAGTATCCCAGCCACCACACCCAGCGGCTTGCGCATCAGGAAAATGTGCTCGTTGGCACGGTCGCTGGTCAGCACCTCGCCTTCAAGGCGCCGCGCCCATTCCGCCATGTAGTCGAGGTAGTCGGCGGTGAAGTTCACCTCGACCTGCGCCAGCCCCGGCACTTTGCCGCCTTCCTGAGTGATGATGCGCGCTAGGCGGTCGGCATTGGCACGCACCTTGGCGGCGATCTGACGCAGGTAGCCGGCGCGTTCGATGGCAGGTTTCGCTGCCCAGCCTTTTTGCGCGTTGCGTGCCGCTGCAATGGCCCGCTCCACCTGATCGACCGGCGACTCCGGCACACGCCCCAGTAACTGCGCGTTGGCCGGGTTGTACACCTCGATCAGCCCCTCGCTGGGTACGAAGGCGTTGTCGATGTAGTTCTGGTAGATCGCTTCAGTCATGGTCATCTCACTCCTGTGACGGGTTGTCGGCCAGTGACGGCTGGGCAGCCGGCTTGGCGCTGAATTGCTGCCAGGCGTTGCCTTCGCTTTTCAGGTCATGGGCACGCTTGATGAGGTACTGGTGCACCTGCTCGACCTGCTCGGGGTTGAGGTTGTCGGCAAACGACGGCATGCCATCCGGCACGCGGCCGCCATAGAGGATGCCAAGGAACATCTGGTGCTTGTCAGCACCGAGTTTGCGCAGGTCTGGCAGTACACCGCCGCTGACGGCATGGATGCCGTGGCACTGTGAGCAGTTGCCGTCGTACAGGGCCGCACCGGCGGCGACAGTCTGGGCGTCGGCGGTCAATGGTGGGGGTTCGGGCGCATTGGCGGGCGGCGCTGGCTCACGCAATTTGGCGGTACCGCCAATCTTGTAGGTCAGCACTTGCGAGAACGGCTGTACCCCGGCACGCAACGACAACGCCCCGGCAAACGTCGAGAAGGCCCCGCCCCAGCCGGCCATGAAGGTGACGTACTGCTCGCCATCGACCGAATAGGTGATCGGCGCTGCCATCACGCCACTGGCGGCGGGTGATTCCCACAGCTTCTTGCCGGTGTCAGCGGCATAGGCGATCACACGGCCATCGGCGCTGCCCTCGAACACCAGGTTGCCGGCGGTGCTCAGGGTGCCGCCGTTGAAGATGGTGATGTAGGGCACCTCCCAGGCCGGCGCCTGTTTCACTGGGTCCCAGGCGATCAGCTTGCCGGACCAGGTCTTGGCCATCTCCAGCAGGCCATCGGCACCTTCGGGCATCATGCCGGTGCGTAAGCCCAGCTGGTACACGCTTTTGAACGGGTTGCGCTTGGGTGCTTCGGGGATGTGCTCGTAATAGGCCGACATGATATGCGCCGGGATGTACACCAGGCCGGTGTTGGGGTTGTACGACATTGGGTGCCAGTCATGCGCGCCCCAGAATGCCGGCGTCACCAGCTTGCGCTTGCCGTCCTTCCAGTAGGCCGCTGCCTCATCGTCGAGAATCGGCCGCCCGGTTTTCATGTCGATGCCCTTGGCCCAGTTCACCGGCACGATATTCTTCGCGGACAGCAACTCGCCGGTGGCCCGGTCGAGCACATAGAAGAAGCCATTCTTGGGCGCCTGCATCAGCACTTTGCGCTGTTTGCCGTTGATCGGCAGCTCGGCGAGGATCATGTGCTGGGTGGCGGTGAAGTCCCAGGCATCACCGGGGGTGGTCTGGTAGTGCCAGGCGTATTCACCCGTATCGGCATTGACGGCGACAATCGACGACAGGAACAGGTTGTCGCCTTTGGCTTGGCTGCGCCATTTAGGGTCCCACATCGAGCCGTTGCCAACGCCGATGTACAACAGGTTCAGCTCAGGGTCGTAGGCGAACGAATCCCAGGCCGTGCCGCCGCCGCCCCACTCGACGAAGGCATCGCCGTGCCAGGTCTTGCTGGCAATCTCCATGGCCTTGTCTTCAGGCGGCAGCTTGGGGTCACCCGGCACGGTGAAGAAGCGCCAGGCCTGCTTGCCGGTTTCGGCGTCATAAGCCGTCACATAGCCACGCACACCAAATTCTGCCCCACCGTTGCCAATGATGACCTTGCCATTGACCACCCGCGGCGCACCGGTGATGGTGTAACTGCGCTTATGGTCGTCGCGGGTGTCCACCGACCACACGCGCTGGCCGGTCTTGGCATCGATCGCCTCCAGGCGCCCGTCCAGCACGCCGACGTAGACCTTGCCCTGCCACACGGCCACGCCGCGGTTTACCGCATCACAGCACGCCTCACCGGCGCGATTGCGGTCTGACTGCGGGTCGTATTTCCACAGCAGCTTGCCGTTGCGGGCATCCAAGGCATACACCACGGAAAACGGCCCCGTGGTGTACATCACCCCATCGACCACGATAGGCGTGGCTTCTACACCCCGGTCCAGGTCGAGCTTATAGCTCCAAGCCAGGCCCAATTGATTGACGTTGTCCTGGTTGATGGCCTTGAGCGGGCTGAAGCGTTGTTCATCGTAGGTACGGCCGTGGCTCATCCAGTTGCCAGGTTCCTGGTCGGCCTGGATGATCCGCTTGCCATCCACTTCTGCAGCAAAAGCGGTTGCGCAGCACGCCAAGGCAAGGGCCAGGCAGCCCAAGGCGTGCGGAAGGGGCCGGCGGTGCGGGCCTGTTCGGTTCATGGTCGGTTCTCCGTTCTTGTTATGGCGACACCGCATCAGGCGTCGATAACAGACAGAGCAACGGCTGTGCCAGCATCACCC
Organism: Pseudomonas kermanshahensis; assembly: GCF_014269205.2. Lineage (NCBI taxonomy): Bacteria > Pseudomonadati > Pseudomonadota > Gammaproteobacteria > Pseudomonadales > Pseudomonadaceae > Pseudomonas > Pseudomonas kermanshahensis. Next base: position 2,790,500 of record NZ_JABWRY020000001.1, read on the forward strand.
AGCATCCTCGAAACAGGCATTACAGAGCGGTTGCTAGCCAAACGGCCGGGCAATGGCTGAGGCCTGCACATGCAGCAGCCATGGCACAGCTGATGCAGGCATGGCACAGGTGTGTCAGCCACTGTGGCGGGCTTTCAATGGCGTGCGGTTGTGTGTAAAACAGGCAGACAAGCCCACTGCAAAGGACTCAACCGCATGATCTACCGTCCCCTTGGCCAGAGTGGCCTGCAGGTTTCCGCCCTTACCCTGGGCAGCATGATGTTCGGCGAGCAGACCAGCACCGAGGACTCACTGCGGATCATCGAAAAAGCCTGGGACCAGGGCATCAACTTCATCGACACCGCCGATGTCTACAACAGCGGGCGTTCGGAAGAAATCGTCGGTGAAGCCGTGGCGCGCCATCGCCAGGACTGGATAGTGGCGTCCAAGGTCGGCTTTGGCCCGGCCGACGGCCTGCCCAACCGCAGCGGGCTTTCGCGCAAGCACATTTTCAATGCCATCGACGCGACGCTCACGCGCATGGACCTGGACTACCTTGACGTTTACTACCTGCACCGCGAAGACCACAAGGTACCGCTGGAGGAAACCGTGCAAGCCATCGGCGACCTGCTGCGCCAAGGCAAGATCCGCTATTGGGGCGTGTCCAACTTCCGCGGCTGGCGCATTGCCGAGCTGTGCCACCTGGCCGAGCGACTCGGCGTGGCCAAGCCGGTGGTGAGCCAACCGTTGTACAACATCGTCAACCGCCAGGCAGAGCCCGAACAGCTGACCGCTGCGGCTTACCATGGCCTGGGCGTGGTGCCGTTCAGCCCCTTGGCCCGCGGTGTGCTCAGCGGCAAGTACGCACCCGGCTCGGTGCCAGATGCCAGCAGCCGTGCCGGGCGCCAGGACAAGCGGATCATGGAAGTGGAATGGCGCCAGGAATCATTGGCCATCGCCCGCCAGATCCAGGCCTATGTTGAAGCCAAGGGCGTGGGCATCGTCGAGTTCGCGATTGCCTGGGTACTCAATAACCAACTGGTGAGTTCGGCCATTGTCGGGCCGCGCACCGAAGCACAATGGGACACCTATGCCGGCGCACTGGACGTGAAGATCACGGCGGAGGATGAAGCGTTCATCGATTCGCTGGTAACGCCGGGCCATGCCTCGACGCCAGGGTTCAATGACGTGGCGCACTACGTGAGTGGGCGACTGGCGCGCAATTGATGGCAGCCGTTTGATTGAAGCCAAGGGGCTGCAAAGCCGCTTGGCGGTTCTACCGCGTTGCGGCAGATACAAAAAAAGCTCCCTATCTTTCGATACGGAGCTTTTCTTTACACGCCACACAATTGCCAGGCTTCACGCCGTTCGATCAAGCACCCAGGTCAACCCGCAAGGTTGCAAGCACCTGTTCGAACGCCGAGCCGGCGGGTGCGTGTCTTACTCAGGTCGCACTTGGGCGGCCTGCATGCCTTTTTGCCCTTTTTCGGCAACAAAGCTAACAGTCTGGCCTTCTTTCAGCGACTTGAAGCCGTCCGATTCAATGGCTTTGAAATGAACGAAGAGGTCGTCGCCACCACCCGCTGGGGTAATGAAGCCGAACCCTTTTTCATCGTTGAACCATTTAACTGTACCGGTTTGTCTGTTGGACATGCTCTGAGCCCTCGATGGCTTATTTGATGCGTTTTACGTGAAATTACAACGAGGGCCTTATCAAACAACCAGCCCCTGCAGTGGCATATTGAGCGCTTTGGCGACGATAAGCTACTAAGAATTCCACCAAGCCGCAAAATAGCTGTGCCCTGTACCCGATTTCCCCCGCAAAATGGGGGCTGCGGCGGTAAACAGAATCTTCGTTTAATCGCCCCTGGGCGGTACTGCAGCCGGCCCCAGGTAGCGCGAAGTCCACTCAGCCAGTGGCAATGGGGGTTGCTGATCGACGATACGCCGCCAGATCAAGCCCAGGTCATGCCCGTTGAACATCGATGCCACCCCTGCCCCTCGCCACGCCGTGGGCGTGTCGGCAATCCAGTGCCCCTGGCTATTACGGTGGGCCATGTTGAAGCGGAAGGTGTAGTTGCCGGGGATGCCCATGCGCAGGTCGGTCACCACCAGCGCCCCGTCGATTTCGTCATAGCGCAACCAGTCATCCGTGAACCAGCGCAGGCGCTGATGCAAAGGCGCACCGCCAAGCGCAGCGGCCAGCTCAAGGTTGCGTGGCAGGCGCTGCATTTCTGGCGGTTGCTGGTCGAACCCACTGCTGACACCTTCGTAGTAGTCGCCGTCCGGCGTCTTGGCCAGCACGCGCCAGATCAGGCTGTTGAAGGCAATCGGCACGGCACGTACGTCGCTGACCGTGATGCCCTGCTGGTCCAACGCGGCCTGAAAGCGTTGCTCCGCCTGCATGCGCCCAGCCAGGCCAAAGCCGAGGTAGGCCGTACTGAAAACCAGTGCCAGGGTCAGCAGCCGCACGGCAGTACCCGTCACGCCCTTGGCGAGGGTGTAGCTCACTGCCGCCAGCAGCGGCACGGTGTAGACAGGGTCGATGATGAACACCGCAGCCCAGCTTTGCGGGGTCAGCGCCAACGGCCAGAACAGTTGCGTGCCATACACGGTAAAAGCGTCCAGCACCGGGTGCGTGACCAGCACCAGCCAGAACGCCAGGAACAGGCGCGGAACGGTATAGCCTTTGCCTGGCCAGCACCGGTTGACGCACCAGGCCAGCAGCAGCGCCAGCCCGGTCAGGACGAAAAGGGAGTGGGAGAACCCCCGGTGGTAGGTCATCTGCGACACCGGGTCGGCGTAGCGGATGACTACGTCCAGGTCGGGCAATGTGGCCAGCGCTGCGCCGTACAGCAGCGCTCGGCGGCCCTGGATGCGACCGAGCACAGTGCCCTGTAGGGCGGCGCCGAGTACGGCTTGGGTCAATGAGTCCAAGGCGGGATTTCCTGAGAGGATGACGCGTGAAAGCTAACCCCCTCTACCCTCTGGGTGCAAATGCGGCTCAGTGACAAAAGATGGCAGCTGGGTAGTCACAACAACTGCCAGGTGTACACCAGGGTCAAGCGATTCTCGTCGATATCACTGCGGTAGTTGGACCGTGCCATGGCATTTCTCACGCGAATGCCCAGGCCTTTCAACGCCCCACTCTGCACCGCATAGCCGATATCCAGGTCGCGCTCCCGGTCACGACCCTCGTAGCCCTGCCCGGTATCGACATTGTTGCCGGTGATGTACCGCACCGTTGCCGTCAGCCCCGGCACGCCCATGGCGGCAAAATTGTAGTCGTAGCGCACCTGATAGGAACGCTCGTCGGTGTAGGCGAACTCGTAGGTTGGCACCTCGTTGCCCAAGGGGGAGATGTTGGCAAATACCCGCGGGAACGGGCTGTCGCCATAAATGCCCTGATACCCTGCATGGAAGCTGTGCCCGCCATGGCGGGCAGTGAACAGCGAGAAGAATGCCTGGTTATCGATACTGCCCAGCAGGGCGTCGCCGTCCTCGCGGGCGGTGAAATAGCCAAGGTTGGCGCTCAGCACCCAGTCGCCGACAGGTTTGCTGTGTTTAAGGCCGACAAAACCTTGCTCGTAGATATCTTCCAACTGCCCGTACCAGAGGCTGACACTGCTTTGGTTCGCATTGAACGCGTAGTCGCCCCCCACATAGTTGAACGCGTCACCTTCAGCCTGACGCATTGGCACGTGGCCGAGCATGGCATTCATCTTGCCGTCGCCGCCCTCGTTGCGCAGGTGGGTTGAGGTCAGGTGCCCGGCTTGCAAGGTCAGCCCCTGCAGCTCGGTCGACAACAGGCTGGCACCTTGGTAAGTCGGCGGCAGCAGGCGGATATCACTGAATGTCAGCACTGGCAGGTTGGGCTGCAGTTCGCCCACCCGCAGCTCGGTTTTCGACAGCCTGGCCTTGAACGTCGGCGCCAGGCGGCTGTATTCGTCTGCGGCGCGGCCATCGCCATGCACCGGCAACAGGCCGGTATTGACCCGGTCGGGGCTGCTGTCGAGTTTGATGCCCAGCAGGCCGAGTGCATCCACCCCGAACCCCACCGTGCCAGGCGTGTACCCCGATTTGAAGTCAAGTATGAAGCCCTGGGCCCACTCCTCGGCCTTGGACTGTTGATTGGCGCCGACAATGTCGGAGAAGTCGCGGCTGAAATAGTAATTACGGGCACTGAGGCTGGCCTTCGAATCCTCGAAGAAGCCGCCTTCAGCAGCCAGCAGCGGTGGGCTGAGCAATGTCAGGCCAATAGCGACGCAAGGGGTGTGGTTCATTCCGAAGCTCTCTTGATCTTGTTTTTATGGAATAAAGCGCTGGGAACACAGGCATCATGGGGTGCGGCGCATTACCTCCCGCGCTTGAGGCCGCCGCAGAACGAGCAGCGCGTGGGCCAGCAGGCCGAACAGCAGCCCCCAGAACGCCGCCGACAGGCCAAGGAAGGACACCCCCGAAGCGGTGACCAAAAAAGTGAACAGCCCGGCATCTCGCTCAGCAGGCTCGGCGAGGCTGCGTGCCAGGGCTTCGCTGATTGCCCCGTACAGGGCCAGCCCGGCAAGGGCCGCGATCAGTGCCGCCGGAAATGCCGCGAACAGCGACATCAACGTGGCCCCAGCAACCCCAAGCAGCAGGTACAGCACACTGCCGGCAACGGCCGCGACATAGCGCCGGCGCGGGTTTTCATGGGCCTCATGGCCTGTGCACAGGCTTGCGGTGACGGCCGCGAGGTTCAGGCCGTGGCAACCAAAAGGCGCGAGCACGGCGCCACCGATGGCGCTGGCACTGATCAGCGGGCTGGCCGGTGTGGCGTAACCGGCGTTGCGCAGCACCGCCATCCCCGGCATGAATTGCCCTGTGAGGGCCACCAGCACCATGGGCAACGCCAGGCTGAACACCGCCGCCAAGCTGAATTGCGGGGCAATCCATTGCGGCGAGGCCAGTTGCAGCACCAACGCCTCGCTGCGAAACGCCCCGCTGGCCACGGTCACCACGGTGCCCACGCACAGTACGGCGGCCACCGCATAGCGCGGCTGAAGCCTGCGCATCAGCACATAGGTGATGAACATCGCCACCACCAGCAGCGGCTGTACCGGCAAGGCGCGGAACACCTCGATGCCGAAACTGAACAAGATGCCGGCTTGCATGCCGGCGGCAATGGAGCCCGGCAGGCGCGCGATGATGCGGTCGAAGGCCCCGCTGATGCCAATCAGCAGCAGGACCAGGTTGGCCACCAGGTACGCCCCCACGGCCTGCTCCAAGCCGAGTTCAGGCAGGGCCGTGACCAACAGCGCCGAGCCTGGGATCGACCAGGCGATCACAACCGGCACCCGGTAGCGCAGGCTGAGTACAGCGCCGAGCACTCCGCTGCCCATGGAAACGGCCCAGACCCAGGAAGACAGCTGGCCATGGGACAACTGCGCGGCCTCGGCAGCGTGAAAGATGATCACCAATGGGCCAGCGTAGGAGATCATCGTCGCCAGGCAGCCGGCGACGATGGCGGACAGCGAGCTGTCCTTGATCAAGGTTTTCATTACGCTTGCGCCGCCGTGGACAGGCCATGGCGCTTGCCACTGACCAGGTGCACGGCCATGGCCAGCGCGGCAATCGCGCCAGGGATGGCGAACGCGATGAAATTCAGTTGCAACGGCAGGTTGATGCCCATCAGCGCGCCACCCAGCAGCGGGCCGACAATGGCGCCATTGCGGCCAATGCCCGACGCCCAGCCCAGGCCGGTGGAGCGCACCGCCAGGCCATACATCTGTGCCGCGCCGGCATACAGCAGGATCTGCGTGCCGATGGTGGTGGCGCCGGCGATGAAGATCAGCAGGTACAGCACCGGCATCGGGCTGTTCACCCCCAACAGGCTGATCGACAGCGCGGCTGCAATGAAGAAACCGACGTTGACCTTGACCAGGTTGTAGCGGTCGCCCAACCAGCCCCCTAAAATCGCCCCGGCCATGCCACCGAAGTTCAGCGCCAACAGGAACGACAGGCTCGAACCCAGGCTGTAACCCGCGTTGGCCATCAGCTTCGGCAACCATGAACTGAGCGCGTAGACCATCAGCAGGCAGCAGAAGAACGCCAGCCACAGGGCCAGGGTGCGCACGGCCAGGCCGTTGCGGAACAGCTCGACGACCGAGCTGCCAGCCCCCTTGCGGTCGGTTGCCTGAAGCACGTCACCAGGCTGGATGTCGCACGCGGGGTCAAGCTGTTTGAGCAGCTTGCGGGCTTCTTCGGTACGCCCTTTACGTACCAGGAAGCCAATGGATTCTGGCAGGTAGTAGAGAATCACCGGCAACAGCAGCAGCGGTACCGCCGCAGCGAAGAACATCGACTCCCAGCCGAAACGCGGCAGCATGAAAATACCGACGCCTGCCGACAGCATGCCGCCCAGCGAATAACCACTGAACATGATCGCCACCAGCGTGCTGCGCAGGCGCTTGGGGGCGTATTCGTTCATCAATGCCACGGCGTTAGGCATCAAGCCGCCACACCCGAGACCGGCGATGAAGCGGTAGATGCCGAACTCGCTGGGGCTGGTGGCAAAGCCGTTGAGGATGGTTGCCGTGGAGAACAACGCGAAGCAGATGGCGATCCCCTTCTTGCGCCCGATGCGGTCGGCCAGGCTGCCGAATACCAGGGCGCCAAACATCATGCCGAACAGCGCATAACTGCCCAGGGCGCCGGCCTGCAGGGGCGTCAGGCCCCACTCTTTCATGATTACCGGCAGTACCACGCCGTAAATGAACAAGTCATAGCCGTCGAAGATCAGCAGCAGGCCGCACCAGGCCATGACCATCCAGTGGAACGCGGTAAAGCGCGCATTATCGATGATCGGGTGCACGTCAAGGGTTCGCATGGCATCTGTCTCTGTTGTTTTTGTTGTGGAGGAAAACGGTTGCCGGGGGGCTGACTCAGCCGAGGTCGCCGCCCCCTACCGGCAGCGTTACGCCGGTGATGTAGGAGGCTTCGTCGGAGGCCAGGAAGAGGATGGCGCCGACCTGCTCGTCGATGCTGCCGTAGCGGTGCATCAAGCTGCTGTCGAGGGTCTGGTCGACGATTTGCTGGTACCAGGCCTTTTCCTGCGCGCTCTGCTCGGCGTTGTTGCGTGGCACGCGCCGTGGCGGTGCCTCGGTGCCGCCAGGGGCAGTGGCATTGACACGGATACCGCGGCCGGCGGTTTCGAAAGCCAGGCAGGCGGTGAGCGCATTGACGCCGCCTTTGGCCGCGCCGTAGGGCACGCGGTTGACGCCACGGGTGGCGATGGACGAGACGTTGACAATGGCCCCTGCCCCGCGTTCGAGCATGTACGGCAACGCGGCATGGCAACACCACAAGGTGGGGAACAACGAGCGGCGCACTTCGGCCTCGATCTGTTCCACTTCGTAGTGTTCGAAAGGCTTGGCCCAAATGGTGCCGCCGACATTGTTGACCAGGATGTCGAGGCGGCCGAACGCTTCGACCGCAGCGGCCATGACGCGGGCACAATCGCTGTGCAGTTCGAGGTCGGCGGTGAGGGTCAGCATGCCCTCCCCGGCCAATTCGTGGACCAACTCGGAGCGGTCCACCGCCACCACCTGCGCGCCTTCGGCCTTGAGCCGCCAGCACACGCCGCGGCCAATGCCTTGGGCGGCGCCGGTGACCAGGGCGACTTTGCCTTGAAATCTTGTGTTCATCAGTATTTCTCCATGCTGACGCGGACGCTGTGGGAGCGGGCTTGCCCCGCTAGCAGACCCCACGGTGGATGGCACGGGCTGCGCCCGTGTTCGCGGGGCAAGCCCGCTCCCACAAGGGCGGCCCCAAGGAAACTCAGGCCGCGGCGGCGAACTTCTCGTAGTAGAAGTTCGCCGGCGTAATGCCCTGCTCGCGAACGTACTGGCTGACTGCCTCGACCATCGGCGGTGGCCCGCACAGGTACACGTCCACATCGCCGTCATTGAGGTGGCGCGGTTCGATGTGCTGGGTGACATAGCCTTTCTGCGGGTACTGGCTGTCTGGGTTGGCCACGCAGGCGCTGAAGGTGAAGTTTGGAATGCGCGCCGCCAAGGCCTGCAGGCGGTCCAGTTCGACCAAGTCGAAGTCGTTGGTGACCCCGTAGATCAGGTGCAACGGGTACTCGCTGCCCTGCTCGGCGATCTTCTCCAGCATCGCGGTGAACGGTGCCAGCCCGGTGCCACCTGCCAGCAACAGCAGTGGGCGCTGGATCGGCCGCAAGTAGAAACTGCCCAGCGGCCCAGCCAGGCTCATGCTGTCGCCGGCCTTGGCCAGGTTGGTGAGGAAGCTGCTCATCAAGCCGCCCGGCACATTGCGGATCAGGAAGCTGACCTCGCCGTCCTTTTGCAGCGAGCTGAACGAGTAAGCGCGGCTCTGCTCGCTGCCGGGCACCTTGAGGTTGACGTATTGCCCCGGCAGGAACGCCAGCCGGCTCAGCGCCTCGCCCTTGATCGACAGGGCAATGGTGCTCGCCGACAACTGGCGCACGTCGCTGATGGCGGCTTCGAAACTGGCCTGTTCGGTCTTGCACACGTGCGAAGAGGCCGGGATGCGCACCACACAGTCGGATTCAGCCCGCATCTGGCAGGTCAGCACATAGCCTTCGGCGATTTCGTCCTCGCTCAGGGCGTCTTCGATGAAGTTGTCGCCCAGGTCGTAGCGCCCGGACTCGGCCTTGCACTTGCAGGTACCGCAGGCGCCGTCGCGGCAGTCCAGCGGGATGTTGATGCCCTGGCGGTAGGCGGCGTCAGCCACGGTCTCATGGCCAGTGGCCTCGATGAAGCGGGTTACCCCGTCCTCGAAATTCAGTGCGATCTGGAAGCTCATGTTGCACCTCGCGGGCGAGCCTGCCCGCGGCGCGCCATGCGGCACACCGGGCGGCTCGCGTTACCTCGGTTCAGATGTGGTAGATGTCGATGACCTGACGCACGTAGTCGTTCTTCAGGACCACCTTCTTGGCCTTGATCAACGGCTGCTCGCCGCGCAAATCGAGGGTGTAGAAGCTGCTGCCGAAGTAGCTGTCGGTGGTCTTGTAGCGAAAGCTCAGTGTGTGCCAGTTGAAGCGCACCTGGCAGTAACCCTCGCCCTGCTCAACGATCTCGATGTTGCTGATGTTGTGCGAGGTACGGGTGTCCGGCACGGTCGCGCTGGAGCGCTCGGTCTTGATGCGGAACACCCGGTCCTCGAGGCCACCACGGTTGCCGTACCAGATCAGCGAGATTTCGCTTTGTGGGTCTTCGGTGAGGCGGTCGTCATCGTCCCAGGACGGCATCCAGAAGCTGGCATCGGCTGCGTACAGCTCCAGCCACTGGTCCCATTCGGCGTCGTCCAGGTAGCGCGCTTCGCGGTAGAGGAAGTCGCGCACGGTTTCGTAGAGGCTCATTGTACGGCCTCCACGGGGATCAGTTGCTGTTCATCCTTGAGCGCCTGGATCATGGTGTCCTGCCAGTACTTGTGTTGCAGCACGAACAGGCCTTCGTCCTCGGTGCGCACGCCTGACAACAGCGGCTTGAGCTCGATTTCCTGGGCCGCCTCGTCAGCGCCCTCGACCCAGTGGGCAGCGCCGCGGGACATGTCGTTCCAGCCGGTGCCGCCGCCGTAGCCGGTCTGGCACGAGCGGAACTCTTCAAGGTCGTCCGGGGTGGCCATGCCGCTGACGTTGAAGAAGTCCTCGTACTGGCGGATGCGCTTGGCACGGGCGTCAGCGCTCTCGCCTTTGGGCGCGATGCAGTAGATGGTGATTTCGGTCTTGTTCACCGAAATCGGCCGGGCAATACGGATCTGCGAACTGAACTGGTCCATCAGGTACACGTTGGGGTACAGGCAGAGGTTGCGCGAGTTCTCGATCATCCAGTCGGCGCGCGCCTGGCCGTAATCGGCGGCCAGCTGGTCACGTCGCTCGTAGGCCGGGCGGTCTTCTGGGTTGGCCCAACGGGTCCACAGCAGCAGGTGGCCATGGTCGAAGGAATAGAAGCCCCCGCCCTGCTTGGCCCAAGCGCCTGCGCTCATGGTCTTGATCTCGTCACCCGCCTCGCGCTGTTTGCGCTGGTTCTGGGTGGCGGCGTAGTTCCAGTGCACGGAGCTGACGTGGTAGCCGTCGGCGCCGTTCTCGGCGGTGAGCTTCCAGTTGCCTTCGTAGATATACGAACTGGCGCCACGCAGCACTTCCAGGCCTTCGGGCGACTGGTCGACGATCATGTCGATGATCTTGGCCGACTCGCCCAGGTGCTCTACCAGCGGTTTCACATCGGCATTCAAGCTGCCGAACAGAAAGCCCCGGTACGACTCGAAGCGCGCGACCTTGGTCAGGTCGTGGGAGCCGTCGCAGTTGAAACTGTCGGGGTAGCCGGCGTTGCTCGGGTCTTTGACCTTGAGCAGTTTGCCGCTGTTGTTGAAGGTCCAGCCATGGAATGGGCAGGTGTAGCTGGCACGGTTACCGCGCTTGTGCCGGCACAGCATGGCGCCGCGGTGGCTGCAGGCATTGAGGAAGGCATTGAGTACCCCATCCTTGTTGCGCGCGATAAAGATCGGCTGGCGCCCCATGGTCAGGGTGAGGAAGTCGTTTTTGTCGGGGATCTGGCTTTCGTGCGCCAGGTAGATCCAGTTGCCCTCGAAGATGTGCTTCATCTCCAGGTCGAACAGGCGTGGGTCGGTGAACATCTCGCGCTTGCAGCGGTAGATGCCCTGTTCACGGTCGTCTTCGAGCATGGCATTGAGGTAGTCGAATCCCAGGGACATGGCCAGGGTCTCCATTGTTATTGTTCAGACCGGGTCAGGTTAGGGATTCGACGGGTGGGGGACTATCCGGATTGTGCAGAGTGTTATCCAGCTTTGTCGGGATCTCGCACTTTTGGAACCAGCCGTTTGGGGTCATGGAGCCAACTGGTAATACGAGGGATGTCCTCGGCTGCTTTCATTTTAACGTGAAGCGGAGTAAGAAACTTAAGCGCCTCCCATATTCTACGCTGTTGCTCCGCCAGGGGATTGTGAAAGTTGCTCGCTGTAGTCGTTACTTGGGCGTTCGTGCTGAGTGTTTCTCCGTAATTCTTGGACAGTGTTAAAACACTCCCCTCCACCACTAAATAGTCTCCTTTAGACCATATCGGAGCTTCAACAATTCTCTGCAATTGGCTCCCATTATTGCGGCCCAGCTCGTTAACTGTAGCTACAACATCCTCGCTCACAACATGAGAGCGCGCCCGTGAATAATCTGGATTGATAGTATCCCCACTTTTAGTGTTTCCTGTATCAGGCCTAATGCCAGTTTTATTTTGCTTCCGAACGCCCTTATGACCACTGGGATCAGTATTGTTAACAGGGTCCCCACCACAGTATATGTAAGAATTGAGCCCTCCTACACCGAATGGGCTCAGACTGTCGGGGCTATTGAACCTCATCAGAACAGGGTTAAACCCACGGTATCCCTGCCCTAATAAGTAGTGCCCTGTGACGGATACTTTCCGCTGACTGTTGAATCGCAGCAAAGGGGCATCCACGATGTCAGCGTCATGGCCGTAAGGCGTGTACTGAATCGAATAAGACGTTTTATCACCCGTGAGCCCTATGATCGAACCCTGCAGGTCACTTGAGCACATCGCAACTTGTTCATCTTTTTTCTGGGCGAGCACCTGCTCTGCGGCGCGCAACATAGTCGATGCCTGCGTACCAGGATATTTGACCATCGCCAGACCCTCCGGCGAGTAAAAATACAATTGCTGCGACGTAGACATAAGTGCCACCATTTTATCCATGAAGGCAAATGGTGGGTCCGCGCCAATCCGCCCGCAACTGGCAGAAATAACAGGTACGAAGCACGGCTCCGCTTAACCGCGTCGCTTGAAGGTCTGCGATGGCAGCTCACCAAATTGCTGCCGGTACACCTCGGAAAACCGCCCCAAATGCAGGAAGCCGTAATCCAGAGCAAGCTCCGTCACACTCCGCACCCCACACGTGGGGTCACTCAAACACGCCTGCACCCGCTCTAGCTTGCGTTGCCGCACATAATGCTTAGGCGTGGTAGCTAGGTGCCGATCAAACAGCGCATACAGCGACCGCACGCTCATGCAGGCCTGCTCCGCCAGCACCTCAGCCGACAGCTCCAGCTTCAGGTTGCGCTCGATGTAATCCAGAATCCGCTCCAGGCTAGCCGCCGGTGCACTCAGGCTTTCGCGCCGAATGTTGGTGCTCATCAAGGTCAGCAGTTTGCTGGCCACAATCTGGCTGTAATGCCCCTGCACCCGCGGCAACGACTCATTCACCTCGGCTTCATGGCACACCATCGCCAGCAGGTTTACGAAGCCGTCCAACTCTTCCAGCCGGTAGTGGTTACGCAGGAACCGCACGCCGCCATCCGGGCGATGCCAGCGTTGTTCTTCGCAGATCGAATCGAGCAGCCGGGTCGGCACCTTGAGGATAAATTTCTCGCAGTCTTCCGAGTAGGTCAGGTCAACCGGGTCGTCCGGGTTGATCAGCAACAACTCGCCCGGCACCAAGTGATGCTCACGCTGGGGCCCGCGCCACAGGCAGTTGCCGTTGAGCAACACTTGCAAGTGGTAGATGGTTTCCAACGCGGGCGAGGTGACGCGCACGCTGCCGCCGTAGCTGATGCGGCACAGGTCGAGTTCGGCGAATTTGCGGTGGCTGAGGCTGGCCTGGGGGTGGGTGGTGCGCGACAAACCGATGCAGTGCTGGCCCACGTGCTGGTTCACATAATCGGACACAGCATAAGGATCGGCGTGGTGAAACACGCTACTGCGCTCGCTCAGCAGGCGGCTTTCCATAGGCAAGGCACTCGGTTTCGTTATTGTTCTAGTCGCCGCTTCCTACAGCCTTGTGGGCTGTGGTTGCGGTCGTCACGGTCATTCTATCGGCCCGGTTACGGGTCGCGGGGGCAGGCGACAACCGGTGGTTAGGTACACTACAGCAAAAAGGCGGGGGTTGGGCAATGTGGCGATGGGATTGCATGGGCGGATAGCGGACAGGTCGGATGCAGCTAGTGTTCGCTTATCGAACAGTATTTTCCTGTGCTGGCCTCTGTACAGGGCTGCGAAGGTCTCGAGGGCCGAGGAAGACGCTGTGTGGGTTAACCCGCGAAAAGGCCGGCACAGGCAAAGGTAAATGCAGCTACCTGGTATTTCTGCTAGTTGTTAGCACGCTTACAACAAGTGACAATTCGGAGCTATCTATCTACGAGCGCGAGTGTTGCTGGGTATTCTGATGATTAATACAAAAACCGGTTTCACCTTGTTGGCTACCAACAGCCAAAACTCGATAATAATCGCCTACGCACAAGGGAAAACTGGCCTTGTAAATTATTTGCCCTTTGGGTTCGCCCTCGCGCCTTCTCAGATGCCCATCCGACTTAAATTTACAGGCGAGCAACAAGATCCAATAACAGGCTTATATTTATTGGGAAATGGCTACCGCTCGTTCAGCCCAGCCTTGGGCAGATTCGTTTCTCCCGATAAAGTAAGCCCATTCGGGAATGGTGGTTTGAACAGCTATGCCTATTGTAACGGCGACCCGGTCAACTTGGTTGACCCAGAGGGACGGGCGGGCGAGCCAAACGCGCTAGTTCCAAATGAGCTACTCGTGCTTCGCAGCCGGGCAATTCAACGAACCCGTCACGACCCAAACAGAGCGGCCAACAGGAGGCACGCCGTTCCCGCGGCGTCAGCTGATCGAAATCCTGCGCCTCTACAGGCTCCAGTGGCTCCAGTGGCGCCCGAAGCGAGTGCAGCGCAACGCGCGATCAATATAGGTGGAGCCCCGGCTGCCGCACCTAATCCACAAGATGTGCTGGACAACTACGTCATCTCTTCAATAACGCTATTGCAAGCGAACAGACAGGGCTTTGGCAATCCTCAATCACCTAACCATGCCAACTACCGGACCTTGAGAAACCATGTTCAAAGTCTTGCCGCAGAGAATACCCAGATGCTAGCTCAAGAGTTGCCAGAATATATGTCAGATCTGACCCATACGCTCCTGAGACATGCCGACGGAGCCTTGACCATCAACAATATGCAAATCAGGGCAGAAGAGTGACAAGGCACATTCATGGCTCATGGCGCGGAACGCAACCTTTCAATGCACCGCCACTTCCTGCCGCCCTGCCCACCCCTGGCTCCTCGCCCGAAACTGGCGCGGCGCAACGGCGAACAGCTCACGAAAACGCCGGTAGAAATGCGGAAAACTGACAAAGCCGCTGGCCACGGCCACTTCGGTCAAAGACTTGCTGGTGTGTTGCAGCAACTGCCGGGCATGGGTCAGGCGCAATTCCAGGTAGTAGCGCGGCGGTGTCGCCTGTACATGGCGGCGGAACAGCCGCTCCAGGTGCCGACGCGACAAGCCTGCATGTTCGGCGATTTCGTCGATGCCGATCGGGTCTTCGATATTCGCATGCATCAGCTCAAGGGCCAAGCGTATGCCCTTGGGCAGGCTGGGGTCGATGTCCGCTGCAGTGGCCGGGGCATCGCTCATCACCCGTGCGCGATCGCAGGCCAGCATCTGCTCCACCGCCCGGCGCAACCCGTTGCCACCCCTGTGTTCGAGCAAGGCCAGCATCATGTCCAGGGCACTGCTAGCCCCTGCGCAACTCAGGCGCCGACCGTCCAGCACATGGGCTTGGCGGCTGACACGTACCTTGGGGAACAGCTCGCTCATCATCGCCCGGCCATCGGGGTGGAAGGCGCAGTCGTGGTCATTGAGCAGGCCCGCTTCGGCCAGGAAGTAGGTGCCGTTCCATAGACCACCCAGCTGGCAGCCATGCTGGTCGGCCTGGCGCAGCTTGGCGCGCAGCAGCGGTGCGCTTTCGAGGCGCACCCGAAACCCACCGCATACCAACAGGGTATCTAGCACCTGCACATCGAGTTCGGCCAGTGGCGTGTTGACCGGCAAAGCGATGCCCAGGTCGCTCATGACCTGTGCTCCATCACCCACTACCTGGATTTGGAACAGTGGCGTGGCGCTCATCAGGTTGGCGGTGACCAGGGTGTCCATGGCCGCAGTAAAGGCCATCATGGAGAAATGCTCACGTAACACGAAGGCGACGCGTTGGCACGGCATCGACAGCGAGGTACGGCCTGAGGTGTCCAGGTGGGCCAGGTTGGCGTTCTTGAGGGTGCTTTCGAAATGGTTCATGGCTTTGACTCAACTGCAAAAATCGCGTTGGCTTCTTCGCGAGCAAGCGCGCCTACAGGCAGCGCGCAAACCCAACGCTGGCACGAACCCTGTGGGAGCGGGCTTGCCCGCGAAGAAGCGCTCACCGATGGAACAGGTTACTTGCTGGCCTGTGTCGCCGCCGCGAGCGACGCTTGCAGCCACGCGTCGAACTGCTGGCGATGCGCCGCAACCCATTCTTTGGCATGGCGGGTGATGTCAGCAGGTTTTTTCTCACCTTGCTGCATCTTGAGGTTCTGCGCGCTCTCGTCCGCCGTGGTGATCTGCATCAGCGACAGGAACTTGGTGGCTGCCGGGTTTTCCTGGGCGAATTCCTTGTTCAGCACCGCCTCTACCTTGTCGACCGCAAAGCCCAGGTTCTTGCCCTTGTACATCGTGTCGACATCGTTGTTGCCATCCGGCAGGTCGGTCTTCGGTACTTCCAGCCAAACCACGTCCTTGTCCTCAACCAGCACGGTGGAGATCCACTGTGGCACCCAGGTGAAGTACAGGATCGGCTTGCCTTCCTTGTAGCGGGTGATGGTGTCCGCCATCAGCGCGAAGTACGAGCCTTGGTCGACGTGCACGCTGCTGTCCAGGTCATAGGCTTTGATGTGGTGCGAGATGATCAGCTCGCAGCCCCAGCCAGGGTTGCAGCCAGTCAGGTTGGCCTTGCCGTTGCCGTCAGTGTCGAACAGCTTGGCGATCTCCGGCTTCTTCAGGTCGGTGATGTACTTGATGTGGTACTGCTCGGCGGTCTTCTTGTCGATCAGGTAGCCCTGCAGCACGCCAGGCATGATGTCGCCGGCCTTGACCATCACGTCATCGCCGCCGGCCTGCTGGTAGAACTTGTCGTGCAGCTTGTCCCACAGGTGCACGGTGAAGTCGGCATCGCCGTTGGCCAGGGCCACCATCATCACGCCGTACTCGGTTTCCTTAGGCTCCTGGACCTTGTAGCCCAGCTCGCGCAGGCCTTCCATGGCGACTTCGCCGCGGAAGCGCTCTTCGGCGATGGAGGGGAAGATCGGCGTTACCTTCACGCCCTCGCCCGGCTTGTCGGCCGAGGCGTTGGCGCACAGCGAGGCGATTACCAGGGCCAGCGCGCTGGCGCCTTGCAGGATGCTGCGGGAGAACTTGGATTCCAACATCGTCGCGTACCTTCTTCTGGTTTTTATGTCGTGTGCGGCAGTACGAATGTGTTTGCGTCAGCCGGTCTTGCGCCGCCCTGCAGCGTGCCCTGAGCCGCATAGGCGCAGCACCGCACCCACGGGCCCGGTGTGGTACCAGCGCAGGCTCGGGTCGGCATTGGTGCGCGCGCCCATGGCTTGGGTCAGGCGGTCGAGGAAGATCGCCAACAGCACCAGCCCCATGCCACCGACGGTGGCCAGGCCCATGTCCAGCCGGCCGATGCCGCGCAGCACCATCTGGCCCAGGCCGCCGACCGAGATCATCGAGGCGATCACCACCATCGACAGCGACAGCATCAGGGTTTGGTTGAGCCCGGCCATGATGGTCGAGGTGGCCAGCGGCAGCTGCACGCGGGTCAGCATCTGGCGCGGCGTGCAGCCAAAGGCGCGGGCCGCTTCGATCTTGTCTTCCGGCACCTGGCGGATGCCCAGGTTGGTCAAGCGCACCAGGGGCGGCAGGGCAAACACGATGGTCACCAGCACACCCGGCACGTTGCCGATGCCGAACAGCATCACCACCGGCACCAGGTAGACGAACGCCGGCAGCGTCTGCATCGCATCGAGCACGGGGCGGATGATGCTTTCCAGGCGGTTGCTGCGGGCGCAGACGATGCCCAGCGGGATGCCGATCACCGCGCAGAAAAACACCGAAGTGAGCACCAGCGCCAAGGTGGTCATCGACTCCGACCACACGCCGATCAGCCCCAGCAGGGTCAGGGTGACGAAGCACAGCAGCGCCATGCGCTTGCCCGCCAGCTGCCAGCCGAGCAAGGACGACAGCAGGATGCCGATGGTGGGAGGGATGCTCTGCAGGGTGAACTCGATGCCGTTGAGCACCTGGTCGATCGGCCAGCGGATGGCGCGAAATACCTCACGGAAGTTGTGCACGAGGAAGTTGAGGGTAGCGGTGACCCAGTCGCCCAGGGGGATGGTGGCCGCCTGGAACGGGTCGAGCAGGCTGAATTCGGACATGGGGCAAACCTCGCGGGGGTCAGTGGCGGCTCAGGGACTGCAACGGCGTGCTGTTGGCCAGGCTAGAACACTGGCAGCGGCTGTTGAAGGTCTTGAAGAACGCGCGCACGTAATCGTTGGCCGGCTGGTTGATCAGCTGCTGCGGGGTGCCGATTTGCACCACCCGGCCGCCCTCCATGATCGCGATGCGATGGCCGATGCGGATGGCTTCCTCGATGTCGTGGGAAATGAAGAGGATGGTGCGCTGCTGCTCGGCCTGCAGGCGCATCAGCTCGCCCTGCATCTCGTTGCGGATCAGCGGGTCGAGGGCCGAGAAGGCTTCGTCCATCAACAGGATGGTCGGGTCGTTGGCCAGCGCCCGTGCCAGGCCCACGCGCTGCTGCATGCCGCCGGACAGCTGGTGCGGGTAGCTGTGCTCGTGGCCGGCCAGGCCGACCTGGCTCAGCGCCTCGCGGGCACGGCGGTGGCGTTCGGTTTCAGCAACGCCGGCGATTTCCAGGCCGAAGGCGGTGTTCTGCAGCACGCTCATGTGCGGCATCAAGGCGAAGGACTGGAACACCATGCCCATTTCCTTGCGGCGCACATCGAGCAGGGCTTTATCGGACAGGCCGGTAATTTCGCGGCCGTTGAGGTGAATGCTGCCGGCGGTGGGTTCGATCAGGCGGTTGAACAGCCGCACCATGGTCGACTTTCCCGAGCCCGACAGGCCCATGATGACGAAGATCTCGCCACGTTTGACGGAAAAGCTTGCATCGAACACGCCGACGACATGGCCGGTCTTTCTGAAGATTTCGTTCTTGTCGGCGCCCTTGCGGAGCATCTCCATGGCCATGTTCGGGTTGGGGCCGAACACTTTGAAGATGTTGTTTACCGAAAGAATCTCATCGGCATGGCTCATACGACCCTCGTTATTATGCTTATTAACCAATCTATCAACATCGCACTGTTCGGTAAGGCGGGTAGATCAGAGCGAGTACGCTTGGCAGTCCGTTCAAGAGCGAACGTGAGTCAACACCGGCACGCAGAAAGTCCTGCTTCAAAAAGTTATTCGACATCGATGTCTCAATGTCGCGCCGTGGGATTTACGTTATGCCTTGGCCCAGGGTGGGTCCAACGACATTTGCAGGGCGCTAATCATTACCTGAAGTTATCAATCAAGGCCTGAACCCCGCCCCGCCCTTTGTAGGAGCAGCCTTGTGCTGCGAAGAGGCCCGCTCATACACTGGTTATGGGATGCCGGTAAGGGCCCTTTCGCAGCACAAGGCTGCTCCTACACAGGACCTGAACCCTACCGACATGGTCAGACACTCCGAACCCGATCAGACCTTGATCAAGATGCCTTCGCTGCGCGCGGTCAAAGTCTTCGTCGCGGCCGCCAAATACCAGAATTTCACCCGTGCCGCCGAGGCCCTGTGCGTCACCCAGGCCGCCGTGAGCCGGCAGATCCGTGAACTGGAAACCTACCTGGGTGCCGAACTGTTTACCCGTGTCGGCCGCGCGGTAGAGCTGACCGTGGCGGGTTCAATCTTCTTCGATGCGGTGCAGTTATCGTTCGTCAACATCTCCCAGGCGGCCGAGCGAATCCGCAGCAACATCAACCCCAAGCACGTGGTTACCCTGTGCTGCTCGCCAGCGTTTGCCGCCCTGTGGCTGGGGCCACGGATGCCGAAGTTCTTCGAGCAAAACCCCGACATCGACATCAACCTGGTGACGACCCAGAACTTCCTGTCGATGGAGCCTGGCGTACGGCCGGACATCTACATCACCAAGCTGGGCAAGATCCAGGCCGGCTACAGCTGCCACCCGCTCAACCATGATGTGGTCTACCCGGTATGCAGCCCGCAATACCTGGCACAGCACCCACAGCTGGCTACCTTGGAAGGGATTCGCGACGGCTCCCTGCTCAACCTCAGCCCCTATGGGCGCTCACAGGTGGCCGAGCACGTCGACTGGAATGTCTGGTTGGCGTTCCATGACGTCGACCTGAAGAGCCGTGCCAGCACGGCGCCGCATTTCTTCAATGCCAATGACTACAACCTGCTGGTGCAGCTTGCCCTGAGTAGCCAGGGCGTGGCATTGGGTTGGCACCACCTGGTGGGCCCGCTGGTGGAGCAAGGCTTGCTGGTGCGGCCGGTCGAACAGCAGTTGGTGCTCAAGGACACCTTCCATTTCCTGGCCTTCAACGAAGACAAGGAACATGACGCCAGTTGCCGACGGTTGCGTGACTGGTTGTTGGCGGAGTTTCAACCGTTGCTGACGGCCGCCACTTAAGGCCCGGGTCACTGCACCGGCAAGAAATTCATCAACAACAGGCTTTGCGCATAATTGAGCCCTATCCGCCGATAGCGCTCGTCCAGCAGCTCTGCCAGCAAATCCAGCCGCGCCACGATCTTGCCGAACTCGACGGCGAAACTCAGGTTGCTGCCCTCCTCCGAAATCTCGTTGGAGAACAGCAACAGCACGCCGTTGGCATCCTGCCGCTGGCTAAGCATCCAGGTGGCTTTCTCGATATTGCGTGCCGCGTTATTGACGAACAGCGGGTCGATGGTGTCCGTCATGTAGAACTCGGTGCGCCCGCCATGGGCGGTAATCAGCATGCTGCCGATGGCATAGATGAACGCGCCGACCCGGTCCCCGCGAAACTCGGGGCTCAGCGCGTAACTCAAGGCGGCAAGGTCGCGGCGATTGCCCAGTTGCGCCAACGGTTGGCGCTGTTCGATGGCTATGCGGATCTGCCGCTCGGCCGTGGCGGCATCGACGTAGCCAGACATTTTCCACTGGTTGGGGTTGCGCAGGTACAGCTTGTTCATCAGCAGGTACAAGCTCTGCAGGTTGTCGCGCATCGACAACGTCGCCAGGCGGTCGACGCTGGTCTGGAACAGCTCGCTGGGCTTGCCGTTGCCGAACTGGCTGACGATGTCACGGCCCTGCTCTTGGGTACAGGCGCACAGGCACGTCAGGGCGCCTGCCAACAGCAGGCCGGGGACTATTCTGGAAGGGCTTGCAACCATCGGCACCGGGTCGATATTCGGCGGCCACACCGGGGATCAGTGCAGCCTGGCCAAGCATAGAGCCCAAGAAACCGAAAAAGTGCGATGTCACATGGCGTGACGCAACATCTCCACTACCTGCGCATGCAACGCCGGGTCACCACAGGCCACCACACACCCACCATGCTGCGCCGAGCTGCCATCCCAGGCCGTGATCACACCGCCCGCCCCTTCGATGATCGGCATCAAGGCCTGCACGTCATACGGCTGCAGGCTCGCCTCCACGATCACATCGACAAAGCCCGACGCCAGCATGCAATAGGCATAGCAGTCGCCGCCGTAACGCATCAGCCGAGCCTTGCCGGCCACGGTCTCGAACGCTGCCTTGCGCGCTGCGGTGTCGAACATGTCCGGGGTGGTGCACATCAGCGTGGCCGAGGCCAGGTCGGCGCAGGCACGGGTTTTCAGCGGCGTGCCACTGCGCCAGGCACCTTCCGGGGTGCCAACGAAGCGTTCGCCGGTAAAAGGCTGGTTCATTACCCCTACCCGCGGACGCGTGCCATCGTTCAAGGCAATCAAGGTGCCCCACAGCGGCAAGCCGGTGATGAACGCGCGGGTACCGTCGATCGGGTCGAGTACCCAGGTCAAGGGGCTGGTGCCCACTGCCACGCCCTGCTCTTCACCCAAAATACCGTGCTCGGGATAGCGCGCCTGGATCAGCGCGCGCATCGCATCTTCAGCCGCCTTGTCGGCCACCGTCACCGGGTCGTACAACCGCCCGCCCTTGTCCTCGACGTCCAGGCTGGCACGGAAATACGGCGTGATCGCCACAGCGGCGGCATCGGCCAACTGCTCGGCAAAGGCGCGGAATTCGCCAATCTGTTCAGCACTCAGGGACATGGGGCAGGCCTCTTGAAGATGATGGGGGCAAGCATCATACCCGACAACCCGCGCCACAGCAGTCGCCTGCCATAGAAGCCATTATTATGCCACTATCGCCACTTCATTTAACCGTCACTCAATCGTTGTACTAGGATACCCATCACCTCCCGAATGCGGCCCAGGATGCGGGCCAACAGCCAGACGGGAAATTGCACCACCGGACCTCATGGACGACACGATGAATTCGCACCTGCTCTAC
Source organism: Pseudomonas kermanshahensis (assembly GCF_014269205.2). NCBI lineage: Bacteria > Pseudomonadati > Pseudomonadota > Gammaproteobacteria > Pseudomonadales > Pseudomonadaceae > Pseudomonas > Pseudomonas kermanshahensis. The sequence continues at coordinate 2,811,928 of NZ_JABWRY020000001.1, forward strand.
CCACAAATCGGCAAAGTCATTGCCAGCACCGGCAGCCGCCAATTCCCGCGCATGCTGCACGACCTGATCCAGGCCCACCTGACCATCGACGCCACGCACATACGCCTGCTGCCCGTGGCCCCGGCTGGCCCTGAAGCCAACGCGCCCGTGATCAACGAGACCGTATTTTCCTCGGACGTGCAGCCAAGCAGGGACTGCAGCGACCCGTCGCGCTTGCACCTGATTCGCCGCAAAGGCGACGCCCGCTACGAAATCCAGGTGCTGCGCGCTGACTCCGCCTATGGCTTCTCCGCCTTCGAGCGCAACCGCCTGGATGACATCTCGCCCCTGCTGTTGCCGATGCTGGAAAAGCACATCGATGCCCTGCAACCCGCCGCCGAGCGCGCCACGCAAGAGAGCCTCGAACAGCGTTTTCTTGACCGCCTGGCGCAATCGGGGCTGAAGCTGTCCGAACGGGAGCGTCAGGTGTGCCTTGGCCTGCTGGCCGGGCATACCGCACCGGAGCAGGCCGAGCGGCTGGAGTTGAAGGTGAATACGGTCGAAAGCTATTTACGCAGGGCGGCGATCAAGCTGGGTATCAGCGGGCGGCATTCGTTGATGCGCTGGATGTATACGGCAGTTTGATCTTGTAATTCCCGCTTGGGCACGAATCACCGTGTAGGAGCAGCCTTGTGCTGCGAAGAGGCCGGTTATAGCAACGAAGATTCACGGTGTTATCACCGGCCTCTTCGCAGCACAAGGCTGCTCCTACACGGGTTGAGGCACAGGGCACCTCAATCCCGTGCCAGCGCTTCGATCGGGTCAAGCCGGGCCGCGTTGCGCGCTGGCACAAAGCCGAACACCACCCCAATCAACGTCGAACAGGCAAACGCCATCACGATCGACGCCGGTGAGAACACCATCTCCCACTGTTTGACGAACAACTCAAACAGGTAGCCGATGCCGTACGACAAGCCAATACCGACCAACCCGCCAAACAGGCAGACCATCACCGCCTCCACCAGAAACTGCTGACGGATGTCCGACTGCCGTGCCCCCACCGCCATGCGAATGCCGATCTCGCGGGTACGCTCGGTCACCGACACCAGCATGATGTTCATCACCCCGATACCGCCCACCACCAGCGAAATCACCGCGATCAGCGACAGCAGCAGGGTCAGCGAGCGGCTGGTCTTTTGCACGGTCTGCATGATGCTGTCGAGGTTATTGGTGAAAAAGTCCTTGGTGCCATGGCGTTGCAGCATCAGCTTGGTCACCTCCTCTTCGACCCGTTTGCTGGGCACGCCGTCCTTGATGCGCACGCTGATGCTGTCCAAGTGGCGTTGGCCAAGCACGCGGCCAGCAGCAGTCTCGTACGGCACCCAGATATTCAGCTGGTTGCTGGCGACGAACAGGTTCTTGTTCTCGGCGGTGACGCCGATCACCGTGCACGGCAGGTTCCCCACCAGAATCACCTGCCCCAGCGGATCTACGTTGGGGCCGAACAGGCGCTTGCGGGTGTTGTGGTCGATCACCACCACCTGGGCCTGGCGCCTGGCGTCCTCGGCACTGAACACGATACCGGCGGCCAGGGGAATGTTGCGCACCTGGAAGTAGTGTTCGCTGACGCCATTGAGCTGCACATCGACATCGAGGTTGCGGTAGCGCACCAAGGTACTTTGGCCGATCACCGGGGTGGCGCTGTCGACGTAGTACAGCGCGTTGAGCGCCGTGACGTCGGCGGGCACCAGGGTTTCGATGGTCTTCGCCCGGCTGTCTCCGAAGTTGCTGCCCGAATAGATATCGATGGTGTTGCTGCCAATTGCCTGGATGTCCTTGAGCACGTAGCCCTTGGCCCCTTCACCGATGGCCGAGATGGACACCACCGAGGTGATGCCAATGACAATCCCGAGCATGGTCAACAAGGTGCGCATGCGGTGCGAGATCAAAGCGATCCAGGCCATCTTGAAGGCCTCGCGGAACATCCCCAGGCTGGCGACCAGGCGCCTTGCCGGCGAGGCGGCCGGTGCCGGCTCGGCCACCGGGGTGGGCATGGCTGCAGTGCCCGTGCGCCGGTCGCTGACGATCTGACCGTCGCTGACCTCGATGACCCGTTCGGCATGCGCGGCGACCTTGGGGTCGTGGGTCACCAGGATCACCGTGTGCCCGGCTGCGTGCAGCTCCAGCAGAATATTCATCACCTCTTTGCCACTGGCCGTGTCCAGCGCACCGGTCGGCTCGTCGGCGAGGATCACCTGGCCACCGTTCATCAGCGCCCGGCAGATACTCACACGCTGCTGCTGCCCGCCGGACAACTGGCTGGGGCGGTGTTCCAGATGCCCGGCAAGCCCCAAGCGCGTGAGCAGCTCACGTGCCCGGTCGTGGCGTTGCCCGTGCGCAGTGCCGGCATACACTGCTGGAATCTCGACGTTGTGCAGGGCATCCAAGTGCGGCAGCAGGTGGTAGCGCTGGAAGATGAAGCCAAAATGGTCGCGGCGCAGCGCCGCCAGGGCATCGTCGTCCAGCGTGCGCGTCTCTTGCCCGCCGACCTGGTAGCTGCCACTGCTGGCGTTGTCCAGGCAGCCGAGGATATTCATCAGGGTCGACTTGCCGGACCCAGAGGCGCCAATGATCGCCACCAGCTCGCCACTGTGGATCTGCAGGTCGATACCCTTCAGCGCCAGGAACTCGCGGTCGCCGGCCAGAAAACTGCGGCTGACCCCCTGCAGGCGCAACAACGGCTCGCCGTTGTTGCAGGCAACGGCGCTGTGTGCGCTCAGCTCGACATTCATGTTCATGCTCACGCCCCTGCTTCGCCAGACACCGGTTCGCCGATCACCACACGGTCACCTTCGGCCAGGCCATCCTTGATCTGCACTTTGACGTTGTTGTTGATCCCCGCCTGCACGTTGCGCACCTGAGCGAAGCCCTTGGCATCGAGCACCCGCACTGGGAAGCTGCCGTCGCCATTGCGCGCGCCCAGGGCGGCCACCGGCACAGTGAGCACGCCTTCGGCCGTGTCGAGCACGATGTGCACCTGCGCGGTCATCGAGATGCGCAGGCGGTGCTCAGGGTTCGCCACCTCGAACAGGGCGTTGTAAAACACCGCGCCATTGGGTTTCGTGGCGCTGCCATCGCTGTTGTCGGTGCTTTGCGCGTAGTTCTGCGGGGCCGGCTCGGTGCCGCGCAGCTTGGCGTAGTAGCGTTTGTCTTCACCGAGGATGGTGAAGTACACCGGTTGGCCTGGGCTGATGTGGATCACATCGGCTTCCGACACCTGCGCCTTGACGGTCATGGTGTCGAGGTCGGCCAGCTTGAGCAGCACGGGCGCCAACTGGTTGGCGATCACGGTCTGCCCTTCTTGCGTGACGATGCCCACCACATGGCCGTTGATCGGTGCATTGATACGGGTGTAGCCCAGGTTGACCTTGGCCGTGTCGATCTCGACCCGGGCACTCTGGATTTGCGCATCGAGCGAGCGCACGGCGGCCTGCTGCACCTCGTATTCGGACTCGGCGTTCTCGAAGTCCTGGCGCGATACCGATTCGTCGGCCTGCAGTTCGCGATAGCGCTCATACACCCGCCTGGCCTGCTTGAGCTGGGCCAGGCTAGAACGGCGCTCGGCCTGCAATTTGTCCTCGTCGACCTCAGCCTGGCGCAAGGTATTGCGCAGCACCAGCGGGTCGATTTCGGCCAGCCACTGGCCCTCGGTGACTTTGTCACCCAGCTTGACCTTCAATGAGCGCAACTGGCCCGACACCTGGGCGCCGACGTCCACCTGCTTGATGCCCTGCAGCGTGCCGGTGGCCAACACGGCGTTCTCGATATCGCCACGTTCGACCGTGGCGGTGATGTACTGCGGCGGTTTGGCCGGGGCCTGAACGGCATACAGCGTGATGCCGGCGACCAGAGCCACGGCGATGCCGAGGCTGAATTTGCGGAATCTGGACTTTTCCATGAACACTCACTATCTCTCGGGGTTCGCATGACCCGGCCCCAGTGGGGCCGGGAAGGCCCATCTTTAAGGGGTAACCTTGCCGTGGTGCAGCGCCTGCCCGTCGTGCCACCAGGCCGCCAGGCTGAACACATCCGGCACCTTGAGGATGCTGAAGTGGTCACCCGGCCCCTGCCACAGCGCAAGCGTGGGCATCAGTTGCTGCCAACCGGCCTGCATGGCGGCATGCTCGCGGGCATTGCCCAAGGCATCCAGGCCCGGGTCATCCACCAGTACCAGGCCGACCGGCCCGTGGTAGCTCAACGTTGGCCGGTAGGCCGTGCGCAACGCCGTGGCGAAGGTCCGTACGGTGCCGTCCAGCGCCCCTGGCTGCGACCGCGCCGGCAGTAATTCGACCCGCACCATGGCCGCGTGCAACTGGCTCAACTGCTGGTCGTCGCTGGCCTCGGCAAAGGCGCGTGGGTCAATACCCAGGGTTTTTCCGGTGGACAGCTGCAACACCTCGATCAGCCGCTGCAAGGCTGCGCCCAGGGTGTAGGGCTGGCCACAGGTGCCGCCCTCACCCGGCGCTTCGCTGTCGATCAGTGTCAATGAACGCACCTGCCGGCCCTTGGCCTCGAACCGGGCAGCCATGGCATGTGCTACCCAGCCGCCAAACGAATGCCCGACCAGGTTCAGCGGCCCTTGCGGATAAAGCGCCTCGATGGCCTGCACATGGCAATCGGCAGCAGCCTCCACCGAAGTGTGCGGCACCGAGCAGCCGTCCAGCCCCCGCGCCTGAAGGCCGTAAAGCGGCCAGTCCGGCCCCAGGGCCTCGGCCAGGCCTATGAAGCTGGTGACGCTGTCGCCAGCCCCCGGCACGCAAAACAACGGTGCATGCCCGTGCTGACCAGTCTGGATCGCCACCAAGGGCTGATAAGCCGCTGCCTTGACGATGTTCGTGCTAGGCACACTGCCCAGTAGCTGGCCAAGCGCCTGACCGAGCGCGGCCACCTGGGGCGCCTGCATCATGCTGCGGTGGTCCCCCGGCACGCCCAGAAGGACCAGGGCCTGGGACGGCAGGGTCTCGCGCCAGCCCAGAGTCGACTGGCTGTCACTGCCCTGTTCGGCGCGCAGCAGGTGCACCGGCACGCTCAACGGTGAAGGGCGGTAATGCGCCAGCGCATGGCCGTGCGCCAGTTCACGGGTGAAGTAGTGCATCAGTTGCGCGTCGGTCATGCTCGCCCACAGCCCATAGAGCAACTGGTGCTCGCGGCAGCTGGCGACCAGCGTGGCAAAATCGGCCTGACCGGCCTCCAATTGCTGCAGGCGTACCAGCTTGTCGGCGCCTGCCGGGCCTTGCGTGCGCCAGAACGTGCTGCAGTTCAACAGCAACTGCCGTTCGAGTGCACGTGGTCCCTCCCAGCGCGCCTTGCCCTGGTCGGCCAGGCGCGGCACATAGGTGTCGATCAAACCGAGGAATTCGACCTCCTCGTCCACACCCAGCAATTGGTTAGCCATTTCGAAGGCCACTATCCCGCCAAACGACCAGCCTGCCAGGCGATACGGCCCCTGTGGCTGCACGCTGCGCATTTGTTCGACCTGATAGCGGGCCAGGCACTCGAGCGTCTGTGGCTGCGGTTGAACGGCCGGGATGCCGGGCAGCCCATAGAGAGGGAAATCACCGGGTAGGTGCTGGCCCAGCACCGGGAAGTAGAAATCCAGGCCGGTGAATTCGTGAACCAGGAACAGCGGCGTCTGGCTACCCCCTGCACGCACCCGGATCACCCCGCGGTGCGCAGCGTCAGGGCTGCCGAGCCTGGCCGCCAGCAACGCTACGCTGGGGTGCTGGAACACATCGTTGATGGCCACCTTCAGGCCCGCCTTGGTCATCTTGTCGACCAGCCGGATTGCCGCCAGGGAGTGGCCGCCCAGCTCGAAGAAGTTGTCGTGCCGCCCTATCCGCTCAACGCCCAACAGTTCGGACCAGATCGTTGCCAACCGGGTTTCGGTTTCACCTTCTGGCGCTTGGTACTCGCGGTTCTGCAGGGCCTCGGTATCCGGTAACGGCAAAGCCTTGCGGTCGAGCTTGCCGTTGGGGCTCAGGGGCAGTGCCTGCAGGTGGACGAACAGCGCCGGCACCATGAAGGTCGGCAGGCGCCCGAGCAATGCCGAGCGCAGCGCCTCCACAGGGAACGACTCGCCCGTGTAGTAAGCGAGTAACTGCTGCTCATAAGCGATCACCACGGCCTCCTTGACCCCCTCTATCCGCGTCAGGCTGGCCTGGATTTCGCCCAGTTCGATGCGCAAGCCGTGGATTTTGACCTGGTCATCGTTACGGCCCAGGTATTCGATGTTGCCATCGGCCAGGTGACGCGCCAGGTCGCCGGTGCGGTACAGGCGTGCACCAGGGCGAGTGCTGAACGGGTCGTCGAGGAAGCGTTCGGCGGTCAGATCGGCGCGGTTCAGGTAGCCTCGGGCGACTTGCACGCCGCCGATGAACAGTTCGCCGGCCACGCCTTGCGGGACCGGCTGGCCTTGGCTGTCGAGTACGTACAGCGTGGTGTTGGCGATGGGTTTGCCGATGGGGGTGTTGTCCGGCGCCGTCACGCAATGCCAGGCGCTCACGTCCACCGCTGCTTCGGTCGGGCCGTACAGGTTGTGCAGTTCAACGGTTGGCAATTGCGCGTGGAAGCGTCGAACCAGGCTGCCCGGCAAGGCCTCGCCGCTGCACAGGACGCGTTTGAGGCCTTCGGCCGAGGCGTCCCCATGGGCCAGGAACACATCCAGCATCGAGGGCACGAAGTGCAAGGTCGTGACGTTTTCGCTACGGATCACCTGACGCAGGTATTCAGGATCGCGATGGCCACCAGGACGCGCCATGACCAGACGTGCGCCGGTTTGCAGCGGCCAGAGGAATTCCCATACCGACACGTCGAAGCTGAATGGAGTCTTCTGCAAGACCACGTCTTCAGCGCCGAGGTTATAGGCGTCTTGCATCCAAAGCAGTCGATTGACCACGCCGGCATGCTCGTTCATCACACCCTTCGGCAAGCCGGTGGAACCTGAGGTGTAGATCACGTAAGCAAGGTGACGCGGGGTCAAGTTGGTGACAACTGGGTTGCTGCACTGCTGGGCGTTCCAGGTCGGCTGATCGAGGTCGATAACCTGGGCCGAATCCGGAACGTGCCGCGTAGCGCTGTGCACCAGCACCGCCACTGGCGCGCTGTCGCTCAGCATATGTCGCACGCGCTCCGCTGGGTAGTCCGGGTCAACCGGCACATACGCGCCGCCGGCCTTGAGGATGGCCAGCAAACCAACCACCATCGACAACCCACGTTCAACGCAGATCGCTACCCGATCATCGGGTTTAACACCCAGATCAATCAGGTGATGCGCTAATCGATTGGCCTGCTCATTCAGCTGGCGATAGCTCAGCGCCCCTTCTTCCGCTTTAACCGCGACCGCATCCGGCGTACGCAACACCTGCGCCTCGATCATCCCGTGCAGGGTCTGTTCAAGGTCATAATCCACCGCCGTGTCGTTAAAGCCCTGCAGCAACCGCTTGCGCTCATCGGCATCCGGCAACCCGACATGGCCCGGAATGGCCCGATCGCTCTCCCCGAAGGCCCACAGCAGTTGTTCGAAATACCCCGCATAACGCGCGATGGTCGAGCGTTCGAACAGGGCTGTGGCAAACACGATACCGCCGGCAAAACCTTCGGCGCGCTCACCCAGGCTCAGGCTCAGGTCGAACTTGGCAATGCACGCAGGCCCACTCACTGCGCTCACCGACAGGTCGGCCAATTGCAGCGCCTGGCGCTCCGGGCTGGCGTCCCAGTCCAGGGTGGCCTGGTACAGCGGCGTATGCGCAAGGCTTCGGCGCGGGCGCAGCAACTCGACCACCTGCTCGAACGGCAAGTCCTGATGCGCCTGCCCGCCCAGCACCACGGCCTTTACCCGGGCCAGCAGCGTGGCCACATCCGGTGCCCCCGAGGTGTCCACGCGCAACGCCATGGCATTGACGAACATGCCGACCAGGCCATCCACTTCAGCCTGCCTGCGGTTGGCTACCGGCGAGCCGATCACCACTTCATCCTGGCCGGCAAGCCGGCTTAACAACACTGCCCAAGCCGCCATGAACAGCATGTAAGGCGTGACGCCATGGCGCCGGCACACGGCTTTGAGCTCGGCACTCAGGCGCGGATCCAGGCTCAGCGCGACGCTGTCACCGGCATACTGCTGACGCTCTGGCCGTGGGTGATCCCAAGGCAAGCTGAGCAGCGCCGGTGCCCCGGCCAGCTGGCCAACCCAGTAATCCGCCTGTTGGCGCAGCGCATCGCCGCTCAGCCAGCGCCGCTGCCACAAGGCATAGTCGATGTACTGCACGGGCAAGGCCGGCAAGGGGTCGTCGCCACCGCAACTGAAGGCTTGGTACAACTCGCCAAGCTCGCGCACCAACACCCCCAGCGACCAACCGTCGGCCACCAGGTGGTGCAAGGTCAGCAGTAGCAGGTGGTGGTCCTCGGCCAGCTGCAGCAGGCGCCCACGCACCGGCAGGTCGCGGCTAAGCACGAAGGGTTGGCTCGCCTCCTGGCGGATCAGCGCCGCAATGGCGGCTTCATCCAGGCCCTGGCAAAGGTCCCGGCCAAACAGGAAGCCTTCGCTACCGGTTGCCAGCACCACCTGCGGCTCGCCTTCCTGTTCGACAAAATGGCTGCGCAGGCTTTCATGGCGCTCGACCAGACGCCTTAACGCGCGCTCCAGCGCCCCAGAGTCCAAACGGCCCTCCAGGCGCAGGGCCAGGGGAATGTGATAGGCCGCGCTGGCCTCCTCCATCTGCGCCAGAAACCACAGCCGCTGCTGGGCGAACGAAAGCGGTAAAGCACCGTCACGCGGGCCCGGCTGGATAGCCGGCAAGGTGTCGCCGTCACGCGCAAGGCAGGCGGCCACCGCTGCCAGGCTGTCATCGGCAAACAGGTCGCCCAATGCCAGCTCCAGCCCCAGGCGTTGGCGAACTTGGGCCAGCATGCGCATCGCCAGCAGTGAATGGCCGCCCAATTCGAAGAAGCGGTCGTGTCGCCCGACGCGTTCCAGGTGCAGCAGTTCGCCCCACAACGTGGCCAGCGCCTGCTCGCGCTCGCCTTCCGGTGCTTCGTACGCTGTCACCGCCAGGTCCTGTGGTGCCGGCGCCGGCAAGGCCTGGCGATCAACCTTGCCATTGTTGTTCAGTGGCATCCGCGGCAATGCCACAAAAGCGGTAGGCACCATGTAATCCGGCAAGCGCCCACGCAAGAAGGCACGCAGGTCAGCGGCCTCCACTGGGGCCTCGTGCCGGGTAAACCAGGCCACCAGCCGCAGTGGGCCCTGCTCGTTCGGCACAGCCATCACCACGACTTCACCGACACCCGGTGCCAGTGCCAACTGTTGCTCGATTTCGCCCAGCTCGATCCGGTAACCGCGAATCTTGACCTGGTCGTCATTGCGCCCCAGGCACTCCAGTTGGCCGTCGGCCTGCCAGCGCACCAGGTCGCCGGTGCGGTACAGCCGAGCGCCCGGCTGCGGGCTGAACGGGTCATCGATAAACCGCTGCGCCGTCAGTTCTGGGCGGTTCAGGTAACCCAGCGCCACGCCGTCGCCGCCGATATACAGTTCACCGACCACGCCTTGCGGCACGGGCTGTTGCCAGGCGTCCAGCACATACACCTGGGTATTGCCGATCGGCCGGCCAATCGGCACTTGGGCTGCGTCGGGCGCCAATTCACGCACTTCGCAGGTCACTGCGAACGTGGTGGTTTCGGTGGGCCCGTAGCCATTGAGCAGGCGCAGCCCAGGTGCTTTGTGCAGCAGCGTGCGGAAGGCTGCAGGTTCGGCACGCTCACCGCCGCTGATCAGCACGCGCAGCGCGGCCAGGGCCTCGGGGATCAACTGCACGTACTGGTTGAACAACGCCGTGGTCAAGAACAGAACGGTGATGCCCTGCTCCGCCAGCGCCTTCGCGAAAAGCGCTGGGTCGACCAGCGTGCGGTGGTCGATCACCCGCACCTGCCCGCCATTGAGCAACGCGCCCCACACTTCCAGGGTGCTGGCATCGAACGCCGGGTTGGAAGCGAAAGCGATGCGGTCGCTGGCCAGCAACCCGGCATACCGCTCGTTCAGCACCAACCGCGCAATACCCCGGTGCGGCACGCACACGCCCTTGGGTTTGCCTGTGGTGCCAGAGGTGTACATCACATAGGCCGCACTGCCAGCGTCCTGGGCCACCCCAGGGTTGTGGCCAGGCTGGTCATCGAGGACCAGTTGGTCCAGGTCGACCCGCCGCACCGCATACTCAACCGGTGTGCCAGCAAGCGTCAGCAACGCGGTGGCCTGGCAATCCTCGACCATGAAGGCCTGGCGCTCGGTCGGGGCATGAATGTCGAGCGGTACATAGACCGCGCCACACTTGAGCACAGCCAGTTGCGCCACCAGCAGGTGCAACGAGCGCGGCAGCAGCACGGCCACATAGGCACCCGGTGCCACACCTGCGCCCATCAGGTAATGGGCCAGGCGGTTGGCGCGTTCGTTAAGTGCCCCGTAGCACAGCGCCTGGCCGCCCTGCACTGCCGCCACGGCCAGGGGATGGCGCGATACGCGCTGCTCAAACAGCTGCTGCACGGCCAGGTTACGGGGGTAATCGCGTTGCGTGGCATTGAAACTGTGCAGCAGGGTGTGGCGCTCGGCGTCGCCAAGCAACGGCACCTGTGCCAGCGGCTGTTGATCATCGCCGATCATGGCCCAGAGCAAGGTCTCGAAGTAGCCGACATAGCGCCGCACGGTCGCTTCGTCGAACAGCGAGGTGGCGTAGTCCAGGGTGCCGGCCAGCGTGTCGCCGAACTCGCCGAGGTTCAGTGTCAGGTCGAACTTGGCGACTTGGCCAGCCTGGGCCACGGCTTCCAGGCGCAGGCCCGGCAGTTGCAAGGCGCCACCTTCGATCGCCTGCCAGTTGAGCGTGGCCTGGAACAAGGGGGTGTGGCCAAGGCTGCGCACTGGGCGGACGATTTCCACCACCTGTTCGAATGGCAGGTCTTGGTGCGCCTGAGCCTCCAGCACGCGCGTACGGACCTGCTCCAGCAGGGTTTGCGCCGTTGGTGCGGCAGCCGTGTCGATGCGCACGGCCAGGGTATTGACGAACAAGCCCACCAGCGGCTCCAGCTCGGCACGGCCGCGGCCCGCCACAGGGCAACCGATGACGATTTCGCCCTGGCCGGACAGCCGCGTCAACACGGCGGCCCAGGCACTGAGCACGGCCATGTACAGGGTTACCCCGTGGCGCTGGGCCAGGCTGCGCAGGCCAGCCGCCAGGCGGGGCTGCAACTGCAGTGGCAGGCTTGCGCCGGCAAAGTCCTGGCGTTCGGGGCGTGGGCGATCACTGGGCAGCTTGAGCAGGCTGGGTGCACCGTCCAGGGCCTGGCGCCAGTAATCGGCCTGGCGCTGCAACTGGGCGCCGGCCAACCAGCGGCGCTGCCACACGGCATAGTCGCCGTACTGGATGTCCAGGGCCGGCAGCGGATTATCCTGGCCCTGGCAGCAGGCCGTATACAGCGCGCTTAGTTCGCGGGTCAGCACGCCCAGCGACCAGCCGTCGGCAACGATGTGGTGCACGGTCAGGGCCAGCACATGGTGTTCTGCGCCTAGACGCAGCAAACGCGCTCGCAACAGCGGCCCGTGGGCCAGGTCGAAAGGCGCACTGGCCGCTTCATGCAAGCGGGCGGGCAGCGCATCGACGCTCAGGTCTTCACGCTGGAACCAATCGGCACCCGCGGTGGCGGCCAGCACCACCTCGGCACTGTCATCGCGTGGTACGAAGCGGCTGCGCAAGGTCTCGTGGCGCTCGATGATGCCCAGCAAGGCTGCTTCCAGCGCATCGGCATCCAGTGCCCCGCGCAGGCCCAGGGCCAGCGGCACATTGTAAGCCTGGTTACCGCCTTCCATTTGCGCCAGGAACCACAGCCGCTGTTGGGCGAACGACATCGGCAGCGGCGCATCGCGCGGCACTGGGCGTATCGCCGGCAGCTCACTGCGCCCGGCGTGGGCCAGTACCTCGGCCACGGCGGCCAGCTCGGGGTTGGCGAACAGGTCGGCCAGGCTCAGTTCGACACCCAGGCGCAGGCGCACCTGGGAGACCATGCGCATCGCCAGCAGTGAATGCCCGCCCAAGCTGAAAAAATGGTCGCGACGGCCGACTCGCTCAACGTGCAGCAACTCGGCCCATAGCGTTGCCAGCGCCTGCTCCAACGCCCCTTCGGGGGCCTCGTAGCCCTGCTCGAACAGCGCCGAGCGCTCCGGGCGTGGCAAAGCGCGGCGGTCGAGTTTGCCGTTGGCCGTCAGCGGCAACGCCGGCAGCTCGACATAGGCCATCGGCACCATGTATTCCGGCAGGTGCGCCTGCAATTGGCTGCGTAGGCCTTCTGGGGTGAGCGGTTCGACGCCTGCCTGGGCGGTGAAGTAGGCCACCAGGCGCGGTTGGCCGGGCTGGTCCTCACGGGCCAGTACCACGGCTTCATCGATGCCAGCCAGGGCGTTCAGCCGGCTTTCGATCTCGCCCAGTTCGATGCGCACGCCGCGGATCTTCACTTGGTCGTCGTTGCGCCCCAGGTAGTCCAGGGTGCCGTCCGCCAGCCAGCGCACCAGGTCGCCTGTGCGGTACATGCGCCCACGGGCGACGAAGGGGTCGTCGAGGAAGCGCTCGGCGGTGAGCGCCGGGCGGTTCAGGTAGCCTCGGGCAACCCCGGCGCCACCAATGTACAGCTCACCTGGCACACCCAGCGCAACAGGCTGCAGGTGTGGGTCGAGTACGTACAGACGGGCGTTATCGACCGGCCGACCGATGTGCAGCGCCCCGCCCGCTTCCACCACGCCGGAGCTGGCCACCACCGTGGTTTCGGTCGGGCCGTAGTTGTTGACCACGGCAAAGCGCTGGGTGCGGTTGAACTGGCGCAGGCGGTCACCGCCGATCAACAGGGTGCGCAGGGTCGGGTGTTCGAGCTGATGGTTGAAGGCATACTCGGCCACCGGCGTCGGCAAGAAGCTCACGTCCAGGGGCTGCGCCTGCCACCAGGCAAGCATGGCATCCAGGTCGTCGTTGCCCTCCGACGCCGGCGCCAGGTGCAACGTGGCCCCGGCGCACAACGCCGGCCAGACTTCCCAGGCCATGGCGTCGAAACCAAAACCGGCCAGGCTCGAAGTGTGCCGGCCATGGCACAGGTCGAAGGCGCGGCAGTGCCAGTCGACCAGGTTGTTGACGGTCTGGTGCTCGACCATCACGCCCTTGGGCTGCCCGGTGGAACCAGAGGTGTAGATCACATAGGCCAGGTGGCACGCGCTCAGCCCCGGCACAACCGGGTCGCTCTCGCATACAGGCCAGTGCGGCTGATCGAGCAGCACCACCGGCACCGCGACAGCCCCCAGGCGCTCACGCAGCGCCTGCTGCGTCAGCACCGCTACCGGGCCGCTGTCGTTCAGCAAGTAGTGCACGCGCTCATCCGGGTGGGCGGGGTCTACCGGCACGTAACCGGCCCCAGACTTGAGTACCGCCAACAAGCCGACCAGCGTCTGAAGGCTGCGCCGCGCCACCACGGCGACGCGGTCGTCAGGCCGCACGCCCAGGTTGATCAGGTGCTGCGCCAGGGCATTGGCCTGGCGGTTGAGCTCGGCGTAACTCAAGCGCGCGCCGTCACAGGTGGCGGCGACGGCGTCAGGGTGCAACTCGGCGCGGTGTGCAATGCGCTGGTGCAGGGTCAGTTGCCGCTCATAGGGGGCCGGATAATGGTTGAACGCTTCCAGCAGTTCCTCGCGCTCGCTGTCGGGGAGCATGGCCAACGCCAGGACCGACGACTGCGGTGCCTGCACCAGGCTTTCGAGGGTCTGCTGCAAGTAAGCACAGACGCGCTGCGCCGGCACTTCGGCGCTGGCCAGCAAGGTCAGGCGAAATGCTTCGCCCAAGTCGTCGACGCTGAGCGTCAAGGGGTAGTTGGTGGCCTCGGCAGACTCGACGATGTCGATGCCGGCCAGGGCTGCACGGCGTGGCTGGGTGCTGTCCACTGCGCTGTGGCGGTAGTTGAGCAAGGCATTGAACAGCGGCGCCGGCGCCGCCACACCGCTGCACCGCTGGGCCAGGGCCAGTGGCGCGTGTTCATGGCGCATCAATGCGCTCAGCCGTTGGTGGGTGGCGCGGATCGCCGTCGGCAAGTCAGCGCTGTCCAGGTCAACGCGTACCGGCAGGGTGTTGATGAAAATCCCCAGCGCCCGGTCGGTGGCTTCGGCGCCCTGCAAGCGCCCCATCAGCACTGTGCCGAACACCACCTGCTCGCGCCCCGTCAGCCCGCCCAGCACGCGGCCCCAGGCCAGGTGGAAGAGGCTGGCGACGCTCACGCCCAGGCTACGCGCCTGGCCGCGTAGCTGCTGGCACAGCGCTAGTGGCAGGTCGAGCGCGTGCTCGTTGTGCACCTCACCCACGCCTTGCACATCCTGGATGCCGTAGGCCAGGGTCGACGCGTCGATCCCCCCCAGCATGTCGCGGAAAAACGCCTCGTGTTCGGCCTCGCTGATACCCAGCACGGCTTGTGCCACATAATTGCGAAACGGCACCGGGGTGCCCAGCCGATCACCCTCGCCGGCCAGAAACGCGATCAGTTCGTGACGCACCACCTCCAAGGCACTGTGGTCCATGGCGATATGGTGGAACTGCAGGGTGGCGGTCAGTGCGCCATCGGCCTGCTCGGCCTCGCGCAGCAGGCGGATTAGCGGTGCCTGGGTCAGGTCGAGCCTGCCGCGCGTGGGGTCGTTATCGGGTAACGTCGCCACCTGCAGGTCAGCGTGGCGCCAGACCACCTGCACCGGCGTTTCGAGCCCTTCCCAGTGCACCGAGGTGCGCAGGATGTCATGGCGGGCAATCACGCCACGGAGCGCATCGGCAAACGCCTGCAAGCGGGCCTCGCTGGCAAACACGAAACGCGCCTGCATCACGTACGGGTCGCTGTCGGTGGCACTGGCGTGGTGGAACAGCATGCCCTGCTGCAGCGGTGCCAGTGGGTAGATGTCTTGCACGTTAGCCGCGCCGCCGGGGATGCAGGCGACGATGCGGTCAAGGGTGCCCTGGTCGAGGTCGATCAGGTTGAGGTGCTGCGGCGTAATGCGCGTGCAGCCCGGCTCGATGAGGTTGGACGGCACGTGTACCGCGCCCTGTTTCACGGCCACGTACTCGCCGCGCTCGATCATCGCCACCAGCGTTGGCTTGTGTTCACGCAGTTGCGCCACCAACGCGGGGTCGGTCAGGGCCTGGCGGTTGCCCTGGACGGCCAGTTGCCCGTCCTTCAACGCCAGTTGCACGTTTTTGGCCGTCAGTGTTGCCAGTAGTTGGTTGATGCTCACAGGACGATCTCCATTCTGTCTGTGATGGCTGCGTAGCCCGCCAAGGTCGGTTGGTCGAACAGGGCGCGCACGTCGGCTTCCAGGCCTTGATCACGCAGGCGGGAGGTGAGGGTCACCGCCAGCAGCGAATGGCCGCCCAGTTCGAAGAAGTTGTCATGCCGCCCTACCCGCTCAACGCCCAGCAGCTCGGCCCAGATCGTTGCCAGCAGGGTTTCGGTTTCGCCTTCTGGGGCTTCGTACGCACGGTTTTGCAGGGCTTCGGTGTCCGGCAGTGGCAAAGCCTTGCGGTCGAGTTTGCCGTTGGGGCTCAGGGGCAATGCGTCCAGGTGCAGGAACAGCGCGGGCACCATGAACTCCGGCAGGTGGGCCAGCAATGCCGTGCGCAGAACGTCTGCGGCCTGCTGCTCACCGGTGTAATACGCCACCAGACGCTGGTCGCGGGCGACAACAACTGCCTCCTTCACGCCTTCGATGGCCGTCAGGCCAGCCTGGATTTCACCCAGCTCGATGCGTAGGCCGCGCAGCTTCACTTGGTCATCGTTGCGGCCCAGGTATTCGATGTTGCCATCGGCCAGGTGCCGCGCCAGGTCGCCGGTGCGGTACAGGCGTGCACCAGGGCGGGTGCTGAACGGGTCGTCGAGGAAGCGTTCGGCGGTCAGTTCGATGCGGTTCAGGTAGCCTCGGGCGACTTGCACGCCGCCGATGAACAGCTCGCCGGCCACGCCTTGCGGTACTGGCTGGCCTTGGTTGTCGAGTACGTACAGCGTGGTGTTGGCGATCGGTTTGCCGATGGGGGTGTTGTCCGGCGCCGTCACGCAATGCCAGGCGCTCACGTCCACCGCTGCTTCAGTCGGGCCGTACAGGTTGTGCAGTTCAACGGTTGGTAATTGCGCGTGGAAGCGTCGAACCAGGCTGCCCGGCAAGGCCTCGCCGCTGCACAGGACGCGCTTCAAAGAAGCCGCCGAGACGTCACCATGGGCCAGGAATACATCCAGCATCGAAGGCACGAAGTGCAAGGTCGTGACGTTTTCGCTGCGGATCACTTGACGCAGGTACTCCGGATCACGATGGCCACCGGGGCGCGCCATGACCAGACGTGCGCCGGTTTGCAGCGGCCAGAGGAATTCCCATACCGATACGTCGAAGCTGAATGGTGTCTTCTGTAAGACCACGTCGTCAGCGCCGAGGTTATAGGCGTCTTGCATCCACAACAGGCGGTTGACCACGCCCGCATGCTCGTTCATCACGCCCTTCGGCAAGCCGGTGGAGCCTGAGGTGTAGATCACGTAGGCCAGGTGACGCGGGGTCAAGCTGGTGACAACGGGGTTGCTGGAAGGCTGGGCGTTCCAGGTCGGCTGATCCAGGTCGATAACCTGGGCCGAATCCGGTACGTGCCGCGTAGCACTGTGCACCAGCACCGCCACCGGCGCGCTGTCGCTCAGCATATGCCGCACGCGCTCAGCTGGGTAATCGGGGTCAACCGGCACATACGCGCCGCCGGCCTTGAGGATGGCCAGCAGGCCAACCACCATCGACAGCCCACGTTCGACGCAGATCGCCACCCGATCATCAGGTTTAACACCGAGCTCAATCAGGTGATGCGCAAGGCGGTTGGCCTGCTCATTCAGCTGGCGATAGCTCAGTATGCCTTCTTCGGCTTTAACCGCGACCGCATCCGGCTTACGCAACACCTGCGCCTCGATCATCCCGTGCAGGGTCTGCTCAAGGTCATAATCCACCGCCGTATCGTTGAAGCCCAGCAGCACACGCTCACGCTCCTGCGCTTCCAGCACCGGCAAGCGCTGCACCGGCAGTTCCGGCGTCTGCTCCAGCGCCTCGACCATGGCCTCCAACACCTGGTTCATCTGCCCACAGATACGCGCCGCGCCTACGTCGGCCGGGGTCATGGCAACCAGGCGGAAGCCCTCCCCCAGGTCATCCACGTTCAAGCCCAGCGGGTAGTTGCTGCGTTCCTGGCTTTCTAGGTTGTCGATACCTTGCGTCGCCTGCCGCTGGCTGTCAGTGACCTGCGTGCTGTGCCGGTAGTTGAGCATGGCGCTGAACAACGGCAAGGGCGCAGCCACGCCACTGCAGCGCTGGGCCAAGGCCAGCGATGCATGCTCGTGGGCCAGCAAGGCACTGAGGCGCTGATGAGTAGCATGGGCCCCTTCATGCAGGCTGATACCGCCCAGGTCGACCCGCAGCGGCAAGGTGTTGATGAACATGCCCAACGCCCGCTCGGCGCCTTCACCGCCTTGCAGGCGGCCCAGCAGTACGGTGCCGAACACCACGCTGTCCTGGCCACTGGCGGCCGCCAGCAGGCGCGCCCAGGCCAGGTGGAACAGGCTGGCGACGCTGATACCCAATTGCCGGCCTTGCTGGCGCAGCCTTTGTGCCAGGTCGTCACGCAGCCACAGCTGGGCCTCCTCGATGTCACGACCGTCACCCTGCACATCGCTAAGGCCGAACGGCAGCGTTGGCGCGTCGATATCCGCCAGTTGCCCGCGGAAAAACGCTTCATGCTCCGCCTGGCTGATACCCAGGCGCGCCTGGGCCACGTAGTTGCGGTACGGCACCGGTGCCTGGGCCGGCTCGGCCGCACCCTGCAGATAACCGATCAGCTCCTCGCCGACCACTTCCATGGCCGTGTGGTCGAGCACGATGTGGTGGAACTGCAAGGTGGCTTCGATGCGGGCCGCGCCCGGCTGCTGCGTGTACAGCAGACGGATCAGCGGTGCCTTGCTCAGGTCAAGCATGGCCTCGCTGTCGCGACCACGCGCCATGACCGACAACGGCGCCTGCCGCCAGACCACCTGCACCGGCTGCGGCAGGCCTTCCCAGAGCACCGCTGTGCGCAGCACGTCGTGGCGGGCGATGACCTTGTCCAATGCTGCCGCGAAGTTGTTCAAGTGTTCGCGGCTGGCGAACCCAAAGCGCGACTGCAGCACATAAGGGTCGTGCCCCTGCGCGCTGAGGTGGTGGTACAGGATGCCCTCCTGCAAGGGTGCCAGCGGGTAGATGTCCTGCACATTGCGGGCACCGCCGGGTACCTGGGCAACGATACGGTCGATGGCCGCCTGCTCCAGCGCCACCAGCGGCAGCATGCCGGGGGTGATGTGCGGGCAGCCGGCCGGGATCAGGTTGTCCGGCACCTGCACCTGTTGCACCTGGCCCAGGGTCGTCGCCAGTGCCGCCACCGTCGGCTGGCCAAACAGCGTACGCACATCCACCTGCACGCCCTCGCGGCGCAAGCGCGCGGTCAGGTTCACCGCCAGCAACGAATGGCCACCCAGCTCGAAGAAGTTATCGTGGCGGCCCACTCGCTCAACGCCCAGCATGTCAGCCCACACCGCTGCCAGGGCCATTTCCACTTCGCCCTGCGGGGCGACATAGGCCTGGCCTGCAAGCAGCGCCGGATCCGGATCGGGCAACGCCTTGCGGTCGAGCTTGCCATGGCTGGTCAACGGCAGTGCTGGCAGGCAGGTGAAGGCCAACGGCACCAGGTGTGCGGGCAGGCTTGCCTGCAAAGCTTGGCGCAGTGTGTCCACCGCCACCGGTGTGGTTTCAGTGAACCAGGCCAGCAGCCGCTCGCCACGCACCAGCACCACCGCATCGCCGATACCAGGCTGCGCGGCAAGTACGCTTTCGATTTCGCCAAGCTCCACCCGTACGCCGCGGATCTTCACCTGGTCGTCGTTACGGCCCAGGTAATCCAAGGTGCCGTCAGCGCTCCAGCGCACCAGGTCACCTGTGCGGTACAGCCGCGCATGGGGTTGGGCGGTGAACGGGTCGGCAATGAAGCGCTCCTCGGTCAGTGCCGGGCGATTGAAGTAACCGCGGGCCACCCCAGCGCCGCCAATGTACAACTCACCCACGGCGCCCACCGGCACCGGCTGGCGGCGCTCGTCGAGCACATACACCTGGGTGTTGGCGATAGGCTTACCGATATGCAGCGCCCCTTCGGGTAGCAGTTGCCCGGACGTGGCCACCACGGTGGCTTCGGTCGGGCCATAGTTGTTGACCAGGGCAAAACCTGAGTCGCGCTCGAACTGGCGCAGGCGATCGCCGCCGACCAGCAGCGTGCGCAAGGTCGGGTGCTGACGCTCGCGGCGCAGCGCCTGTTCGGCCACGGGTGTGGGCAGGAAGCTGACGGCCAGCGGCTGCTCCAGCCACCAGTCGAGCAATTCGTCGACGTGCTCACCGGCAATGCGTGCGGGCGGTACGTGCAGCACGGCCCCCGTGCACAGCGCCGGCCACACCTCCCAGGCCACCGCATCGAAGCCAAAACCGGCCACCGTGCTGGTATGGCTGCCGGCTTTCAAGGCAAAGGCCTCACAGTGCCAGTGCACCAGGTTGACCAGGGTCGCATGCTCGACCATCACCCCTTTCGGCTGGCCGGTAGAGCCGGAGGTGTAGATCACATACGCCAGTTGGCGATCATCCAGGCCTGCCACGCAGGGGTTGCTGTCGGCTGCGCCCTGCCAGGCATCGCGGTGCAGCTCGACACGTGGGGTGTCCCCCACCAGCGCCAGGGTGGCCGCATCGACCAGCACCAATGCCGGCGTGCTGTCTTCAAGCAGGTAGGCGATGCGTTCGCCTGGGTAGGCCGGGTCGATCGGCACATAGGCCGCACCGGCCTTGAGAATGGCCAACAGGCCGACCAGGCGCTCCAGGGTGCGCGGCAAGCACAATGCCACCCGGTCGCCGACCTTCACCCCGCGGCTGATCAGGTGATGCGCCAGGCGGTTGGCGCAGCGATTAAGCTCGCCGTAGCTCAGTACCTGGCCATCCTGCACCAGTGCTGCCGCTTGCGGTGCGCGGGCCGCCTGGGCCTCGACCAGGGCGTGCACGGCCTGCCCTTTCGGGTAGTCGCGTGCGGTGGCATTGAACGCTTCCAGCACCTGCTGCCGGGCCACCGGGTCCAGGATCGACAATGCCTCGACCGGCTTGGCCGCAGACTGCGTCAGCGCCTGCAGCAGTTCGACCAGGGCCTGGTTCATCCAGCCAGCGACCCGCTCGGCGCCAATGCCTGCCTGGGCCAGCACACTCAAGGCAAAGCCTTCGCCCAGGTCGTCGACACTCAGGGTCAGCGGGTAGTTGCTGCGCTCCTCACCGCCCAGCAGGCGAACACCCTGGCTGTGGGTATCGCCGTCGGCAGGCACCCCTGCCGTGCTGTGGCGGTAGTTGAACAAGGCGCTGAACAACGGTGTGGACGCGGCCACGCCACTGCAGCGCTGGGCCAACGCTAGCGAGGCATGCTCGTGCGCCAACAGCGCCGAGAGCCGCTGATGGGTGGCGCGCACCGCCTGCGCCACCGGTGCAGTCAAGTCGATGCGCAGCGGCAAGGTGTTGATGAACACGCCCAACGCCCGGTCGGCCCCTTCACCGCCCTGCAAGCGCCCCATCAGCACGGTGCCAAACACGACATCGGTGCGGTTGGCGAGCACACCCAGCACCCGTGCCCAGGCCAGGTGCGCCAGGCTCGCGGCACTCACGCCCAGCTGCCGAGCCTGTTCGCGCAAGCCGCGCGCCACGCTGGCGTCGATGACCAGGTGGGCTTCTTCGATAGCGTGGCCGTCACCCTGTACGTCGCTCAGGCCAAACGGCAAGGTCGGGGTATCAAGGTCCCCCAGCATCTCGCGGAAGAACGCTTCATGGCTGGCATCGTCGGCCCCAAGGCGGGCTTGGGCAACATAGGTGCGATAAGGCACTGGCGCCGGCAAGCGTTCGCCCTGGCCCGCCAGCAACACCTGCATCTCGCTGGCGATGACTTCCATGGCGGTATGGTCCAGGGCCAGGTGATGGAATTGCAGAATCGCCACCACGCGCTGGTTGGCCGGGTCATCGGCATGCAGCAGGCGCAGCAAGGGTGCCCGCGACAGGTCGAGGCGCTGGTGACGGGCGTCGAAGCGGGCCTGCAAGGCATCGATCACCGACCCAGTAGCCAGGCCTTCGATTGCGCTCACCTGCATCCGCGCTTCCCGCCAAACCACTTGTACTGCGTGCGCAAGCCCTTCGCTGACCACTGCGGTGCGCAGAATGTCGTGCCGGTCGATGACCTGCTGCAAGGCGCCCGCCCAGCGCTGCAAGTGCGCCAGGCTGTCGAAGGCCAGGCGCGACTGCAGCAGGTACGGGTCGCCCTGTGCGGCGCTCAAGTGGTGGTACAGGATGCCCTCCTGCAGCGGGGCCAGCGGGTAGATTTCCTGCACATTGGCGGCGCCACCCGGCACCGTGGCGACGATACGGTCGATACTGGCCTGGTCGAGCTCGATCAGGCTGAGCATGTCCGGGGTGATGTGGCGGGCCGTGTGTGGCACACGGTTGGCGGGCACCTGCACCTCGCGACCGCTGCCCACGGCGGCGGCCAGCGCCGCCAGGGTGGGCTGGGCAAACAGCACGCGCACATCGGCGCTGAGGCCGGCCTTGCGCATGCGCTCAACCAGGGTCACGGCCAGCAGCGAATGGCCGCCCAGCTCGAAGAAGTGGTCGTGGCGCCCGACCTGCGCGACCTTGAGCAGGTCGGCCCAGATCGCCGCCAGGGTGGTTTCGACCTCACCCTGTGGCGCCTCGAAGGCGCGGCTGAGTACTGCCTCGCTGCCGGGTTGCGGCAAGGCACGGCGGTCAAGCTTGCCGTTGGCGGTCAGCGGCAATTCATCCAGGCACACGTAGGCCGCTGGCAGCATGTAGTCCGGCAACTGGCCTTGCATCTGTTGGTGCAGTTCGGCAATGCCAGGGGCCGGGTTGTTGGCGGTGAAATAGGCCACCAGGCGCTTGTCACCGGGCACGTCCTCACGCACCACCACGGCCGTGTCACGCACACCGGCACACGCGCCCAGGCGCGCTTCGATTTCACCCAGCTCGATGCGGAAGCCTCGCAGCTTGATCTGCTGGTCGGCACGGCCCAGGTAACGCAAGGTGCCATCAGCCTGCCAGCAGGCCAGGTCGCCACTGCGGTACATGCGCGCACCCGGCTCACGGCTGAACGGGTCGTCGAGGAAGCGCTCAGCGGTAAGAGCCGGCTGGCCGAGGTACCCCAAGGCGACGCCAGCGCCGCCGATGTACAGCTCACCGACCGCGCCAACCGGCAACGGCTGCTGACGGGCGTCGAGCACATAGCAACGGGCATTGCCGATCGGCCTGCCAATCGGGATGCTGCCCTCGCCGACCGTGGCGATGAGGTGGGTGGTGCTGAAGGTGGTAGCTTCAGTCGGGCCATAGCCATTGAGCAGGTGTTGTGGGGCGCCTTCGCGCAGCACCCGGCCGACGATGGCCGGGTCCAGCACATCGCCGCCCAGCATCAGGTAGCGAAGCTTGGCGAATGCCGGCAGCAGGTCATCGGCAAACTGATGGAACAGGCCGGCAGTCAGCCACAGCACGCTGACGCGCTGCGCCAGCAACACCTCACGCAATGCCTGACGCGACAGCACCTGGTCCTGGTCGATGACGACCACCGTGCCGCCGTTGAGCAGCGGTGCCCAGACTTCCAAGGTACTGGCGTCGAACGCAGGGTTGGAGGCGAACGCGACACGGTCCTGGCAGGTGAATTCGGCAAAGCCGTTATTGATCACCAGGCGCACGATGGCCCGGTGCGGCACTTGCACGCCCTTAGGGGTGCCGGTAGAGCCGGAGGTGTACATGATGTAGGCGGCGCTTTCGGCAGCTACCGCCAGGCCCGGCGACTGCTGCGCGTACCCGGTGAGGTCGAGGCGGTCCAGCTCGACGCGCAGGGCATTGCCTACCCGCTGTTCGCTGCTGAAGGTGAGCAAGACACGCGCCTGGCTGTCTTCGATCATGAAGGCCTGGCGCTCGGCAGGCGCGTTGCTGTCCAGCGGCACGAAGACCGCCGCGCATTTGCTCGCCGCCAGTTGCGCAGCCAGCAACTCGATGCTGCGGGGCAGCAGCAGGGCCACACGATCGCCAGGGCGCACGCCCAGGGCGAGCAGGTGGTGAGCCAGGCGGTTGGCGTGCTGTTCGAGCTGCTCATAGCTCCACTGCCGGCCACCGTGAACCACCGCCGGTGCAGCCGGGCTGAGCGCGGCATAGGTGCCAAACAGGGTGTGCAGCGCATGTTCCCGTGGGTAATCGCGGCGGGTGGCATTGAAGCCTTGCAACACCAGTTCGCGCTCGGCAACTGCCAGTTGGCTCACCTTGTGCAGGGCCGTGGTCGGCGCCTGCGCAAGGGCTTGGGCCAGTTGCTCAAGGGCGGTGCTGAGCAGGCGGCAGACCTGCGCGCCATCGACCTCCGGCACCGCTTGCACGGTCAGCACAAAGGCGTCGCCCACATCGTCGACGTTGACCACCAATGGGTAGTTGCTGCGCTCATGCGCGGCCAGTTGCTCGATACCCTGCCAGGCCTGGCGCAGCTCGGCCTTGGCCGGTGCACTGTGGCGGAAGTTGAGCAGGCTGGTGAACAGCGCCTGAGACGCCGGGACTGCACTGCAACGCTGAGCCAACGCCAGCGAGGCTTGCTCATGGGCCAGCAGGCGGGCCAGCCGTTGGTGGGTCAGGCGTACGCCCTCGGCCACCGCCGTGGCACCCACGCTCACTCGCAGCGGCAAGGTGTTGATGAACATGCCCAGGGCCCGTTCAGCCCCCTCGCCGCCTTGCAGGCGACCGAGCAACACCGTGCCGAACACCACTTCCTCGCGCCCTGACAGTTGCGCCAGCACCTGCCCCCAGGCCTGGTGCACCAGGCTGGCGACGCTGATGCCAAGCAGGCGGGCCTGCTCGCGCAAACGGCCGGCCAGCGCCGTGTCCAGGGCCAGACGGCTGTCCAACACACGGCTGCCGTCACTGAGCGCATCGCGTAGGCCGAATACCGTGGTGGGTTCGTCGATGTCGCCCAGCAGCTCGCGGAACAGTGCCTCGTCAGCCTGGCTATCGGCGCCCAGCCGTGCCTGCGCCACATAGTTGCGGTAGGGCACGCTGGCCTGCGACAGGGCCTGGCCTTGCAGCACAGCGGTGATCTCGGCCACCAGCTGTTCGACGGCTGCGTGGTCGAGGATGATGTGGTGGATCAGCAGCGTGGCTTCCACGCGCCCCTCGCCGTGGCTAGGGAGCAGGCGGATCAAGGGGGCCTTGTTCAAGTCGAGCGTGGTGCTGCTTTCATCACCGCGCACGGCTGCGCCGACTGCCGGCACAGTGCGCCAGACGACCTGCACGGGCTCCTCCAGGCCCTGCCAGTGGATGCTGGTGCGCAGGATGTCGTGACGGGCGATGACCTGGTCGAGCGCTGCGGCAAAGGCATCGAGTTCGGATTGCGTCGGGAAGGCAAAGCGTGCCTGCAGCACGTAGGGGTCTGCGCCTTCGCTGGCCAAGTGATGGTAGAGGATGCCTTGCTGCAGCGGGGCCAGGCCGTAGACATCCTGGACATTGGCCACGCCACCGGGGATCTGCGCGACCAGGGTGTCGATGGCCGCCTGGGACAGCTCGGCGAGCGGTAGCATGTCCGGCGTGATGCGTGTGCCCTCTGCCGGAATGCGGTTGGCTGGCACGCTAATGCGGGTTTCACCGCCCACCGCAGCGGCGAGCGCTGCCAAGGTCGGCTGGCCGAACAGTACGCGGATATCGGCATGCAGGCCTTGTTGGCGTAGGCGCGAGGTCAGGGTCACCGCCAGCAGCGAATGGCCGCCCAGTTCGAAGAAGTTGTCATGCCGCCCTACCCGCTCAACGCCCAGCAGCTCGGCCCAGATCGTTGCCAGCAGGGTTTCGGTTTCGCCTTCTGGGGCTTCGTACGCACGGTTTTGCAGGGCTTCGGTGTCCGGCAGTGGCAAAGCCTTGCGGTCGAGTTTGCCGTTGGGGCTCAGGGGCAATGCGTCCAGGTGCAGGAACAGCGCGGGCACCATGAACTCCGGCAGGTGGGCCAGCAATGCCGTGCGCAGAACGTCTGCGGCCTGCTGCTCACCGGTGTAATACGCCACCAGACGCTGGTCGCGGGCGACCACGACGGCTTCTTTCACGCCTTCGATGGCCGTCAGGCCAGCCTGGATTTCACCCAGCTCGATGCGTAGGCCGCGCAGCTTCACCTGGTCATCGTTGCGGCCCAGGTATTCGATGTTGCCATCGGCCAGGTGCCGCGCCAGGTCGCCGGTGCAGTACAGGCGTGCACCAGGGCGGGTGCTGAACGGATCGTCGAGGAAGCGTTCGGCGGTCAGTTCGATGCGGTTCAGGTAGCCTCGGGCGACTTGCACGCCGCCGATGAACAGCTCGCCAGCCACGCCTTGCGGTACGGGTTGCCCCAGCGTATCGAGTACGTACAGCGTGGTGTTGGCGATCGGTTTGCCGATGGGGGTGTTGTCCGGTGCCGTCACGCAGTGCCAGGCGCTCACGTCCACCGCTGCTTCAGTCGGGCCGTACAGGTTGTGCAGTTCAACGGTTGGTAATTGCGCGTGGAAGCGTCGAACCAGGCTGCCCGGCAAGGCTTCGCCGCTGCACAGGACGCGCTTCAACGAAGCCGCCGAGACGTCACCATGGGCCAGGAACACATCCAGCATCGAGGGCACGAAGTGCAAGGTGGTGACGTTTTCGCTGCGGATCACCTGACGCAGGTACTCCGGATCGCGATGGCCGCCGGGGCGCGCCATGACCAGACGTGCGCCAGTTTGCAGCGGCCAGAGGAATTCCCATACCGATACGTCGAAGCTGAATGGGGTCTTCTGCAAGACCACGTCGTCAGCGCCGAGGTTGTAGGCCTCCTGCATCCACAGCAGGCGGTTGACCACGCCGGCATGCTCGTTCATCACGCCTTTCGGCAAGCCGGTGGAGCCTGAGGTGTAGATCACGTAGGCCAGGTGACGCGGGGTCAAGCTGGTGACAACTGGATTGCTGGACGGCTGGGCGTTCCAGGTCGGCTGATCCAGGTCGATAACCTGGGCCGAATCCGGTACATGACGCGTAGCACTGTGCACCAGCACCGCCACCGGCGCGCTGTCGCTCAGCATATGCCGCACGCGCTCAGCTGGGTAATCGGGGTCAACCGGTACATACGCGCCGCCCGCCTTAAGAATGGCCAGCAAGCCAACCACCATCGACAGCCCACGTTCGACGCAGATCGCCACCCGATCATCAGGTTTAACACCGAGCTCAATCAGGTGATGCGCAAGGCGGTTGGCCTGCTCATTCAGCTGGCGATAGCTCAGTATGCCTTCTTCGGCTTTTACCGCGACCGCATCCGGCGTACGCAACACCTGCGCCTCGATCATCCCGTGCAGGGTCTGCTCAAGGTCATAATCCACCGCCGTGTCGTTGAAGCCCAGCAGCACACGCTCACGCTCCTGCGCTTCCAGCACCGGCAAGCGCTGCACCGGCAGTTCCGGCGTCTGCTCCAGCGCCTCGACCATGGCCTCCAGCACCTGGTTCATCTGCCCACAGATACGCGCCGCGCCTACATCGGCCGGGGTCATGGCAACCAGGCGGAAGCCCTCCCCCAAATCGTCGACGTTCAGGCTCAACGGGTAGTTGGTGCGCTCCTGACCTTCGAGCACGTCGATGCCTTGCCACGCCTGCCGCTGTTCGGCGCTGGCTTCTGCGCCATGGCGGTAGTTGAGCATGGCGCTGAACAACGGCAACGGTGTAGCCACAGCGCTGCAGCGCTGGGCCAACGCCAAGGACGCGTGTTCGTGCGCCAGCAGTGCACTGAGGCGCTGATGCACGGCCTGCGCCCCTTCGCGCAGGCTCACCTCGCCCAGGTCGACCCGCAGCGGCAAGGTATTGATGAACATGCCGAGCGCCCGCTCGGCGCCCTCACCGCCTTGCAGGCGCCCCAGCAACACCGTGCCGAACACCACGCGGTCCTTGCCGCTGGCAGCGGCCAACAGGCGCGCCCAAGCCAGGTGGAACAGGCTGGCGACACTGATGCCCAGGTGCCGTGCCTGGCGCCGCAGCCCTGCGGCCAGCTCGGCCGACAGCGCCAGCTTGGCTTCTTGCATGCCAAGGCCATCGCCTTGCACATCGCTAAGGCCGAACGGCAACGTCGGCTCGTCGACATCCGCCAACTGCTCGTGGAAGAACGCCTCATGCTCGGCCTGGCTGACACCCAGGCGCGCCTGGGCCACGTAGTTGCGATACGGCACGGGGGTCTGGACCGGCGGCGTGCCCTGCAGGAAGCCCATCAACTCCTCACCGACCACCTCCAGGGCGGTGTGGTCGAGGACGATGTGGTGGAACTGCAAGGTGGCTTCGATGCACTCGCTGCCCGGTGCCTGGCGATGAAGCAGACGAATCAGCGGCGCTTGGCTCAAGTCCAGGCCAACGGTAGCCGCATCGTCGTCGCGCAGGACCTGCAGCGGGGCGTGACGCCAGACCACCTGCACAGCCTGCGGCAGGCCGTCCCATAGCACTGCTGTGCGCAGCACGTCGTGGCGGGCGATGACCTGGTCCAGCGCGCTGGCGAAGGCTTGCAGGCGTTCGCCGTTGTCAAAACGCAGCCGGGAATACAGCACATAGGGATCGTGCTCGGCGCTCAGGTGATGGTAAAGGATACCTTCCTGCAGCGGGGCCAGCGGGTAGATGTCCTGCACATTGGCCGCACCGCCCGGCACGCGCGCGACGATGCGGTCGATCGCGGGTTGGTCGAGGTCGATCAGGCTCAACAGGTCTGGGGTGATATGAGTACAACCGGCAGGGATGCGGTTTTCAGGTACCCGCACTTGCTGGTTGCGACCCAAGGTCTCGGCCAGGGCCGCGATGGTAGGCCGGCCGAACAGGGTCCGTACATCGACTTGCAGCCCTTCCAGGCGCAGACGCGCAGTCAGGCTTACCGCCAGCAGCGAATGGCCACCCAGCTCGAAGAAATTGTCGTGACGGCCCACGTGCTCGACGCCCAGCAGTTGCGCCCACAGTTGGGCCAGCAGGGTTTCGGTCTGCCCCTGCGGCGCCTGGTAGGGGCGTTCATGCAAGGCGGCATCCGGCGCGGACAGCGCTTTACGGTCGAGCTTGCCATTGGGCGTCAACGGCAACTGGTCGAGGTGGATGTACTGTGCCGGCAGCATGTATTCCGGCAGGTCGTGCAGCAGTGCCTGGCGCAGGCTGTCCGCCTCGGGTGGCTCACCGGTGAGGTAGGCGACCAGGCGCGGCCCACTGGACGGGGCATCGTAAGCCAGTACCACGGCCTCGCGCACACCGGGCACACGCACCAGGCAGGCTTCGATCTCGCCCGGCTCGATGCGCAGGCCACGGATTTTGACCTGGTGGTCGTTACGGCCGAGGAAGACCAGGTTGCCATCCTCGCGCTGGCGCACCAGGTCACCGCTGCGGTACAGGCGATCGCCGTCAACGAAGGGGCTGGCGATGAAGCGTTCGGCCTGCTGTTCGGGCAAGCCCAAGTAACCCCGCGCTACGCCCGCGCCGCCGATATGCAGGTGGCCGACCACGCCCCACGGCACGGGTTGGTCGTAGTGGTCGAGTACATACAGCCGGGTATTGTCGATGGCGGTACCAATCGGCAACGCCCCGTGCGGCAGGTCCGCGCCCGGTTCCAGCGTCCAGGCGCTGCAATCGACGGTGGTCTCGGTCGGGCCATACACGTTATGCAGGCGCACACCCGGCAGGCGCTCGCGTACCTGAGCGGCAAGCGCCTGGGTCAACTCACCACCACCGCAGACGATATCGCTGAGGCTGGCGCAGCGAGCGCTCGCAGGTGCTTCGAGGAACTGCTGCAGCAACGCCGGCACAAATTGCACCACGCTGACCTGCTGCGCCTCGATCAATTGCGCAAGGTAGTGCGGGTCACGCTGGCCGTGCGGGCGCGCCAGTACCAGGCGTAGGCCGCTGCACAACGGCCAGAACAGTTCCCACACCGAGGCATCGAAGCTGACCGGGGTCTTGTGCAGCACAGCGCCTTTGCCAGGTAGCTGGCAAAGGCGCTGGCTCCAGCGCACCAGGTTGACCACGTTGCGGTGTTCGACCATCACCCCCTTGGGCTGCCCTGTGGAGCCGGAGGTGTAGATCACATACGCCAGGTGGCTCGCGTTCAGCGCGGCTACGCGAGGGTTGCTGATCGGCTGGGCTTCCCAGCAAGGTTGATCGAGGTCGATCAACTGCACCGGGGTGCCGTGTACGACCTCACGGGTAGCGCTGTGCGCCAGCACGGCCAGCGGCGCACTGTCGCTCAGCATGTGGCGGATACGTTCAGCCGGGTAGCCCGGGTCAACTGGCACATACGCGCCGCCTGCCTTGAGGATGGCCAGCAAGCCGACCACCATCGACAGCCCGCGCTCGACGCAGATCGCTACACGATCATCCGGTTTGACGCCCAAGCCGATCAAATGATGAGCAAGCCGATTGGCTTGCTCATCGAGCTGGCGATAGCTCAGCTCGCCTTCCTCGGCGACCAGTGCAATGGCAGTGGGCGTGCGCCGTACCTGGGCCTCGAACAGCCCGTGCAGCGGTTGCGCCATGTCGTGAGGCGTTTGCGGGGCACTGGCCAGCAGTCGCCGGCGCTCATCAGGCGTCAGTACCGGTAACTGCTGCACTGGCGTGTCAGGCGCGTGCTCAAGTGCATCCAGCAACCCGTGCAGCACCTGCAGCAGTTGGTCGCAGACACGCTGCGCGCCCACCTGAGCGCTGACCTGGGCCGTCAGCCGCAGGCCATCGCCCAGGTCGTCCACGTTGACACTTAGCGGGTAATTGCCGTGGCCGCCGCTGGGCAGTGCCTGGATGCCTTCCAGGGCTTCGCGTTGCGCTTGCTGCTCGGGCTGGCTGGCGCCATGCCGGTAGTTGAGCATGGCGCTGAACAACGGCGTTGGCGCAGCCACGCCGCTGCAACGCTGGGCCAAGGCCAGCGAAGCGTGCTCGTGCACCAGCAATGCACTCAGCCGCTGGTGGGCCAGGCGCACCCCTGCGCGCACGCCTAGCCCTTGCAGGTCCAGGCGCAGTGGCAAGGTATTGATGAACATGCCCAGGCCGCGATCAGCGCCAGCGCCGCCTTGCAGGCGCCCCAACAGCACAGTGCCGAACACCACGCGGTCGTTGCCACTGGTGGCGGCCACCAGCCGCGCCCAGGCCAGGTGCAGCACGCTGGCGGCGCTCACGCCCAACTGCTGGGCCTGGCTGCGCAGGCACCGGTATTGCTCAGGGGCCAGTTGCACCGTGGCCAACTCGAAGGCGCTGGCCTGGCCCTGCAGGTCGGCCAGGCCATAGGGCAAGGTCGGTTCGTCGATGTCGGCCAGCTCGGCGCGGAAGAACGCCTCGTGCTCGGCCTCGCTGATGGCCAGGCGCGCCTGGGCCACGTAGTTGCGGTACGGCACGGCCGGTTGGCTGGGCTGCTGGCCGCGCAGGTGATCGCGGATTTCTTCCAGCACCACCTTCATTGCCGTGTGGTCCAGGGCGATGTGGTGGAACTGCAGAGTGGCTTCGAGGCCTTCGGTGCCTGGCTGTGGGGTCTGCAGCAGGCGGATCAGTGGGGCTTGGCTCAGGTCGAGAGGCCCGGTGGCTTCGCTGCTATTGACCAGCACCGAGCCCGGCACGCTGCGCCATACCACCTGCACCGGCTGCACCAGGCCGTCCCAGAGCACGGCGGTACGCAGGATATCGTGGCGCGCGATGACCTTGTCCAAGGCCTGGGCGAAGGCCAACAGGCGGGCTTGGCTGTCGAATGCCACACGCCACTGCAGCAGGTACGGGTCTGCGTCTGCGGCACTCAGGTGATGGTAGAGAATGCCCTCCTGCAGCGGTGCCAACGGGTAGATGTCCTGCACGTTGGCAGCACCACCTGGCACCGTGGCGACGATGCGCTCGAGGGTACTGGCGTCCAACGTCAGCAAAGGCAGCATGGCGGGGGTGATGTGGGTGCAGCCCGCTGGAATACGGTTCGCGGGCACGCTGACCTGGCGACCTTTGCCCAGCGCGGCAGCCAGTGCAGCCACGGTGGGCTGGCCGAACAGCACCCGCACGTCGGTCTGCAGGCCCTGTTGGCGCAAGCGTTCGATCAGGGTCACAGCCAGCAGCGAGTGGCCGCCCAGCTCGAAGAAGTTGTCGTGCCGCCCTACCCGTTCCACGCCCAGCACGTCGGCCCAGACGCTGGCCATGGCCGCTTCGGTCTCGCTGGCAGGGGCTTCATAGCCCTGGCTGATCAGTTGGGCCGCGTCCGGCTCAGGCAGGGCCCGGCGGTCCAGCTTGCCATGGCGGGTCAACGGCCATTGGTCCAGGCGGATGAACGCCTGCGGCACCATGTGCCCCGGCAAGCTGGCCTGCAGCGCGTGACGCACGGCCTCGACCGCCACCGGCACCTGTTCGGTGAACCAGGCCAGCAGACGCTCGCCACGCACCAATACCACGGCATCGGCAATACCGGCCTGGGCCGTCAGCGCCGCCTCGATTTCACCCAACTCCACGCGCACGCCGCGGATCTTCACCTGGTCGTCATTGCGGCCGAGGTAGTCCAGCGTGCCATCGGCGTTCCAGCGCACCAGGTCGCCACTGCGGTACATGCGCGCGCCGGGCTTGCGGCTGAACGGGTCGGCGAGGAAGCGCTCTTCGGTCAGTTCAGGGCGATTGAAATAGCCCCGCGCTACCTGCGCGCCGCCAATGTACAGCTCGCCCACGACGCCCACGGGCACCGCTTGGCGATGCGCATCGAGCACATAGACGCGGGTATTGGCGATGGGGGTGCCAATGTGCAACGCCGCACCCGGTAAGACCTGGCCAGAGGTGGCGACCACCGTGGTCTCGGTCGGCCCATAGTTGTTGACCAGGGCGAAGCCTGGATCGCGGTCGAACTGGCGCAGGCGGTCGCCACCGATCAGCAAGGTGCGCAAGGTCGGGTGTTGCCGTTCGCGGCGCAGCGCCTGTTCGGCCACCGGCGTGGGCAAGAAACTGACCGCCAGCGGCTGCTCGAGCCACCAGTCGAGCAGTTCATCCACATGTTCATTGCCGATGTGCGCAGGTGGCAGGTGCAGCGTGGCACCGGCACACAGCGCCGGCCATACTTCCCAGGCCATGGCGTCGAAGCCAAAACCTGCGACGCTCGAGGTACGCACACCGGCCTCCAGCGCGAAGGCCTGGCAGTGCCAGTGCACCAAGTTGGCCAGGGTGTGGTGCTCGATCATCACGCCCTTGGGCTGGCCGGTGGAGCCGGAGGTGTAGACCAAGTAGGCCAAGTGGTGCGCGTCCAGCCCAGGTACGTGCGGGTTGCTGTCCAGGGCATCATCGGCGGCGGCCTGGTCGAGGTTCAGGCGGGGTATGTCAGCAGGCAGGCCTGCAATGCCCGTTTCGCTCAGCACCAGGGCGGGTGCGCTGTCGGCCAGCAGGTAGGCAATGTGTTCGGCAGGATAGCCCGGGTCGACCGGCACATAGGCAGCGCCGGCCTTGAGCACGGCCAGCAGGCCGATTACTCGCTCGGCGCTGCGGCCCACGCACAATGCCACGCGGTCACCGCCGCGCACGCCGCGTGCGATCAGCTGATGCGCCAGGCGGTTGGCCCGCAGGTTCAGGTCACCATAGCTGAGTGCCTGGCCATCCTGGCTCACGGCCGTGGCATCCGGGGTGTCGGCTGCGCGGGCCTCCACCAGCGCGTGCACCGTCTGCCCTTGCGGGTAGTGCTGTGCGGTGGCGTTGAAACTGCCCAGCAGCTGTTGGCGCGCTTCGTCGCTCAGGATCGACAAGCTGTCGACCCGCGCCTCCTGCCCTTGCTGCAATGCTTGCAGCAGCTGGGTGACGGCATTGACCATCCAGGCGGCGACCCGCGCCGCACCCATCCCTGCGATAGCCAGCACACTGAAGGTGAAACCTTCACCCAGGTCATTGACGCTGAGGGTCAGCGGGTAGTTGCTGCGCTCCTCGCCACCGAGCAGGCGCACACCCTCCCAGATTGCCTCGCCGGTGGCCGCGTCGGCGCTGTGCCGATAGTTGAGCAAGGCACTGAACAACGGCGCGGACGCGGCCACGCCACTGCAGCGCTGGGCCAAGGCCAGCGGCGCGTGCTCATGGCCCAGTAAGGCCGAGAGGTTGCGGTGGGTGGCGCGCACGGCGGCACGCACGGCCAGCGTGGTGTCCACCCGCAGCGGCAGGGTGTTGATGAACATCCCCAACGCCCGGTCGGCGCCCTCGCCGCCCTGCAGGCGGCCCATCAGTACCGTGCCAAACACCACATCATCGCGGTTGGCCAGCACGCCCAGTACGCGCGCCCAGGCCAGGTGCATGAGGCTGGCGGCACTGACGCCCAGTTGCCGCGCCTGGGTGCGCAAACCGTGGGCAACTTCGCCGTCCAGTGCCTGGAACGCCGTTTCGATGCCGCGGCCATCGCCCTGCACATCGGCATAGCCCAGTGGCAAGGTTGGTTCTTCGACATCCGCCAGCATCTCGCGGAAGAACGCTTCGTGGGCCGCCTGGTCACCCAGGCGAGCCTGGGCCACGTAATTGCGGTATGGCACCGCTGCCGGCAGTGTGTGCCCCTGGCCAAACAGCAAGGCGCGCATCTCGCGGGCGACCACGTCCATGGCCGTGTGGTCGAGGGTCAGGTGATGGAACAGCAGAATCGCCACCACCTGCTGGTTGGCTGGGTCCAGGCTGTAATACAGGCGGGTCAATGGCGCCTGGGTCAGGTCCAACCGGTGGTGCCGCGCATCGAACCGGGCATGCAACTGTTCAACCCGCGCCAGGCCATCGTCATCGGCCAGGTCGTCGATTTCGCTGACCACCAGCTCGGCTTTGCGCCAAACCACTTGCAGCGGCTGCGCCAGCCCTTGCCAAAGCACGGCGGTGCGCAGGATATCGTGGCGATCAATGACTTTTTGCAGCGCACCGGCCCAGGCCAGCAAGCGCTCGACACTGTCGAAGGCCAGACGGGTCTGCAGCAGGTAGGGGTCGCCCTGCTCGGCGCTCAGGTGGTGATAGAGAATGCCTTCCTGCAGCGGGGCCAGCGGGTAGATTTCCTGCACATTGGCGGCGCCACCCGGCACTGTGGCGACGATGTCGTCGATTGCTGCCTGGTCCAGGTCGATCAGGCTGAGCATGCTCGGCGTGATGCGTTGGGCCTGCGCGGGCACCCGGTTGGCCGGCACCTTCACTTCGTGGCCGATGCCCGCCGCGCCGGCCAAGGCCGCCAGGGTCGGTTGGGCGAACAGCACCCGCACATCGATCAGCAGGCCAGCCTTGCGCAAGCGCTCGACCAACGTCACCGCCAGCAGCGAGTGGCCGCCCAGTTCGAAGAAGTTGTCATGGCGCCCTACCCGCTCCACACCCAGCACATCGGCCCAGATCGCCGCCATCGTCGCTTCGGTTTCGCCCGTGGGCGCTTCGTAGGCCTGGCCAAACAACTGCGAGGCCTCTGGGTCAGGCAGCGCACGGCGGTCGAGTTTGCCATGGCTGGTCAGCGGCAGCTCATCGAGGCGCACGAACGCCAGCGGCACCATGTGCGCCGGCAAGCGGGCCTGCAGGGCCTGGCGCAAGGCGTCGAGGGCGACAGGGGCGGTCTCGGTGAACCAGGCCAGCAAACGCTCGCCCCGCACCAGCACCACGGCGGCGTCGATACCCGGCTGCGCCGCAAGGGTGGCCTCGATTTCACCCAGCTCAACCCGCACACCACGGATCTTCACCTGGTCGTCGTTGCGGCCGAGGTAGTCGAGGGTGCCGTCGGCATTCCAGCGCACCCGATCACCGCTGCGGTACATGCGTGCGTTGGGCTGCTCGCTGAACGGGTCGACAAGAAAAGCCTGTTCGGTCAACGCCGGGCGATTGAAGTAGCCCCGCGCCACTTGCGCGCCGCCGATGAACAACTCACCCGCGACGCCAACCGGGACTGGCTGCAAGCCTTCGTCCAGTACATAGACGCGGGTATTGGCGATGGGCCGGCCGATGTGCAGTGCGCCGTTGGGCAAGACCTGCCCAGAGGTGGCGACAACAGTCGTTTCGGTTGGCCCGTAGTTGTTGATCAGGGCAAAGCCTGGCGCTCGCTCGAACTGGCGCAGGCGGTCCCCGCCCACCAGCAAGGTGCGCAGGGTCGGGTGCTGGTGTTCGCGGCGCAGGGCCTGCTCCGCTACCGGGGTGGGCAGGAAGCTGACCTTCAGTGGCTGCAACAGCCACCAGTCGAGCAACTCATCGACATGCTCGTTGGCGATGTGCGCGGGTGGCAGGTGCAGCGTGGCCCCGGCGCACAAGGCTGGCCAGACCTCCCAGGCCATGGCGTCAAACCCGAAACCGGCCACGCTTGACGTGTGCGCATCGGCGTCCAGCGCAAAGGCCTGGCAGTGCCAATGCACCAGGTTGGCGAGCGTGTGGTGCTCAATCATCACCCCCTTGGGCTGGCCGGTGGAGCCGGAGGTGTAGACCACATAGGCCAGTTGCTGCACGTCCAGCCCAGGTCGCTGTGGGTTGCTGTCGTGCGCAGTACAGGTGCTGATGGGGTCCAGGTCCAGGCGCGGCACCTCGGCCGGCAGCCCGTTCACCGCAGTCTCGCTCACGACCAGTGCCGGGGCACTGTCAGCCAGCAGGTAGGCAATGCGCTCAGCTGGGTACGCCGGGTCCACCGGCACGTAGGCCGCGCCCGCTTTAAGCACTGCCAGCAACGCAACCACGCGCCCGCTGTTGCGCGGCAGGCACAGGGCCACGCGGTCCCCCACCTGAACGCCGCGTTCGATCAGTTGGTGAGCCAGTTGGTTGGCACGGCGGTTGAGTTCGTCGTAACGCAGCGCCTGGCCATCCTGCAACAGCGCAACCGCTGCTGGCGCGGTGGCGGCGCGGGCCTCGACCATGGCGTGTACGGTCTGCCCCTGCGGATAAAGCTGGGCGGTGTGGTTGAACTGTTGCAGTACCTGATCACGCTCGGCAGGCGGCAATACCTGCAACCCTTGCAGCGCTGCCGTGGGGGTGTGTTCCAGGGCGTCGACCAGGCTTGCCAATACCTGTTCGAACTGCGCGCACAGGCGTGACGCGCTCCACGCTGGCAGGCTCTGCACGGTCAGGCGCAGCGCGTCGCCCAGGTCGTCGACGCTGACAGTCAGCGGGTAATCGGTACGCTCCTCGGCGCCGACGATATCGATGCCAGCAGCCACCGGGATGATCTCGGCGGCATCACCGGCGTCACTGTGCCGGTAGTTGAGCAGACTATTGAACAGCGGCGCCGGCGCGGCCACACCGCTGCAGCGTTGGGCCAGGGCCAGCGACGCCTGTTCGTGGCCGAGCAAGGCGCTGAGCCGTCGGTGGGTGGCCAGCAGGGCGTCACGCACGCTGGTTGGGCCCAGGTCGATGCGCAACGGCAGGCTGTTGATGAACATCCCCAGCGCCTGCTCGCTGCCGTCGCCGGTGGTCATGCGGCCCAGCAGCACGCTGCCGAACACCACCTGCTGGCGGCCCGACAGCTGCCCAATCAACCGGCCAAAGCCCAGGTGCAACACGCTTGCCGGGCTCACGCCGAGTTGCCGGGCCTGGCTGCGCAGGCGCTGGCTGAGCGTAGGTGGCAGGGTCAGGCGTGCTTGCTCCAGTTGCACATCACCTTTGTCCTGCAGGCCGAAGGCAAGCGTGGGCTCATCGATGTCGCCCAGCATCTCGCGGAAGAAGCGCTCATGGGCGTCCTCATCCAGTGCCTGGCGAGCGGCGGCCAGCACATTGCGAAACGGCATGGGGGCCGCCAGTCGGTCGGACTGGCCAGCGATGTGCGCCTGGATTTCGCGGCGCACGATATCCAGGGCGGTATGGTCCATCACCACGTGGTGGAACATCAGCAGCGCCACCCACGTAGTGCCCTCGCCTTGCGCGTGCATCAGTTGCATCAACGGTGCCTGGCGCAGGTCGAGACGATACTGGCGCGGGTCGAAGCGCGCGCACAGCTCAGCAAGGGCTGTGCTGCCAGCGACTGGCACGGCTTCGCGGACCAGCGTCGCCTCGTGCCAGACCACCTGCACCGGTTGGTCGAGGTATTCCCAGTGCAGCGCGGTGCGCAGGATGTCATGGCGTTGGATCACCCACTGCAGCGCCTCGGCGAAGGCTTCCAGGTGGGTTTTGCTGGCGAAGCGCAGTTGCACCTGCGACAGGTACGGGTCGCCCTCGGTGGCGGACAGGTGGTGGTACAGCATGCCCTGCTGCAGCGGGGCCAGCGGGTAGATGTCCTGAACGTTGGCTGCGCCGCCCGGCACGCTGGCGACGATGCGGTCGATGGCTTCCTGGTCCAGCGTGACCAGCGGCAGCATGTCGGGGGTGATCCGGAAGGCCGGGCTGAGCCAGTCGTCATCGCGTTCGGCGAGCATCTCCAGCAACGCCGGCTTGTGCCGTGACAACGCCTCCCACAAGCTGTCGTCCAGGGTATCGTCATCGCCGAGGACGATCAGGTCCTGGTCTTCACGCTGGAGTCGGATCGCACGGGTGGAAAGAGCAGCCATCAGTTCGCTGAAGTGCATCGGTAAGCATCCTGCTTTGCCTGGAATGGGAATCGTGGACACGCTAAAGGATCGTGACCGGTCGGTCTGACATGGGAAGCGGGGACAATTTCGGAAAGCGATCGCCGGCAAGACGGCTCCCACAGGTATCTGCGCAGGCTTAGACCTTGTGAGCACCCTGTAGGAGCTGGCTTGCCGGCGATGGGCCGCAACGCGGCCCCGGCAATCTCAGATGCGCCTGCGTTTGCCCAGGCTGGGAATGGTGGTCTGCGGTATCACCACCTCGACCTGCTCGAGGCGGGTGCTGGCGGCCAGCGCAGCCAGGGTCGGCTGGCTGAACAAGGTGCGGGCATCCACATGCAAGCCGGCCTGGCGCATGCGTGCCACCAGGCTGACCGCCAGCAGTGAGTGGCCGCCCAGCTCGAAGAAGTTGTCGTCACGCCCAACCTGCTCGATCTTCAGCACATCGGTCCAGATCTCGGCCAGCGCCGTTTCCAGCTCGCCGCGCGGGGCCTGGTACTGGCGGCTGATCACTGCCTCGGCCCCCGGCGCTGGCAAGGCCTGGCGCTCGACCTTGCCGTTGTTGCTCAACGGCAGCTCGGCCAGGGCCACGAACGCCTGCGGCACCATGTAATCGGGCATGCGCGCCAGCACGTGGCTGCGCAGCACCTCAAGCGCGGGTGCGCTACTGCCCTCACGGCAGGTGAAGTAGGCCACCAGGCGCTCTTCGCGCATCAGCACCACGGCCTGCCCGATGGCCGGATGCGCCGTCAGCGACGCTTCGATTTCCCCCAGCTCGACCCGCAACCCACGCAGCTTGACCTGGAAATCGTTGCGGCCGACAAAGTCCAGCTCACCGTCCAGGCGGTACCGCACCAAGTCCCCCGTGCGATACAGGCGGTCGCCCTCGACGAACGGGCTGGCGATGAAGCGCTCAGCCTGCAATGCCGGCAACCCGAGGTAGCCGCGGGCCACGCCGACGCCGCCAATGTGCAACTGGCCCACCGCGCCGAGTGGCACCGGGCGGTCATGCGCATCGAGCACATACAGGCGGGTATTGGCGATCGGCCGGCCGATCGGGGGCGCGATCAACGGCAGCGGTTCGTGCGGCTGCAGGGTCCAGGCGGTGCTGTCTACCGTCGCTTCGGTCGGGCCATAGACGTTGTGCAGACGCACCGTGGGCAGACATTCGCGTAGGCGTTGTACCAGCGCCAATGTCAATTCACCGCCGCCGCAGAAAATGTCCGTCAGGCTAGTGCAACGCTCAACACCCGGCTCTTCCAAAAACTGATGCAGCAGCGCCGGGACGAATTTGATCGTGGTCACCTGCCTGGCCTGCACCAACTGCACTAGGTACGCAGGGTCGCGGTGCCCATCAGGGCGCGCCAGGACCAGGCGCAAACCGGCGGTCAGCGGCCAGAACAGCTCCCAGACCGAACCGTCGAAGGTGAACGGCGCCCGTTGCAGCAAAGCATCGCCCGAGCGTGGCGGGCAGATGCGCGAACCCCAGTGCATCAGGTTGCACAGGCCACGGTGCTCGACCATCACTCCCTTCGGGGTGCCGGTGGAGCCCGAGGTGTACATCACATAAGCCAACTGCCTCGGGCCCAGGCCTGGCACTTGCGGGTCGGCTGCCGAGCAGGTGTGCCAATCGCCCCGGTCAAGGTCAAGCACAGGGCCTGGCATTTGCTCGAACAGGCCCAGGGTAGCGCCGTGCACCAGCACCACCGACGGCGTACTGTCTTCCAGCATGAAGCGCAGCCGCTCGGCCGGGTAAGCGGGGTCGAGTGGCACGTAGGCACCGCCTGCCTTGAGCACGCCCAGCAAGGCGACCATCAGTGCAACGCCACGTTCGACACAAACCGCCACCCGCGCGTCGGGCTTAACACCCAGGGCGATCAGGTGGTGGGCCAGGCGGTTGGCCTGGGCGTTGAGGGCTTGGTAATCGAGGCAGCCGTCCTCAGCCTGCAGGGCGATGGCATGGGGTGTACGCCGCACCTGGGCCTGGAACAGCGCCGGCAAGGTCTGCCTGACCGGGCTTTGCGGGTCTTCGGTGGCGTTGAAGCCCTGCAGCAAGCGGTGCAGCTCGCCGTCCGGCACCGCGCACAGTGCATCCAGGCGCGTGCTGCGGCGCTCGGCCAGGGCATTGCCCAGTTGGCGCAAGGTGGTCAACAAGTAGTTCAGCACCCGCTGCGCGCCAATCGCACGCGGCGCGCGCAGGGCGAGCTGTAGCCCGTCGGCATGGTCGTCCACCGTGAGGACCAGGCCATGGCTGTGTACTTCACTGGCTTCGGCCAGCTCTACGCCGGGCAATACCGGACCGAGCATTACTGCCCCTTGGCGGTAGTTGATCAGGCTGTTGAACAGCGGCGTGCCGGCGGGCAAACCACTGCACTGCTGGGCGAGGATCAGCGGCGCATCTTCATGGCCAAGCAAGGCGGCCAACCGCGCGTGGGTCTCGCTCAGCGCCTGGTCGACCGAGCGATTCGCCAGGCCTACCCGCAAGGGCACGCTGTTGATGAACATGCCCAGGGCACGATCAGCCCCGTTGCCAGCCATGCTGCGGCCCAGCAACACGGTGCCCAGGGTGACCTCATCACGCCCACCGAGGGCGCCAAGCACCTGGGCCCAAGCAAGGTGCAGCAGGCTGGCCAGGCTCGCGCCCTGGTGCCGGGCCTGAGCGCGCAACAGCCCTGCCAGCGGCGCATCGATCACCTGGCTGTGGCTGTGCAGGTCACCCTCGTCGACCGGCTCGCCACCCAGCCCGGCAATCGGCGCTGGTGGTTCGATGCCAGCCAGTTGCTCGCGGAAGAAGGCTTCGTGCCGGGCCTGGCGCTCGGGGGCAGCGCTTAGCGCCACGTAGTCACGATACGGCACAGGTGCCGGCAACGGCTCGCCGCGCCCAGCCATGAAGGCGTCCAGCTCGCCCAACAGCACCTGCAGCGAAACGGCATCGTTGACCAAGTGGTGGAAGCGCAGCAAGCCCAACCAACGCCCGTGCTGGGCATCCTCGGCGCAGGCCAGCGCCATCATCGGTGCCTGGCGCAGGTCCAAGGGCCGTTGCTGGGGGTCGAAGTGGCTGCGCATTTGCCCGGCTATGTTGCCTGCGTGTGCCTCCCCCACCCAGTTGTCGACCGTCAGAAGGGCCTGGCGCCAGACCACCTGCTGGGGCTGTTCAAGCCCCTCCCAGGCCAGGCTGGTGCGCAAGATGTCGTGACGGTCTATCACCTGCTGCAACGCTTCGGTGAAGGCCTGTAACTGCATGCGGCTGGCAAAGGTGAACAAAGCCTGCTGCTGGTACGGGTCGCGAGCATCGGTGACGTGGTGGTAAAGCAGGCCTTGTTGCAGGGGCGCCAGCGGATAAATTTCCTGCACGTTGCCTGCGCCGCCCGGCACCGTGGCAACGATGCGGTCGATATCAACCTGCGACAGTTCGCTGAGGGTGAGCATGCCCGGCGTGATGTGCTGGCACCCTGGCGGAACCCGGTTGGCCGGCACGCGCGCGGCTTCGCCGACCACTACGCTGGCCGCAAGGCTGGCCAGGGTCGATTGGCCGAACAGTACCTGTACATCGGCTTGCAGGCCCTGCTGGCGCATGCGCTCTATCAGTTGCACGGCCAGCAGCGAGTGGCCGCCCAGCTCGAAGAAGTGGTCCTGGCGCCCTACCCGCTCGACCTGCAGCAATTCGGCCCACAGCAAGGCCAGGCGTTGCTCGACGTCGCCGATCGGCGCTTCGTGCTCGCGGCGCACCTTGGCGGCTTCGTCCGCTGTCGGCAAGGCACGGCGGTCGAGTTTGCCATTGGCGGTCAATGGCCAACTGGCCAGGTTGACATAGGCCACCGGCAACAAAGCGACTGGCAGCCGCTCGCGCAGGTGGTCATGCAGCACTCTGGGCAGCACCGCCGCCTCGCCAATGAACCAAGCCTGCAACTGGCCATCGCGAAGCATCACCACGCACTCGCGCACCGCCGCATGGCTGGCCAGGGCGGCCTCGATTTCGGCCAGTTCAACCCGCACACCGCGGATTTTCACCTGGTCGTCATTGCGCCCGAGGTACTCCAGCGTGCCGTCGGGCAGCCAGCGTACCAGGTCGCCCGTGCGGTACATGCGTGCCCCTGCCAGCGCGCTGAACGGGTCATCGAGAAAACGCTCGGCGGTCATCTGCGGCCGATTGAGGTAACCCCGGGCCACCCCCTTGCCGCCCACATACAATTCGCCTGGGGCGCCGATTGGCAGTAGACGGCACTGCTCATCGAGGACGTACACCTGGGTGTTGGCCACCGGGCGGCCGATATGCAGCGGGCCGCCGGCGTTTACTTCGCCCGAGGTCGCCACCACCGTGGCTTCGGTGGGGCCATAGTTGTTGATGACCCGGTAGCGCCGCTCGCGGGCCAGGCGCCGCAGACGGTCGCCGCCAATCAGCAGGGTCTGCAAGGTCGGGTGCAGCTCGCCCTGGGCGAAGGCATGCTCGGCCACCGGGGTGGGCAGGAAGCTGACATCCAGCGGCTGGGCGCGCCACCAACTGAGCAAGGCGTCGATGTCTTCAGCACCGTCACGCACCGGTGCCAGGTGCAAAGTAGCGCCACTGCACAGCGCGGGCCACACCTCCCAAGCCATGGCGTCAAAGCCGAAGCCGGCCAGGCTCGACTGGTGGCGCCCGGGGCCCAGGTTGAAGGCACTGCAGTGCCAGGCGACCAGGTTGGCCAGCATGTGGTGCTCGACCATCACGCCCTTTGGCTGGCCGGTGGAGCCGGAGGTGTAGATGACATAGGCCAGGTCGCTCGCTTGCGGCTGCACAGGGGCTGGCATTGCGGCGGTTGCCGTGTTCCAGTCCCAGCGGTCCAACACGACCTGTGGCAGGCCATGGGGTGGAAGGCGGTCGAGCAGCCGCGACTGGGTCAGCACCACGGCCGGCGCGCTGTCTTGCAGCAGATAGGCCAGGCGCTCCTGCGGGTGGGCAGGGTCAATCGGCACGTAAGCGGCCCCGGCCTTGAGCACGGCCAGCAGGCCGATCAAGGTGTCCAGGCCGCGCTGGGCGACCACCGCTACCCGCTGGTCAGGTTTGGCGCCAAGGGCTGCCAGGTGCCGGGCCAGCGCGTCGGCACGCCGGTCGAGTTCGCCATAGCTCAGGCGCTGGCCGTCGTGCTGCGCCGCCACGGCGTGTGGCGTGGCGTTGGCCTGAGCTTGGATACGACGATGGATCAACGCCTCAGCCTGTTCAGGCGCTGCTTGCGCCGTCGCATTCCACTGCCGCAGGCGGGCGTGCTCGCGGGCGGTCAGTAGATCGAACGCCGCGATACTTTGTTCGGGCTGTTCCAGGCCTTGCGCCAGCACATGCAGCAGGCGCTCGGCCAACGCTGTCACATCTTCATCGCTGAACCAGGCGCGGTTGTGCACCAGGTGCAGGCACGCGCTGTCGCGTTGGCTGTTGCAACGCAGGTGGATGCTCAAGGGCGTGGGCTCGTGGCCATTGCAGACCATCACCGTGTGGCCGGGCACGTCACCGAAGCGTAGGTCGTTGCCATCCTCCTCGAATGACACCATCAGCTCGAACAGGTGCGGCCGCTCTTCACGCAATGCACCAAGGCTGCGATTGAGTTCGCTAAGGGCGAAACGCTGATGGCGAAAGTCTTGCTTGAGCGCATCGCGGATCCCCTGTACCAACGCGCTGAACGAGCGTTCACGGCCAAAGTCCATGCGCAGTGCGCTGACTTGGGTAAACAGCCCCAGGGTAGACTTGAACTGGGCGTTGCCACGGTTGCGCACCGGCAGGCCGACCACCCACTCGTCACGCTGCCAGGTACGTGCGCTGCACACATGCAACGCCGCCAGCAGCACATGGAAGGGCGAGGCCTGCAGCGTGGTACCGAGGGCACGCATACGTGCCAGCAAGCGGGTATCGAAGGGCTGTTCGAGTACCGCACTGGGCGGCGACACGTGCTGCGCATTGCGCTCGCGGGGTGCCAGCAAGGCATCGGGTAGCTGCTGGTACTTGGCCAGCCAGTAATCGCGGTCGCGGTCATGGCGTGGCGAACCCTGGTACTGGGCATCGTCCTCGATGAACGC
The DNA here is from genome assembly GCF_014269205.2 of Pseudomonas kermanshahensis. Lineage (NCBI taxonomy): Bacteria > Pseudomonadati > Pseudomonadota > Gammaproteobacteria > Pseudomonadales > Pseudomonadaceae > Pseudomonas > Pseudomonas kermanshahensis. Next base: position 2,855,626 of record NZ_JABWRY020000001.1, read on the forward strand.
GCGGTAGGACGGTGCGCTGTCTGGCAATGCCAGCCCCTGTTCAAGCAGGCGGTAATGATCGGCGATCTGCTTGAACCACTGGTCCACGCCCCAGCCATCGAGAATCAGGTGATGGGCCTGCACGGCAAACAGGTACCGCTGCTCGCCCAGGCGGATCAATGTCGCCCCCCACAGTGGGCTGGCATCCAGGCGGTAGGGTGTCTGCATCTGTGTTTGCAACAGGCCTTGGGCAGCGCCGAACGGGTCATCCGCGCTGCGGACATCGTGCTGCACCAGTTGCACATCGAGGGCCTCGGCAAAGTACTGGCGGGCTACCCCACCCTGGCCCGCGTGCGTCACCAGTACGGTGCGCAGGCCATCATGCTGGGCGACCAGGTGCGCCAGTGCCCGGTTTAGCCGCTCGGCATCCACCCCGCCGGCCAGTTCGACGTACGCGCCGATGTTGTACAGCGGCGAGTCGCCGTGGCTGATCTGATCCAGCCAGATGTCGCGCTGGGCAACGGTCAGGGCAAAGGTTTGGGCGGCAGGCATGGTTCGGCAGGTCCTTCTGGTTGATCATCCGCGGATTCAAGCACCCCACCTTCAGGCTGTATGGCCCCCGAAACCCGGACACGCACCGGGCCTGTCGATGGCTGCTGAAAAACATGTAGGAGATTTGCCACAGCGGCTGCCCGGTTTGGCCTACGCCAGGGGCCATCGGTCTGGATCAGGCCTTGATCGCCACGCTTCTGACGTCAATTGGCTGGCTTATCCGTTCATGTGCAGTGTCTCGCCTGTAAGTGCCCTGCCCCACTGATCCGTAATCGGTGGCACTTTCTGTCCCTGTTTTCCATTACAGACGCGGCCCCCAGGCCGGGCTTGAATACCGCCACAAACCACTCGCCACCCGGAGGACTCGCCTGCGACACCACCCGCCGTAACGCTTTGGATCAAGGATGACAACGCTATGAAGCTGACCGACAGCCTCGAACACCGCCCCGACCCCCAGCTGTATCTGCAACTTGGCGAACTGATCGCCAGTACCGGCGCCGAGGGCTTTGCCGAACAGATGTTGCAACTGGTCGATGCCCAAGTGCCGATCCACAGGCTCGACCTCAGCGAATGGACCCTCGAGCCACGCGGCGCCAGCATCAGCCGCATCAGGGTACTCGGCAGCGCCGGCCCAGCACCTGAACTGCCCGGCGTCGATCCTCTGCGCCACCCTCTGCTGCAGAGCATCATGCAGATGAAAGACCCGCTGCTGATCGAATTCAAGGCCCCCCCGGACACCGACCACCCGCGCCACAGCGCCCACCAGTGCAACTTGGTGTCTTGCAGCGGTGCCCGGCGCTGGGTCATCTGCTTTCACCGCCTGCCCAGCCAGCGGGGCTTTTCGTTGAGTGAGTTGTCGCAGTTGAAAAGCCTGTCCGACACCTTGCTGCCCCTGGTCGAGCACCACGGCCAGTTGCTCAACCAAGGGGCCGCGCGGCAGACCGGGTCGCCGCTGTGCGATCTGCAGGCGGGCGCGTTACGCCACTCCTTTGGTGAACGGCTGGTGCAGGAAGCCGTGCGGCTTTCGACGCGTGAACAGGAGGTCTGCCTGGGCCTGCTGACGGGCGGCACGGTGCCAGAAATGGCGCAGCGGCTTAACGTGAAAAACAGCTCGATCGAAACCTACCTCAAGCGCGCCACCGCCAAGCTGGGGGTCAGTGGCCGCCATGGTTTGACCAAGTGGATGGCAGGCGCCTGACTCTGCGAGACCCTCTGATGCCCCGATCCAGCCTTATCCTGTGCGCGGCGCTGTTGTGCGGCTGTTCGTTGGCCACTGACTACCAGCGCCCGGACACCCCCGTCGCCACCCAGTACCCGCAAGGGCCGGCCTACGCCGGCGATGTGCAGAAGCACCCGGCCATCGAGGACTGGCGCCAGGTGTTCCACGACCCGAGCCTGCGCCAACTGATCGACAGCGCCCTGGCCAATAACCGCGACCTGCGCAGCGCGGCGCTCAATGTCGAAGCCTACCGCGCCCAATACCGCATTCAGCGCGCCGAGCTGTTGCCAAAGGTCTCGGCCAATGGCCAGGGGCAACGCCAGTATCTGCCGCGGCGCATGACCGGTACCGACCAGGGCATGATCAGTTCCACCACTGCTGCGACGCTAGGCGTGAGTGCTTATGAGCTGGACCTGTTCGGTCGCCTGCGCAGCCTCAGTGACCAAGCGCTGTTGACTTACCTGGCCAGCGACCAGGCCCGGCGCAGCACCCAATTGAGCCTGGTGGCCAGTGTCGCCAGCGTGTACCTGACCTGGCGTGCCGACCAGGAACTGCTGACGCTGGCCAACGAAACCCTGGCCGCGGACGAGCGCAGCCTGCGCCTGACCGCCAACCAGCGCCGCGCCGGCACAGTGTCGGCCCTGGACCAGATCCAGGCGCGGACCAGTGTCGACAGTACCCGGGCGGCCGTCGCCCGTTACAAACGCCAAGTCGCCCAAGACCTCAACCAACTGACGGTACTGGTGGGCGCCCCTGTGGCCGACGGCCTCGGCGCCTTGCCGCTGGCCGACGAACAGATCGCCGGTTTGCAAGCCGGGCTGCCGTCAGACCTGCTGCAACGCCGCCCCGACATCCTCCAGGCCGAATACCAGCTGCGTGCGGCCAACGCCGATATTGGCGCCGCGCGTGCGGCGTTTTTCCCGAGCATCAGCCTGACCGCCAATGCCGGCAGTACCAGCCCGGCGCTCAGTGGGCTGTTCGATGCAGGGTCAGGGACCTGGCTGTTCCAGCCACAGATCAACCTGCCGATCTTCACCGCCGGTAGCCTGCGTGCCAGCCTGGACTATGCCCAATTGCAGAAGGACATTCAGGTAGCGCAGTACGAAAAAGCAATCCAAAGCGCCTTTCAGGAAGTGGCCGACGGCTTGGCGGCGCGGGCGACTTACCAGCGGCAACTGCAGGCGCAACGCGACTTGGTGGCCTCCAACCAGCGTTACTACAACCTTGCTGAACACCGCTACCGGATCGGCGTGGACAGCAGCCTGACCTTTCTCGACGCGCAGCGCTCGTTGTTCAGTGCCCAGCAGGGGCTGATCAATGACCGCCTGGCGCAGTTGGTGGCAGAGGTGAACCTGTACGCGGCGTTGGGTGGCGGGTGGAAAGAGGCCGCTGACACCCAGGCTCCGTCTGCGGCAAGCGCAAGCGAAGCGGCGCCCAAGGGTGCCTACGTGGGTCTAGACTGAACAGGGCCAGATCACCAGGCATGAACCGGGGGGCTTCCACACGCGGAGGTGTGAGATGAGCCAGTTCAAGCGTTTGTTCGTCATGCTCGGCCCGCAGATGCGCCACACGCCGGCTCTACAACGCGCGGCGGCGTTGGCAGAGTCAAGCGGTGCGCTACTCGATATCAACGTATTCGTCGACGATGTCGACACTTTCGGTTTGATGAGCGATGGCCGGGAGCGTGAACGGCTGCTCAGCGACAATCGCCAGTGGCTGGCCGATGAAGCCG